>SXKB01000266.1 GCA_005778215.1 Actinomycetota bacterium | reverse complement strand
GGTCTTCGGTGGCGTGCGGTTGATCTCGTCGGCGAGCAGCAGGCCGGTGAACAGCGGACCCTTGCGGAACTCGAACTGCTGCGTTCGCTGGTCGTAGATGAACGAGCCGGTCAGGTCGGCCGGCAGCAGGTCGGGGGTGAACTGCGCGCGAGCGAACTGCAGGCCGAGTGTCTGGGCGAACGACCGTGCGGCGAGCGTCTTGCCCAACCCGGGCAGGTCCTCCAACAGGACGTGCCCACCGGCCAGCACGCCGCACAGCACGGTGGCGAGTTGGCGGCGTTTGCCCACCACCGCCAGCTCCACCTCGTCGAGCACCGCTCGCGCGAGCGCCGACGTGCGGCCGATGTCGATGTCGCTCACAGCAACTCCTTGTTCACAGTGCCTCGATGTCGTCGATGATGCGATCGATGTCGCGCAGGATGGGTGCGGATCGGCCCGGCTCGGCCACCACGCGCCGCAGCCGCCGGCTCAGCAACGCCGCAGCGGCGTCGGGCCGTTCGTAGCGGTCGATGCCGTGGTGGGCGAGCAGGCGGTCGTCGATGAGTTCGACGAGCACGTCGCCGATCGACTGCCGGCTCAACCATGGCGCGCCGTCGAGTTGGCGGCGCAGCGTGTCGACACGTGTGTCGCGTCCGCGCAGACTCGGCCCCACCTCGTAGGGGCTCACCCACTCGACGGGTGTCACCAGCTCGATCATGTCGCGCAGCACCACCAGGATGACGGCGATGGCGGTCACGATGCCGGCCAACAGCAGTGGGTCGGGCCGCGAGTCGGTGAGTTGCAGGGCACCCCACAGCAGCAGCCACGCGACGGTGGTGATGATGATGCGCCACCTGGTCACGACAGGGTGCCGATCCGACCGAGCAGTGACCGTTCGACGTGTTCGAGTGCCTCGATCGCGGTGGCGCGATGGGTCTCGTCGATGGGGTGTTCGGAGAAGCGGGCCTCCCGGTACAGGGCGGCCAGTTGGGTGATGGGCCGTGGGTCCACCGACGCCGTCGCGATGACACGTTCCACGTACTCGGCCGAGGTCTCGTGGTCGAGGCGCGGGAACCCTGCCCAGGCCGTCTCGGCCTCGAGCTGCATCCAGCACGCCACGATCGCGTTCCGCGGTTCGCCCTCGGTGAGGATCAGCTTCGCGGTGTCGGTGGCGATCTCCGGCGGCAGGTCGAGGCGCGGGTCCTCGGCGAGCGGGTCGAGTTCGGGCATGGCTCGGCGGCGATGGATGCGGAACCGCGGCACGCCCCACATCACCATGCCGCGAGCGATGGTCCACGCGGCGAACAACACGAACATGCCCGCCACCACGGTGATCGCGATGCCGATGACCGACAACGAACTGGCGGCGCGTTCGTCGCTGCCGGAGCCGCTCGACGCCCCGGGGGACTCCTCCTGTGGCACGGTGTCGGCCGTCACCGACTCCGCACCGTTGCTCGGTGGGTTCACCCACGGCGACACCCAGTTCGACGATGCCGCCAGCGCGAAGAGCACCAGCACCAGTACGAGGGCTGCACTCGCCATGCCATAGCGCCGTCGCATCGCGTCAACGTAGCAGCGGTGTCGTCGCAGCGATCGGGGTCAGAGCTGGTCGCCGGGCAGCGCCGCGGCCTGGCGCACCCAGTCGGTGAACTGTGCCTCGTCGATGACGTCGCCCTCGAACACGTGGAGGTACCGCACGTCGGGCTGTTTCGAGCCGACCGGCGGCTCGGGGTGCAGCGCGGCCCCCTTCATGAACGCCACCTTCACGTACTTGGTGAGGCAGTGGTGGCCGAGGAACCACCCGTTGTCCGCCATGCCGTAGAACGGCGTGTTCCACTTCACCATCTTCCGCACGTCGGGCAGTGCGCGCACGATCAACTCGTCGATCCGCACGCCGACGTCGCGCTTCCATCCCGGCAGGGCGTCGAGGTACGCCTGCACGGGCGCGTCGCCCATTCCCTTCGGGATCTGCGGGTTGCCGCCGGAGAGCAGCTTCGGCGGTGCGGGCTCCTTGGCGGCCATGTGCCACTCCTGTGCGATCGGGTATCGAGAAGTCTCGCATGGCGCGATGATCGGAGGATGAGCACCGTCGCCGCACCCAACCAGTCGACCGAACTGCTGCAGCACCTCATCCGCCTGCAGTGCGTGAACACCGGTCACCCCGACTCGGGTGACGAAACGCGGGCGGCCGAGTTGCTGCGCACGGTCGTCGACGTGCCGGGTGCCGAGGTGCAGTCGTTCGGTCCGCTCGCCAACCGGCAGTCGTTGGTGGCGCGCCTGCCCGGCACCGACCCCACCGCACCGACCCTGCTGCTGCTGGGGCACACCGACGTGGTGCCGGTGACACCCGACGACTGGCGCCACGACCCGTTCGGTGGCGAACTGATCGACGGGTGGGTGTGGGGCCGCGGTGCCATCGACATGCTGTGCGTCACCGCGTCGATGGCCGTGGCGTTCGCCGATCTGGCCAGGCGCCGTGTGGCGCTGCCGGGCACGGTGGTGTTCGCCGCGGTCGCCGACGAGGAGGCCGGTGGCACCGCCGGTGCCGGATGGTTGCTCGACCATCACCGACCGGACGTGTCGGCCGACTACGTGCTCACCGAGTGCGGCGGTACCCCGATGCACACGCCGTCGGGCATGAAGCTGCCGGTGTTGGTGGCCGAGAAGGGCGCTGCGTGGACGAAGCTCGTGGTGCACGGTCGGGCGGCGCACGGGTCCACGCCGCTGATGGGCGACAACGCGCTCGTGAAGGCCAGCGAGATCGTGCGGCGCATCGCGCAGTACCGGCCCCTCGCCGACATCCACGACACGTGGCGCGGCTACGTGCAGGCCATGGAGTTCGATCCCGAGCTCACCCGCACGCTGCTCGACCCGGTGGCGTTGGGAGACTGGGCGGCGCAGCATCCCGACCGTGGGTTCGCCGCCGACTGTCACGCGTGCACGCACATCACGTTGTCGCCGAACGTGCTGCGTGCCGACGGCAAGACCAACACCATCCCGGCGAGCGTGGAGATCGAGGTCGACATCCGCACCCTGCCCGGGCAGACCAACGACGACGTCACTCGTCTGCTGCACGAACTCATCGGACCCGACCTCGTCGACAGCGTCGACATCGAGTTCCTGCACGAGGAGTGGCACGCCACGGCGTCGCCCATCGACTCGCCGCTGTGGCGCTCGATCGAGAAGGCATCCGCGTCGGTGTACCCCGACGCCCGGTGCGTACCGGCCATCACGCCCGGCGGCACCGATGCCCGGTTCTACCGACAGCAGGGCGCCACGTCGTACGGCTATGGACTGTTCTCGTCGGAGTTGCCGTACGACGACTACGTGGCCATGTTCCACGCAGCGAACGAACGCTGCGACGTGCACTCCCTCGCCCTGATGGAGCGCCTCTGGGGCGACATCGCCGTCGACCTCCTCGCCTGACCGCCGGTTTCTGGGCGTGATCCGTCCCGAAAGCGCATCTGGCAGGGATCCGTCCCGGAAACCGGGACGGATCCCTGCCATATGGTCGGGTCAGGCGAGCGGTGCGAGCTGGTCGAGCACCAGGGTGGGGGCGCCGTCGGCCATCGCCGCCGCGAGATCGACCGTGGCCGTGAGTCGCCACTCGTGGTCGCCGGCCGGGTCGGCCAGCGTCTGCACGATGGTCCAGGTACCGGGTGACTCGACGAGCTCGAAGTTGCCGGCGGCGCGGGCGTCCCCGTCGATGCCGATTGCGTCGTACTCGGCCCAGTAGGGGGCCATCGCATCGCGGATGCGCCAGTACTCCCAGCCGCTCCGCTCGGCGAGCGCCTCGTAGGAGCGACGGGCGAGCAACTCCACCCAGCCGAACACTGCAGTGCGCACGGCGGTGCGCCAGGCCGGCGGCGGGCCGGTCTCGAGCGAGGTGAGGGCCTCGGGCGCCTGGTGGTCGTGCACGGGCTTGCCGGCGAGCAGCGACCACTCGTCGAGCAACGTTGCGTCGGTTGCCCGGATGAGTGCGCCGAGCCACTCGATCACGTCCTCCAGCGCGTCGACGTACACGTCGTCGGGGAACGACCGGTCGAGGGTGCGCCATGCGTCGGTGAGGTAGCGCAGCAGCAGACCCTCGCTGCGGTCGAGGCGGTACCTGCGGATGAACGACGCGAACGTGTCGCCGCTCTCGAGCATCTCGCGCAGGATCGATTTCGGCGACGGCCCCTCGGCCACCCACGGATGACGGGCCCGGTACGGCTGGAAGCACGCATCGATGAGTTCCTTCAACGGCATCGGCCAGGTGATCGACTCGAGCCGCTCCATGCGCTCCTCGTACTCCACGCCCTCGGCCTTCAGGCGGGCCACCTCGGCGCCCTTCGCCGCGTGCTGCTGGGCGTAGAGGATCTGGCGCGGATCGTCGAGCACGGCCTCCACCACGCTCACCACGTCGAGCACGTAGGCCGGGTCGTCGTGGTCGAACGTGGCCACCACCTCGATGGCGAACGGCATCAGCGGCGCCGAGAAGCGCAGCGCGGCGCGTTCGTCGCTGCCCTCCACCAACGAGCCGACGCGCACGCCGGCGCAGCGGCCCTGCGCGTCGCGGTGCCGTTCGGCCACACCGGCGGCCTCGAGACTGCGGTACACGGCGATCGCGCGACGCTTGTGCTGGCGACGTCGCGGTGGTGCGTCGTGGTTGGTGTTCAGCAGGTGCTTCAGTGCGGCGGGCCCGTCGGGTCGGCCGAGCACGTTGGCCACCATGTCGGCAGTGACCTTGAAGCGCGACGTGAGCGCCTCGGGCTGTGCGGTCATCAACCGCTGCATCGTGGCCTCGTCGTAGTGCACGAACCCGTCGGGCGCCTTCGCCTTGGCGGCTTTGCGGCGCGCCTTGGGATCGTCGCCCGCACGCGACAGCGCCTTGGTGTTCTCGATGACGTGTTCGGGTGCCTGCACCCACACGTGCCCGTCGGGATCGAACCCGGGCCGCCCGGCGCGCCCGGCGAGCTGACGGAACTCGCGCACGGTGAACACGCGCACCTTCGTGCCGTCGAACTTCGTGAGCGCCGTCATCAGCACCGTGCGGATGGGGATGTTCACACCCACGCCCAGCGTGTCGGTGCCGCAGATCACCGGCAGCAGGCCGGCACCCGCGAGCCGCTCCACCAGCCGTCGGTGTCGCGGCAGCATGCCCGCGTGGTGCACGCCGACGCCGTTGCGCAACAACCGTTCGAGGGTCTCGCCGAAACCGCGGGTGGTGCGCTCCGCCTTCAACGCCTCGGCGATGGCCTCGCGCTGGGCGCGCGTGGTGACCGCCAGGCTCACCAGGCTCTGTGCGCGCTCGATGGCGTTGGCCTGCGTGGCATGCACGATGTACACCGGGGTGATGCCCTCGCGCACGGCGTCGAGCACGCTGTCGCTCACGTGCGTGGTGCGCCACTGGTGGTACAGCGGGGTGGGTCGATCCACCGACGTCACCGACGCGACCGATCGACCCGAACGTTCCTCGAGGTCGGTGGCGATGGCGGTCATGTCGCCGAGCGTGGCGGAGGCCAACAGCATCTGGCAGCGGGTCAGCTCCAGCAACGGCACCTGCCACGCCCAGCCGCGATCGCGTTCGGCGTAGTAGTGGAACTCGTCGAGGCACGCGAATCCGTACTCGCTGTCGGCGCCGGTGGCCAGCGCATGATTGGCCAACACCTCAGCAGTGCACACCAGCACCGGCGCGTCGGGGTTGATGGACGCGTCACCGGTGGCGAGACCCACCTGTTCGGCGCCCAGCAGGTCGACGAGGTCGAAGAACTTCTCTGCCACCAGCGCCTTGATCGGCGCGGTCCACACGGCGCGTCGGCCGGCGTTGAGCGCGAGCGCCACACCGGCCATCGCGACGAGGCTCTTGCCCGAGCCGGTGGGCGTGGCGAGCACCACGTGGTCGCCCGTGGCGAGCGCGAGCACCGCTTCCTCCTGGTGTGGATACAGCGGTCGGCCCGACTCGGCAGCCCACATGCCGAAGGCGTCGACCACGTCCATCGGGTCGGCGCCGGGAGCGGGGAGCAGATCGCGCAGCGAGGCCATGGTGCCGCCAGTCTGGCCCGCCGCAGGGCCGACGATGCCGGATGCGTACGATCGCTCGTGATGACACCTGCACCGTTGCAGCACGCCGTGGTCATCGGCGGCGGACCTGGTGGCCTGATGGCGGCCGAGGTGTTGGCGACAGGTGGCTTCGGGGTGACCGTGGTGGACCACATGCCGTCGGTGGGTCGCAAGTTCCTGCTCGCCGGTCGCAGCGGGTTGAACCTCACGCACAGCGAGCCGATCGAGCGCATGCTCGAGCGGTACGGCGAACAGGCGGGTCGGCTGGAACCGGCGCTGCGCGCCTTCGACGCCGACGCGCTGCGGGCGTGGTCGGCGGGTCTCGGCGAGCCGACCTTCATCGGCACCAGTGGTCGGGTGTTCCCGCGTTCGCTGCGGGCCACCTCGCTGTTGCGGGCTTGGCTGCGCCGGCTGGGCGACCTCGGCGTCGCGTTCGAGACACGAACGCGGTGGATCGGATGGGACGTCGGTGCGCTGGTGCTGGAACGCGGCGGTGCACGACACACGGTGTCGCCCGACGTGACGGTGCTGTCGTTGGGCGGTGCCAGTTGGCCCAGGGTGGGCTCCGATGGTGGATGGGTGCCGGTCCTCCGTGACGCCGGTGTCGTGGTGCACGAGCTTCGCCCGGCCAACTGCGGCATCGAGGTGGCATGGTCGTCGGCGTTCGCGCAGCGTCACGCCGGCCAGCCGTTGAAGAACGTGGAGTTGTCGATCGGCGGTGTGTCGGTGCGCGGCGACGCGATGATCACCGCGAGCGGCATGGAGGCCGGGCCGGTCTACTCGCTGTCGGCGCCCATCCGCGACGCGCTCGATCGTGGCATGGCCGTGCTGGCGGTGGACCTGCAGCCCGATCTCGACGAGGCGCAGATCGTGGCTCGACTGCGGCGACGGCGACCGAAGGACTCGATGTCCACCACCCTGAAGCGGACGATGGGGTTCTCCGCCACGACGGTGGCGTGGTTGCGCGAGATGGTCGGCGCGCCGCTGCCCACCGAACCCGCCGACCTCGCCGCGCTGCTGAAGGAGGTGCCGGTGCCCGTCCTGGGGTTGGTGTCGGTGGACCGCGCCATTTCGTCGGCCGGCGGCGTAGCGATGGACGAGGTGGACGACGGGTTCATGCTGCACCGCATGCCCGGCACCTACGTGGTGGGCGAGATGCTCGACTGGGAG
>SXKB01000265.1 GCA_005778215.1 Actinomycetota bacterium | reverse complement strand
GAGCGCTGCATGGCCATCTCGGTCGTGCTGGCCAGCGAGGCAATCGCCGACGAGCTGGTCGCCAAGCTGAAGGATCGCATCCCCGCCATCAAGGTCGGCCCCGCCAGCGAGGACGGCAACGAGATGGGTCCGCTCATCACCGGCGAACATCGCGACAAGGTGAAGGGCTACGTGCAGGGCGCCACGGGCGAGGGCGCGACGGTCGTCGTCGACGGCACCGAGGGCGACCTCCCGGCCGACGGCTTCTTCCTCAACCCGTCGCTCATCGACCACGCCAAGCCGGGCATGCGCTGCTACGACGACGAGATCTTCGGCCCGGTGCTCACGGTCACCCGCGTGCACGGCTACGAGGACGGCCTCGCGCTCATCAACGGCAACCAGTACGGCAACGGCACCGCCATCTTCACCCGCGACGGTGGCGCTGCCCGCCAGTTCCAGTTCGACGTGCAGGTGGGCATGGTGGGCATCAACGTGCCCATCCCCGTGCCGGTCAGCTACTACAGCTTCGGTGGCTGGAAGGCCAGCCTGTTCGGCGACACCCACATGTACGGGCCGGAAGGCATCAACTTCTACACCCGCACCAAGGTGGTCACCAGCCGCTGGCCCGACCCCAGCAAGAGCACGGTCGATCTGGGTTTCCCCCAGAACCGGTGAGCCAGGATGCAGGCGGAGGTCGAGCAGACCTCCGCCTGATCCGCAAGTAACAGGGTGTTCACGGCAGGGGCGCCGTGACGGGGACGACAACAGGGGAGAATGACACCGTGGAATTCGGAGTGGTGCTGCAGACGACGCCGCCGTCGGCGCGTGTGGTGGATCTGTCGAAGCGAGCCGAGCAGTACGGCTTCACGTACGTGTGGACCTTCGACAGCCACATCCTCTGGCAGGAGCCGTACGTCATCTACAGCCAGATCCTGGCCGAGACGCGCAACGTGATCGTGGGGCCGATGGTCACGAACCCGGCCACCCGCGACTGGACCGTCACCGCCAGCGTGTACGCCACGCTCAACGAGATGTTCGGCAACCGCACGGTGTGCGGCATCGGCCGCGGCGACTCGGCGGTGCGGCTCACCAACGGCTCGCCCACCACGCTGGCCACGTTGCGCGAGAGCATCCACGTCATCCGCGAACTCGGCAACGGTCGCGGGGTGGAGTACAAGGGCAACGAGATCCGCTTCCCCTGGGCCGGAAAGAGCGAGCTCGAGGTGTGGGTGGCCGCGTACGGCCCGAAGGCGCTCGCCCTCACCGGCGAAGTCGGCGACGGGTTCATCCTGCAGCTCGCCGACCTGTCGATCGCCGAGTGGACCATCGGCGCGGTGCGCAGTGCAGCCGAGGCCGCAGGCCGCAACCCCGACGACGTGAAGATCTGCATCGCCGCGCCGGCGTACGTCACCGACGGCACGCCCGAAGGGCTGGCCCACGGTCGCGAGCAGTGCCGCTGGTTCGGCGGCATGGTGGGCAACCACGTGGCCGACATCGTCGCCCGCTACGGCGCCGACACCGACGCGGTGCCGCAGGCGCTCACCGACTACATCAAGGGTCGCCAGGGCTACGACTACAACGAGCACGGCCAGGCCGGCAACAGCCACACCACGTTCGTGCCCGACGAGATCGTCGACCGGTTCTGCATCGTCGGTCCGGTCGAGACGCACATCGAGCGCATGCGGCAACTGAAGGACCTCGGCGTCGACCAGTTCAGCATCTACCTCCAGCACGACGACAAGGACCACACGCTCGCCGCCTACGGCGAGAAGGTGATGCCGGCCATCGCCGAGCACGTGAAGGCGAAGTCGTGAGGACTGCCCGGTGAGCAAGCGGGCGCGCCGCATCACGATGTTCGTGCTCGCGTTCGTGTTCGTCGCGGCCGCGTGGGAGTTGTACAAGGCCGTCGGTCCGAAGGAGGGCGGCGAGGTGCTGGGCATGCGCATCTTCGCCCGCACCGACGACCGTGCGATGCCGCACATCTGGGACATGTTCGCCCGGTTCGGCGACCCCGAGGTGCGCGGCGGTGAGGAGTCCATCTTCGTCGTCGTGCTGCGCGCTGCCTGGTACTCGTTCCGCTGTTCGCTGCTGGCGTTCGCAGCCGGTTCGCTGCTCGGCATCGGGCTCGCCGTGCTGATGGCGCGGTTCCGTCTGTTCGAGCGGGCGCTCATGCCGTACCTGGTGATCAGCCAGACGGTGCCCATCATCGTGCTCGCTCCACTGATCTTCTCGCTGATGGCGTACCAGAGCCGAGAGTTGGCCGAGAAGACCTGGTTGGCGGCGGTGCTGCTGGGTGTGTTCCTGGCGTTCTTCCCGGTGGCGATGGGCACGCTGCGTGGCCTGCAGCAGACGCCCGCCGCGCCGTTGGAGCTGATGGACTCCTACGCGGCGGGCTGGTGGAAGACGCTCTGGAAGCTGCGCTTCCCGAATGCCGTGCCGTTCATCGCCCCGGCGTTGCGCCTCGCCGGCGCGGCGGCCGTCGTGGGCGTGACGGTCTCGGAGATCTCGCTCGGCGTGCGGTTCGGCGTCGGCAGACTGATCCTCTCGTACGGGCAGGAGGCCACCTCCGACCCGCCCAAGCTGTACACCGCCGTGTTCGGTGCAGCCGCCCTCGGCCTGGTGATGGCTGCCGTGGTGCTGTTCATCGACCGACTGCTCATGCGCAACCGACCGCCGGAGGCGGTGTGATGGAGAACCCGATGACGGAATCGTCGCAAGCTGCGGTCGTCGTTCGCGACGTCAACAAGATCTTCAACCAGGGCAAGCCCAACCAGGTCGACGCCCTCGTGGGCATCGACCTCGACATCCAGCCCGGCGAGTTCATCTCGCTCATCGGCCCGTCGG
>SXKB01000264.1 GCA_005778215.1 Actinomycetota bacterium | reverse complement strand
GACGGCACCTGCATCCGCGACTACATCCACATCGAAGACCTCGCAGCGGCACATCTGAAGTCGCTCGACCATCTCGCCGCCGGCGGTCCCACGACGGCACTCAACGTCGGCACGGGCGTGGGCAGCAGCGTGCTGCAGGTCATCGAGGCCACCGAGCGCATCGCCGGGGTCGAGGTGCCGAAGGTGTTCACCGACCGGCGCGCGGGCGACCCGGTCAGTACCTACGCCGACCCCGCCATGGTGCAGCGCGTGCTCGGCTGGAACGCCACGCGCACGCTCGACGACATCATCGCCAGCGCCTGGCAGTGGCACTCCGCCCATCCGGAGGGCTACGCCTCCTGAGCCACGTCAGGGCTGTTGCACGCGCTGACGGTCCAGCCAGCCCAGCAGCACCGCGGTGGCCCGCGGGTCGTGGCGCAGCCGGTGGCCCGCACCGTTGATCACCCGCAGCTCGGCCGACCCGTGTGCTTCGGCCAACTGCCGTGCGTCGGCCGTCGGCACGCTCTCGTCGTCGTCGCCGTGCATCACCAGCAACGGCCGGGGGGCGAACCGGCGTGCGGCGTCGGCCGGACGGAACCGCCGGAACTCCCGTGCCCATTCGTCGAAGCTGCGCGGGAACCCGGGCGTCCGGATGGCCCCGATCTCCCTGGCGTGCTCGAGGAACCGGCGCGGCTGCGCCGCCCAGTCGTCGAAGTCGGCACGCGGGCTCAGCAACGCTGCACCACGCACCCGCGGATCGTCGGCGGCCACGCAGGTGGCGATGGAGCCACCGGTGTTCGTGCCCACCAGCCAGATGCTGGCCGGCGAGGTCTCCTCGATCAGGTGATCGATCGCGGCGCGCAGGTCGTCGACCCAGCCCTGCAGCGAGAAGTCACCTTCGCTGGTGCCACACCCGCGGAACGTGAACGTCATGGCCACCCACCCGAGCTCGTTGGCCACGCGATCGATCAGTTCGGGGAACGTGCCGGCGCTCTGCCGTGCGTCGAGCGGTCCGATGGGGAAGCCGTGACACAGGATGAGCCCCGGCAGTGGCCCGACGTGACCCGACGGCACCGACAGGTACCGAGCGAGCCGCAATCCCTGCGACTGGAAGCTGCCGTTCACGGCGCGACCGCCATGCGCGGGATCAGGCCCGCGGCTTGCGATGGCGACGCTGCATGCCCGGCTGGGCGAGCGTGTAGCCGCGGTTGCGGGCCTCGGCCAGCGTGTCGGGCCCGAAGCACAGCCCCACGTCGGCACCCACGATCTCGTCGATGACGGCCTCGTCGGTCCAGGTGTCGAGGTCGTAGACCAGCTGCGTGCGCTTGTCGCCGATGAAGCGGGAGTGTTCGAAGCGGGAGGGCCGTTCCATGGCAGACGACGCTACTCGCCCGATGCCGACGGCGGGAAGACCGGCGCATCGTCGGGCGGCGCCATCGGGCCGACCGCGCCGATGGCCTCGAAGTAGGCGAGGTGCGCGGTGACCACGTTGACGGCGTCGACGTCGTCGAGGATCTGCACACCGTGGGCCTCGGCCTCGCCGAGCAGATAGGCGGTGAGGTTGTCCTCGCTGATGACCACGGGATCGGTGATGTCCTGCCGGCGGTCGATCACGTTGGTGGGCTGCAGCCCCTTCGCGTGCAGCCAACGCATGTGGAACGCAAGCAGCAACTCGAGCTCGTCGGGGGTGAGCCGCGCCTGGGTGGACGGCGGCAGGTACTCGGCGACGAACTCCATCGCCTCCTCGGGGATGTACACCGATCGCGGCGCGACCGCATCGAGGCGATGCGCTTCGCGGCCGACGACGACCGCGGCGAGGACGAACACCAGCACTGCTGCGACGAGCAGGTACACGAGCACCGTGGAGGACACGCCCGCCACCCTACCGGGGCCCAAATCGCGAAGAGCGATGCGGGCCCGAAGGCACCGCATCGCTCGTCGCGATGATGCGAGGATCGGTCAGATGCCGATGCGCTGCGCGAGCAGCTCGCGGTGGTAGGTGGGGTCACCGAACAGCAGCTCGCTGCTCTTGGCACGCTTGAAGTACAGGTGCGCCGGGTGCTCCCAGGTGAAGCCGATGCCACCGTGGATCTGGATGTTCTCGGCCGTGGCGTGGAAGTACGCCTCGCTGCAGTAGGCCTTGGCGAGCGACGCTACCGACGGCAGCTCGTCGTTCATCTCGGCCGCGCACCACATGCCGTAGTACGCCGCGCTCTTGGCCGACTCGACCTCGAGCAGCATGTCGGCGCACTTGTGCTTGATGGCCTGGAACGAACCGATCGGGCGGCCGAACTGCACGCGCACCTTGGCGTACTCGACGGCCATCTCGAGCACCTTCTGGGCGCCACCGACCTGCTCGGCGGCGAGGCCGACGGCAGCGAGGTCGAGCACGCTGTTGAGGATGGTCCAGCCTTCGCCCTCGGCACCGAGGAGCGTGGCCGGCGTGTTCGAGAACTCGAGCTTGGCCTGCTTGCGGGTCTGGTCCATCGTGCTGAGCGCAGTGCGGGTGAGGCCAGCAGCGTCACCGGCGACGGTGAACAGGCTGACGCCCTTGCCGGTGCGGGCGGCGACGATGATGAGGTTCGCAGTGTGGCCGTCGAGCACGAACATCTTCGTGCCGTTCAGGGTCCAGTCGCTGCCCGAGCCCGAGGCCTCCATGGTGATGCCGGCCTCGTCCCACTTGCCGCTCGGCTCGGTGAAGGCGACCGTGGCGATGGTCTCGCCGGCGGCGATGCCGGGCAGGTGCGCGGCCTTGGCGGCGTCGTCACCCGAGTGGATGAGCGTGTTCGCCGCGAGGACCACCGTGCTGAAGAACGGGGCGCACAGCAGCGAGCGGCCCATCTCCTCGAGCACGATGCCGAGCTCGACGTAGCTGTAGCCACTGCCGCCGAACTCCTCGGGGACGATGAGGCCCTGCAGGCCCATCTGCTCACCCATCTGGCTCCAGACGGCGGCGTCGAAGCCGGCCTCGGTCTCCATCTGCTCGCGCACGGCTTCCTCGGCGCTCTTGGCCTCGAGGAACTGACGCACGGTCTTGCGGAGTTCTTCCTGTTCTTCGGTGAAGGCAAAGTTCATGACGGTGATCGTGGCGCACCCCACGGGGCGCTCGCCACTCGAAGCGTGTACACTTGCGTACACATGGTGGGTGTCCGCGAGCTCCGAGCCGATCTGGCCGCACACCTGCGTCGTGCCGGCGCGGGTCAACGCGTCGTCATCAGCGTCGGCGGCCGCGACGTGGCCCAGCTCGGACCCGTGCAGGCAACCGACGGACAGACGGTGCTGGCCGACCTGGTCACCGCCGGACTGGTCATCGCCCCGCGCCGCACCGACGTCGCCCGGCCGGCCACGGCCATCCCGGTGTGGAGCGGTGTGCGCCTCGACCGCGCGCTGAAGGAGCTGCGCGGGTGACCGTGTTCTTCGACACCAGCGCGGTGATGGCCCTGCACATCGAGTCGCCACTGCGCGCCCTCGCCGCGGCCGAACTCGCACCGTCCACGTGCGTGAGCGCCATCGCCCTCACCGAGGCGCTCGCGCTCATCGCGAAACTGACCGACGAACCGGTGCTGCAGGCCGATCTCGAGGACGTGCTGCGTCTGCAGTGGGACCGCTACGCCGTGGTGCCGGTCGACCAGCACTGCCTCGACCGGGCCGCCCAGTTGCTGCGCGACCAACCGCTGCGCCTCGCCGACGCCATCCACCTCGCCGCAGCCGATCGACTCCCCCGCCCCGTCACGTTCGTCACGTTCGACCCCGGCCAGATCCCCGTCGCCCTCAGCATGGGCTTCGACGTCGTGTCGTCGTAGCCCCGCCCCGCGGCCGAACTCAGCCAGTGGTGTGCACGATGTAGACGTTGCAGGGTGCCTGCTTCGCCACGTCGAGCGGGATGCTGCCGAGCACGCGAGCGGCGCTCTGCACGCGCTTGTTGCCCACCACGATGATGGATGCACCGAGGCGTTCGGCCTCCTGGCACAGGGCATCGGCCGGTTCGGCCACCACCACGGCGTGCGTGGCCTCGATACCGCCGTGGAGCGAACCCTTCAGCGAGCGCAGGAAGTCCTCGGCCATCGAGAGCGGGTCGAGCACCATGCTCTCGGCGCCGGCCTGGACCGACTGCCCCTTGGCCCGCTTGAGCGCCATCACGAGGTGGAGCGGACGTCCCATCTGCTGTGCGAGCTGCGCCGCCTCCCGGGCGGCCACGCGCGCCGTGTCGCTCTCGTCCACACCCACGATGATCTCGTCCATGCTCGCTCCCTCGATGGCTCCGTCGTGACGGACTGTACAACGCGCCGCGAGCAGGGCGGAACGGTCGGACCTACACCACCAGCAGGGAGATGGTGGCGAAGTGGCAGGCCGCGGCCGCCACGGTGAACGTGTGCCACACCTCGTGGTAACCGAATGTCCGCGGCCACGGGTCGGGTTTCTCGAGCACCAACACCGGAATGCCGACGGTGTACAGCAGGCCGCCCGCCACCAGCAACGACAACTCCGTGGTCGTGAGGCCCTCGAACAGCGCAGGCGTGGCCACCACCACGATCCAGCCGAGAATGGGGTACAACGCGATCTCCAGCCACCGCAGGCGGTCGAACGCCACCTGCTTCAGCACCACACCGAGCGCCGCACCCACCCACACGACGCACAGGATGGGGATACCCCAGGCCGGCGACATGCCGAGCAGACAGATGGGCGTGTAGCTGCCGGCGATGAGCACGAAGATCATCGAATGGTCGAGGCGCTGCATCAACTCCCTGGTGCGTTCCTTGCGGGCCAGGCGGTGGTAGCCGGCCGAGGTGCCGAAGCCGAGCAGCAGGCTGGCCATGTAGATCGACGCCCCCACCTTCGCCTCGGCCGACTCGCCGAGCACGATGAGCAGGATGCCACCCGGGATGGCCAGGACGAACGCCACGACATGCAGCCATCCACGCCACGACGGCCGTTCCTCGGCAGGCGTGACGGACGAGGACGGCATCGCCGCACCCTAGGGCGGCTAGGGCCGAAGGTCACTTCGCGGGGTGACCCTGGACGGTGAGAGACGTTGAGACGAATTTGATCTGATCGTCTCACTACCTCGGCGGGGGCCGAGGACGGAGGGGATCCGCAATGACGATCATGGACCAGTCACCCGCCGACGCAGGCCGTTACGAGGACCTGCCCGACGTCTCGCCCATCGGTGCACCGCTCGACTGGAAGTGGTTGCGCGGCGCGAAGAGCGAGTGGGGCGTGAAGCCCACCCCCGGGCCGCGCGGCCTCACGATGATGGACATCGCCGTCGGCAGCTACGGCGACGTGCCCGACCACCCGACGCACCGGTCGATGGCGCCGCGCGGCGCCGACGTCGACCCCGACACGCCCGACATGGGCTACATCCTCAACAAGAAGAGCGATGTGTGGGCCGAGAACGTCACCGAGCTGTACGAGGAGGCCGTCGCCCGCCAGTGGAGCGCCACCCGCGACATCCCGTGGGGCGAGCTGCCCGAGTTGCCCAGCGACATCGAGCATGCGATGTGCCAGGTGTGCACCACGCTCACCGAGGTGGAGATGATCGCCGCCGACCTGCCGGCGAAGTGGATGTGGCGGATGAACCACGACTTCATCGAAGCGAAGATGTTCCTCTGCACCCAGATCATGGACGAGGCCCGCCACGCCGAGGTGTTCCGCAAGCGGGCGCTCGCCAACGGTGGCGGCCTGCTGATGTCGCGTGGGTCCAGTGAAGGTCTGCTGCGCACGATCATCGAGGCCAAGACCTACACCCAGGCGACGGCGCTGATGCACCTGCTCGGCGAGGGGTTCATCCTCGACATCTTCCGCATGGGCGAGCTCATCGCCCCGTCGCCGGTGGAGAAGCGCATGTTCCGCATGGCCATGCAGGACGAGGCACGCCACGTCGCGTACGGCACGATGCACATCCGCTACGCGGTGGAGCAGGACCCCGACGTCGTGGAGGAGATCCACGAGGCACTCGATCACGGCGAGGCAGTGCTCACCGCGTTCGGCACGAACCAGGACTTCGGCTCGGCGCTCGCCGTGCTGCTCGGCGGTGGTGTCGACCACGTGGAGGACAAGGGCTTCCCGTTGCAGATGGAACTGCAGAAGAAGCAGTTCACCTCGTACCTCGCCCGTTGCGAGCGGGCCGGCATCAGCCGCCTGCACCGCACCACGCTCCCCCTGGAGCTGATGGGCATCGATCCCGCCACCGTGCTCGCGAACTGAGGAACCGACCATGCGATTCGACACCGAGACCTTCTTCGTCGGCTTGGCCGACGAGATGAACGCCCACCCCGAGCAGTTCCGCGTGCTGGGCGACTGCGACATGGTCGCCGCACTCGTGATGCGTCGCGCCGAGGGCGACTTCGCCGTGCGCATCACCTTCGAGGAGCTGCGCTGCGCCGAGGCCGTCGAGATCCCCGCCGCCGACGCCGCACTCGCCGACTTCTATCTCGATGGCCCCGACGAGATGTGGCGCGCGATGTTCGACGACATCCTCGAGCACGGCACGGCGAGCGGTCGCCTCACCATCAACAGCCTGGCGTTGCTGGGCACCGACATCCGCCTGCGCGGTGCCGACCCCATGGGCGTCGACAAGTTCTCGCGGTTCAACCAGACCCTGCAGGAATACCTCGACGGCGCGGCGCGCATCGCCGCGGCGGCGTGAGACCGGAGGAACAGATCATGAACGCACCGACCTGCCCGAACTGCGGCGAACCGATCGACAAGGTGGTCGACGTGCCCTACGGCTGGTGGGAGTGGAACGGCACCACGTACGTGCTGACGACCGCTGCCACCCGTGTCGATGTCGCACCATGGGTGCACATCGGTTGCATGGGCGAGCTGCGCAAGTTCCACCCGCAGAACCCGGTCACACCGGAGGCGACGAACGCATGAGGTCCCACCGATGAGCCTGATGGTGCGCCAGGACCGCTGCATCGGTTGCGGCGCCTGCGACTACTCGTGTCATTCGCAGGCACTCACCAAGACCGACGAGTTCCTCGGGCTCTTCGAGATCGATCCGTTCACGTGCGACGACTGCGGGGTGTGCGTCACCAAGTGTCCGGAGAACGCGATCGTCGTCGATGAACGCTTCCCGGTGTGCCACGGGCACGGCTGCCCGCTGCAGTCACAGCGGCTGGCCGACACCGCCTGCGCGATCTGGCAGCAGACGTGTCCGTCGTGCGGCACCACCATGTGGCGTGAGCGCGCCGAGCACGACTGGTCGTGTCCGAAGTGCGATGCGGGCCGCAAGGTGAGCTGCCCGAAGACGAGGTTGCTGCAGATCGGTCCCGATCAGGGTGCGGCGAGGTCCATCGTCCAGTAGACGACACCGTTCGAGCCCTTGGCGGCGGCGACACCGATGTGCACCATCGCAGGGTTGAGGATGTTCTTCTTGTGGCCGGCGCTGTTCATCCAGGCGCTCATCACCTGGGTGCAGTCCACCTGCCCGGCAGCCACGTTCTCGGCCCAGGTGCGCCAGCCGTAGCCTTCGGCCTTGATGCGCACACCGGCGTCGGTGCCGTTGGCGCTCTTGTGCGTCATCGTGCGGATGCTCGCCTGGTAGTTCGAGTGCTTGTGCGCGGCGTTCTGCACGCGCACCTCGAGCGCCACGGCCTTGATGCCGGCGGCGGCGCGCTGCTGGTTGACGAGCGTGGTGCAGGCGTTGGCCACCTTCATCACGTCGTTCGTGGCGGTGACCGGCGCCGGTGCCGGTGCGGGTGCGGGGGTGGCGCACGCGCGCACGAACCCGGAGGCGCCGAAGAGCCCCAACACCACTGTCACGCCGTATGCCCCGAAGGACCGAGGGAATCGCATTTGGTTGTCCCGTTTCTGTCCGAGCCCGCTCGGTGGTTATCGGTCGATCGCGCCCCGTCCTGCTCGATCGCAACACAACCGTAACAGTTCAGATCGCCGTTGGTGGTGTTCGGTGACCCCCGCCCAGGTCACGGCATGCGTCGGCGATCAGTCCGGCCACCCGGACGGCACGCCGATCGTGCAGGAACGGCGCCACCACCTGCATCCCGACCGGCAACCCTTCGTCGGTGACACCCACCGGCGTGGCGGTGCTCGGCAGGTACGCGGCGCCCACGAGCGCAGGCCACCCCTCCAGTTCCACGTACCGGCGATCGACGCCGTTCACGCGGATGGTGCGGTCGCTCCAGATGCCCGTCTGCAGGTGCGGGAACGCCGGGAGCAGGGTGACCGGGCACAGCACCACGTCGAACCGTTCGAACAGTTCGGCCCAGGCCGTGCGCAGTGCTGCTCGGCGCCGATGTGCCAGCAGCCACTCGCGGTGCGAGAACGTGTGGTCGACCTCGTCGCTCACGGACACGGCGGCACCGATGAGCCGTGCGCCGTCGCGCCACGCAGCGCCGACGTCGACGGCAGGGCGCGCGGCGCGGTCCACCCGCGCGCCCGCCGCCTCCACGGCGTCGACCGCGTCGTGCAGCACCCGCGCCATCACGGCGTCGATCTCCAGTTCGGGCTCGTCGATCCACGCGGCGACGCGGAGGCCACGCAGTGAGTCCACCGACGACTCGGGCAGGTCGAGGCGCCACGCCGTCGCCCGGTCGGGCGTCGGGCGGGCCAGCACGTCGAGCAGCAGGCGGAGATCGTCGGCGCTGCGAGCGATCGGGCCGAACGTGTTCACGTCGCTCTCCACCATCGAGCGGCCGTCGGTGGCACCCACCGAGTCGAGGTAGCCGAGCGTCGGGATGATGCCGAAGCTCGGCTTGTGGCCGAACACCCCACAGAACGCCGACGGCACGCGCACCGAGCCACCGATGTCGGTACCCAGCTCGAAGCTGGTCATGCCACAGGCCACCGCCGCCGCGGCACCGCCCGACGAGCCACCGGCCGTGCGGTCCAGCGCCCACGGATTGTTGGTGGTGCCGAACATCTCGTTGAAGCTCTGCCAGTCGCCCGACCACTCCGGCAGGTTGGTCTTGCCGAACACGATCGCGCCCGCTGCCTTCAACGACGCGACCGCCGGTGCGTCGGCGGTGGGCACGTGGTCGCGCAGCGCCGTGGCACCTCCCGTGGACCGCAGCCCCTCGGTGGCGATGGCGTCCTTCACCGTGATGGGCAGACCGTGCAGCGGACCCCACGACTCGCCACGAACCACGGCCTCGTCGGCTTCCTGCGCGCGACGTCGAGCCCGGTGCGCGTCGAGCGTGCACACGGCGTGCACGCGACGGTCGGTGGTCTCGATGCGGTCGAGGAACAGGTCGAGCAGTTCCTCGCTGCCGAGCCGCCGGGATGCGATGGCGGCCGCCTGCTCGGTGGCCGTCCACAGGGTGGGATCGGTGGCGCTCATGATGATGCTCCTTCGTCGTGGACGGGGTCGCCGAGCGCGTCGACGAACACGTCGATGCCCAAGCCGTGCCCGCGCGGTGGGCGCAACATGCCGCCGTCGGTGTCGGGCAACCCGACGCCGTTGGCGACCGTGACCCAGTGGTGGAAGTCGACGGTGTGGGCGCGACGCGCCGACGGCGTGCTGATGGACAGGTGGGCCATCGCCGCGGTGTCGATGTCGGCACCTCCCGTGTCCTCGACCGTCACCATCATGCCCAGTGCCACCGCCGCGTCGCGGATGACGCGCGTGGGCGTGATCCCGCCGACCCGGGCGATCTTGATGGTGATGCCGTCGATGCCTGCATCGGCGGCCTCCACCGCATCGGCCAGCGTGGCGATCGACTCGTCGAGCACCATCGGCCGTGCCGCGTGCGCACGCAACAGCAGGTTCTCGCGCATCGTGGCGCACGGTTGCTCCAGCACGTACGGCAGCGCGGCGGTCGCGGCGAGGAAACGGCGAGCATCGCCGGTCTGCCAGCCGCCGTTCGCGTCGCAGTAGAGCTGCGCGTCGGGCACTGCGGCCAGCACGGCACGCAACCCGGCCTCGTCGGCGCCGGGGTCGCCGCCCACCTTCACCTGCAGCCGCCGGTACCCGCGCGCCCGGTACTCCGCCGCCTTCGCCGCCATCGCCTCGGGTTCGGCGCGGCCGATCGAGCGGTACAGGGTGGTGCCCTGACCGTCGGCACCGCCGAGCAGATCGTGCAATGGCAGCCCAGCGGCACGCCCCAACGCGTCCCAGGCGGCCATGTCGAACGCCGACTTCGCGTACGGGTGGCCCTTCAGCGTGGCGTCGAGGGTGCGGGCCACGGCGGCGACCGGCGAACCCAGCAGCGCGGCCGACAGGATCGGCGCGGCAGCGAACGCACCCTCGGCGAACGCAGGGTCGTACATCGTGCCGAGCGGACTCATCTCGCCCCATCCCTCGACGCCGGCGTCGGTGACCAGCCGCACCACGAGACTGTCGAACCCGAGGTCCACACGGCCGCCCGACAGCACGTACGGGCCGTCGGCGAACGGCTGGAGTTGACGGAAGCAGGTGACCCTCGCGATGCGCACGATCGCAGCGTAGGTGCCACCGCGCCGTCGGACGACGGCGCAGTAGCGTGGCCACATGACCACCTTGCACTGGGCCGACAGCCGCCTGGAGATCCATCGCCTCGTGGTGGGTTCCTACGACAACAACGTGTTCGTGCTGCGGTGCCGCGACACCGGTGAGGCGGTGCTCATCGATGCCGCGAACGAACACGAGAAGCTGCTGGAGCTGTGCCGTCGCACCGGGGTGCGCCGGGTGCTCGAGACGCACGGCCACTGGGACCACATCGGCGCGGTCGCCGAGATCCGTGATGCCGGCTACGAGGTGGGTGTCAACAGCAGTGACGCACCGATGTTGAAGGACGTCGGTTACGACGTGTTCATCGACGACGCCGAGGTCATCGAGGTCGGCCGGTTGCGATTGCACGCCATCCACAATCCCGGGCACACCCCCGGCTCGGTGAGCTTCCGCGTCGAGGGCGCACCGTTGCTGTTCAGCGGCGACACGCTGTTCCCGGGCGGACCCGGCGCCACGAAGTTCGAGGGCGGCGACTTCGCGACGATCATCGACTCCATCGACAACAAGTTGTTCACGCTGCCGGCGCACACCATCGTGATGCCCGGGCACGGCGTGAGCACCACCATCGGCCACGAGCGACCCCACCTCCAGGAGTGGGTCGACCGTGGCTGGTGACGCGCTCCCCTATCACGAGCGCCCCGCCGACCACACCCCGGTCCACACCGCCGACCTGCCCGCCACACCGGTGCGCGACCGCAACATCGTGGCATCGGCATGGCTGGAGGCACCCGACACCCTTCGCCGACTGGGCGACGACCTCGAAGGTCGGCCGGAGGCGGAGTACAAGCGACGCATCGGCCGATGGTTGCTCTGGCGTGCCGGGCCCGCGGTCGGCGACGCGTGGTACTGGGCGTGCGACGCCGACGACCTGACCGTGCAGCACACGTTCCGCCTGCGCCCGGAGACCGGCGAGGGCGACCACGCCACCAACGGCGAGGGTGTGGGTCCGAGCGGCAGTGTCGCGCATCGGTTCCGCGCGTGGAAGGAAGACCTCCTCGCCCACCGCTGACCCGCGGATAGCGTGGACGTGATGGCGGCCGCGCTCGGAGGAATGGTGCCCAGGCAACTGCCGGCCTGCCGCGAAACCGCTCGCATTCGGCCCGACGGCCGCCCCACTGCTGCGTTCCGCGAGCAACTGCGGCGCATCCCGTCGTGGCGGAATCTCGGCTCGGTCGTGTGGCTGTACGTGCAGACGGGTGCGGTGCTGTGGGCCACCGTCGCGTGGGGTCCGTGGAGCTGGCCGATCACGTTCGTGTTGATGGGCCGGGCGTTCGCCCAGTTCGCCTCGTTGATGCACGAGGCGGCGCACCGACTGCTGTTCACCGACAAGCGGGCCAACGACCTGGTGGGTCGTTGGCTGCTCGGCTTCCCCACGTTCACCTCCACCGATGCGTACCGACGCGTGCACATGGCGCACCACCGCGACGAGTTCGGCCCCGACGAGCCCGACATCCCGCTCTACATCGGCTATCCCATCGCGCCCGACAGCTTCCGCCGCAAGCTGGTGCGCGACGCCACGGGTCGCACCGGCATCAAGTTGATGAAGGGCCTGCTGTCCAACGCGCGGTCGAAGGACCCGCGGGTGCGACACACGTTCTGGAAGATCATGGCCGTGCAGGCCGTGCTGCTGGTCGCTGCCGTCGCGGTCGGCCACTGGTGGCTCTACCCGCTGTTCTGGCTCGCCCCGTACCTCACGGCGTGGCGGGTCATCAACCGGTTGCGCTCCGTGGCCGAGCACGGCGGCATGCAGCGGTCCCCCGATCGCCGCGAGAGCACGCACACGGTGCGCCAGCACCTGGTGGCCCGGTTCCTGCTGGTGCCCTATCGCATCGGGTGGCACCTCGCACATCACGTCGATGCCGGGGTGCCGTTCCGCCACCTGCCGATGTTGCACGAGGCGTTGCGCGAGGCCGGCTACGTGGACGACACGATCGAATACGCGTCGTACCCTGCCATCTGGCGGGCGCTGCGCACCGCACCTGCCGCGGCGTAATCTTTCGGTTCCGAAGCAATTCCGAGGAGCGACGCGATGGCCCCGACCATGCACGAGTGGGATGCCGACACGAACCTGTTCGCGCACTCCGTCATCGGGTACGCGATCGAACGGCTGCAACTGCCGAAGGACACCCGCTGGGGTGCGCAGCCGGCCGACGAACTGGCCGCCGTGCTGGCACCCACCATCTCGGCCGACGGCGTGGGCGCACTCGAGGCGCTCCGCGTGTTCCGCGACACGTTGATGCCTGCGTGTCGACCGATGGACTCGCCGATGAACCTCGCCTACGTGCCCACCGCACCGTCGATCGCGGCCACCATGTTCGACCTGGTGGTCAGCGCGTCGTCCATCTTCGGTGGCGCGTGGGAGGCAGGCGCCGGCGCGATCGCCGCCGAGAACCAGGCCATCCGTTGGCTGGCCGACCTGGCCGGGTTCCCGGCCACCGCGGGCGGGGTGTTCGTCAGCGGTGGGTCGGCCGCGAACCTCAGCGCGCTCGTGGCGGCACGACACGCCCACGAGCAACGACACGGCCGCCCGGCGCGCTGGGCCATCGCTGCCACCGACGAGGTGCACGCCTCGGTGCGCGCCGCAGCGCGGGTGATGGACGTCGATGTCGTCGGGGTGCCCACCGACGAGTTCGGTCGGCTCACGGGCGCAGCGCTCGAGCAGGCGTTGCGCGACCACGACGGCGACGGCGTGTTCGCCGTGGTGGCCACGGGCGGCACCACGAACGCCGGCGCGATCGACGAGCTCGACGCCATCGCCGACGTGTGCGCCGCCCGCGACCTGTGGCTGCACGTCGACGGCGCGTACGGGCTGGCTGCGCTGTGCAGCGACATCGCCCGCCACCAGTTCCGCGGCATCGAGCGCGCCGACAGCTTCGGCGTCGATCCGCACAAGTGGCTGTTCGCACCGTACGACTGCGCGGCGCTGGTGTACCGCGACCCGGCCCCGGCCGCCGCGGCACACGCGCAGCACGGCAGCTACCTCGACCACGTGGACCGGGGCGAGTGGAACCCCAGCGACTACGCCTACCACCTCTCGCGTCGCGCTCGCGGCCTGCCGCTGTGGTTCAGCCTCGCCACCTACGGCACTGCGGCGTACACCGAGGCGGTCGACGCCTCCATCCGCACCACCCGCGCCCTCGCCGACGACATCGCCGCCAGGCCGCGGTTCGAGTTGCTGCTGCGCCCCGAGCTGTCGGTGCTGCTGTTCACCGTCGACGGGTGGACCCGCGAGCAGTACCTGGCCTGGAGCCGCGAACGGGCCCGGGCCGGCGTGGCCCTAGTGGTGCCGACGTCGTGGCGCGGCGCCCCCTGCCTGCGGTTGTGCCTCGTCGACCCGCGTACGCGCCTGGCCGACGTGACCGCACTGCTCGACGATCTCGCCGGAACATCCTGGTGATCAGGGTTTCCACTATGGCCGTAGTGGAAATACACTGGCGGCCGTGAGCGAGCTCTTCCGCATCGACAACCTGCACGCCCGACCCGTCACCGACGAGGGCGGCGCCGCCGACATCCTCCGCGGCCTGTCGCTGTCGGTGGCCGAGGGCGAGGTGC
Organism: Actinomycetota bacterium; assembly: GCA_005778215.1. GTDB lineage: Bacteria > Actinomycetota > Acidimicrobiia > Acidimicrobiales > Ilumatobacteraceae > UBA668. The sequence continues at coordinate 180 of SXKB01000264.1, read as the reverse complement.
ACGCCATCCTGGGCCCCAACGGGTCGGGCAAGAGCACCCTGGCCAGCACGCTGCTGGCCAGCCCCGAGTACGAGATCACCGACGGCCGCATCCTGTTCCAGGGTGACGACATCACCGACTGGCCCACCGACGTGCGCGCCAAGGCCGGCATCTTCCTCGCCTTCCAGTACCCCCAGGAGG
>SXKB01000263.1 GCA_005778215.1 Actinomycetota bacterium | reverse complement strand
CTCCAGTTCGAGGAGGCGTTCGACGACGTCACCACCATCGTGCTCGACCAGAACTACCGCAGCACGCAGACCATCCTCGACGCGGCCAACGCCGTCATCGCGCACAACCCCGATCGCAAGGAGAAACACCTCTGGAGCGAGAAGGGGCAGGGGTCGCGCATCGTGCGCTATCACGCCGAGGACGAAGGCGACGAGGCCACGTTCGTGGCGCGTACCGTGCAGCAGCTCAACCAGGAGCGGCGGGCCATCTGGAAGGACATGGCGTGCTTCTACCGAACCAACGCGCAGAGCCGGGTGCTCGAAGAGGCGTTCATGCGCTTCGGCATCCCGTACAAGGTGGTGGGTGGCACGCGCTTCTACGACCGGCGTGAGATCAAGGACGCCATGGCGTACTTGAAGTCGGTGGTGAACCCGCTCGACGAGGTGAGCGTGAAGCGGGTGCTCAACGTGCCCAAGCGCGGGGTGGGCGAGGGCAGCGTGGCGAAGCTCGATGCGCTCGCGCAGGCCGAGGGCATCTCGTTCGTCGACGCGATGCGTCGCGCCGACGACGCCGGGCTCACCGGCCCTGCGGCGCGTGGCGTGGCCAGCTTCCTGCGGCTGCTCGACGGGCTGGCCGAAGCAGCGGCCGATCCCGAGGTGAGCCCGGGTGATCTGCTGCGGTTGGCGCTCGTCGACAGTGGCTACATGGCCGAGCTGGAGGCCGAGGAGTCGGTGGAGGCGGCCGGCCGCGTCGAGAACCTCGGGGAGTTGGTGGGCTCGGCCCGCGAGTTCACGCGGCTCGACGAGTTCCTCGAGCAGGTGGCGTTGGTGGCCGACACCGACGAGATCGACGACGACGATCGCGTCGTGCTGATGACCCTGCACAGCGCGAAGGGTCTGGAGTACCCGGTGGTGTTCGTGCTCGGCATGGAGGAAGGCGTGTTCCCGCACAGCCGGGCGCTCACCGAACCCACCGAGATGGAGGAGGAACGCCGCCTCGCGTACGTGGGCATCACCCGCGCGCAGGAACTGCTGCACCTCACCCACGCGTGGAGCCGGCAGTTGTTCGGCAACACCAACTACAACCCGCCGTCGCGGTTCCTCGACGAGATCCCCGCCGAACTGGTGGAGCAGAAGGGCTCGGTGGGTGGTCGGGGTGGCTACGGCCGGCAGAGCTATCGCAGCCGCGATGCGTACGACGACCCGCCGGCGTACCGGCGCGGCGCGGGCAGCGGCAGCAGCGGAGCCAGCCGTAGTCCGGTCAGCGGCTTCGACCCCGACGACGACATCGACTGGCACCGCGAGCGCGTGGTCGACGCGGCCATCAACGCCGGTCGGCGCAACGCACCGTCGCCCGCGAACTCCCAGGAGTTGGGGCTGAAGGTGGGCGACGACGTCGAGCATCCCGCGTTCGGCGAGGGCATCATCCTCGAGATCCGCGGGCAGGGCGACAAGGCCGAGGCCACCATCCGCTTCCAGGGCGGTGGCACGAAGCATCTGTCCCTGGCGTGGGCGCCGCTGAAGAAACTGGGCTGACTGTCCGTCGGGCCAGTTTCGGGCCTGCTTGAATGTCGCAATGCGTTTGGCGTTGCACCACGACGACCCGGCCGTGCTGGCCAAGCGCAAGGTCATCGTCCGCACGTGGGCCGGCATCGTCATCGGCTGGGCCGTCATCCGCACGATCATCGTGTGGGCGGCGGTGGGCGACTACGGGCTCAACCCGTGGATCTACCTGGGGATCGACCTCGTGTCGGCGTGCATCGACGCCATCACCACGCCGCGCATGGTGCTCGCGTTCATCGACGACCAGTACCTCGCTGCGGTGAAGTGGGCGTTCATCTCGCTGGTCGCGTTCATCATCCCCGACCTGTACATCTTCCTCGGAACACGCGAGCTGCCCACCCGCATCATCGTGATCGTGGCGATCATCATCTCGCTCACCCTCACCGTGGGTGTGGTGTCGGTGGTGCGCAAGGTGAGAGCCGGTCGCGCGGCCAAACGGGCGGCACTGGAGGCGGAACTCGAAAAGGGAACCGTCCCCGACACATCTGCTTAGATTGTGGGCATGAAGGCCGCCATCCTCTACACCAGCCTCACGGGCAACACCCGGCGGGCCGGTGAGCTCATCGCCGGAAACCTGCAGCAGGAAGGCTGGGGCGTCACCACGGTGTGTCCGCTGAACAAGCTGGAGTTGGGTGGCATCCAGGAGGCCGACGTGGTGGTCGTGGGCACGTGGGTGCACGGCCTGTTCGTGGTGGGCCAGGCGCCGTTCGCGCTGGGCAACATCGCGAACCTGCCGCCGATGCGCGGCAAGCTGTCGGCGTCGTTCTGCACGTTCGCGCTGAATCCGGGCAAGAGCCTCGACAAGCTCGACACGGCGCTGCGCGGTGTGGGCACCGAGGTCATCGGCGGCCTTGCGCTGCACCGCGCGAAGCTCGAGGAGCACACCGAGGAGTTCGCCGCCCGCTTGGTGGCCAACACCCCCGCTCGCGCCTGACGCGAGCGGGTCCGCTCTGTTCAGGCGGTGGCGGTGGGGTCGTTGACGCGGCCCATGAACAGTGCGGCGCCGGTGGCGGTGTGCCGCAGCCAGAACGTGAACGGCCGGTCCAGGATGACGACGGCGACGTCAGTGGGCGCAGCGGTGCCTGCCATCACCACCGCGGTCGCAGCGGCGGCTTCGGTGCCCTTCTCGTCGAGCGTGATGTTGGCCTGGTGCACCACATCGGCGATGAACAACTGTGCGTCGGTGGTGATGCCGCTGAAGTCGGCGGCGTCGGAGAAGGCGGTCGACATGCCCATCGCGGCGAGGGTGTCGCCGAGGGTGGTGTTGGTGGCGAAGTCGAACCGTGGCAGGCCGAGCTGCACGGTGCGCGTGGCGAGCTGCGGGAACAGCACCGTGGCGTCGGGCAGTGGTGTGGTGGCCGCGTCGCCGACGGCGAACACCATGTCGAGGTCACCGAACGCATAGGGGAGCGCAGTGGCCTGCCAGCCGTCGCCTTCGGCGTAGGGGAGGTCGCCGCCAGTGCGCATCATCTGCGCGGTGACCGTGTCGCCCTTCGCGGTGGTGAACGGCGTACCCGTGGTGGCCTGTGGGTAGATCTCGTTCGCCCAGTTGGCCTTCAGGTACACGGCGTTGACCAGGGTGAGCAACGTGTCGGCCGTGAGCACGCCCTCGCCGAGCAGCTCGGGGATGCGGTCCTCGGTGGCGTCGGCCACCCAGTCGTTGATGGCGATTCGGGCGGCTTCGGTGTCGGCGGCGTAGTCGACCGTCTCCACGCCGGCGCCGTACTCGGCCGACAGCGTGTCGAGGAATGCCGGCGTGAGGGTGAGCCCGTCCTGCGACCACAGCGAGTTGGTGATCGACACCTTCACCTCGTGCGAACCCTCGCCGCCCTCGGCAGCGAGACTCTTGCTCTTGTTGCACGCATCGAACGCGGCCGACAGCCCGTTCATCGAGCGGTGGATGCCGTCCGGATCGGTGACGTGCAGCACGCCGTCGATCTCGTTCAGCGTCGCGCCCTTGGCGCCGGCGGACGTCATCGCCAACGCGATCGCGATGCTGACGGGTGAGAACACCAGGTTCGCGTTCGGGTTCTTCGCGACGAGTTGCTCGAACAGGTCGGCGCCGAACGCGTTCACCGCGGCCGCGGCGGCCGTCGGGTCGGCGTCGGTGGTGACCCGGGCGGCCGATCCCTGCAGGCTGCTTCGACGGCCCTTCGTGGAGTTCGCGAACGGGTCCTCGTCCTCGCCGCAAGCGGCGAGCGCCTGGGCCACGGCGGGCAGTGCGAGCAAGGCGATGAACTGGCGTCGTTCCATGTTCCCTCCGACGCCCATCCTTCCACCCTGGTTCCGGCCACCTTGGTTCCGGTGTCGCAGACCCACGACGTCCGACCGATCGGATACGGTCGCCGCATGCCGTGGGGACGGATGTCCGCTGGGGTGCTGGCACTGAGTCTGTTCGCCGCGGCGTGTGGCGACCCGGATGCCGCGTCGTCGGTCACCGAGCCGGTTGCCGGTTCGACGACGGAGGTCGCCACCACCACGACCGAACCGACCTCGTTCACCACGTTCCCGGCCGCCACCTCCACCACTGTCGCGCCGACCACTACCACGGTCGCGGTGATGGACCCGCGGCTCACGTTCGAGCCGCTCGACCTGCCGGCGCCCGACTGCACGGAGGAGGGTGCGTGCACGATGGTGCTCGCCACCACCTCGGGCCGGTTGGCAGCGGTGCGGACCGGCGACCCGGAGATCACCTTCGCCGATAACGGCACCACGGTGGCCGTCGACGTCGGTGCGGCCTGGGCGGCGTGGCCGATCATGTTCGGGCCCGAGGACGTGCTGTACCTGTCGCTGGTCGACCGTGCGTCGGGCGAGTCGGGCGGCATGATCGCCGTGCCCACCACGGGCAGCCGTGCCGGTCGCACCGTGGCGAGTTCGAACGTGCTGCTCGACACCTCAGGTGACTCCACCATCGTGGCCACCGCCGCCGGTCTGGTGCAGGTGGGGTGCTGCGGTCACGGCGATCGGCAACCCGCGGTCGACGAGCCCGTGGTGATGGGCTGGGTGTCGGCGAACGGCGGTGCGCTGCCGCCGTTGGCCACCGAGGTGTGGATCGAGTACGCGGCCGACGGTGCCGCCACCGTGGTGCGCAGTGATGCCGGCACCGAGCACCGGTGGACGTTCGACGGTCCGATCGGCGGTCGCGACATGCCGCTGGTGGTCGCCACCACCGACGGCGGCGTGTTGCTGTGGCAGTACGACGGACTCGGCGCCCCCGATGTGCCGCCGGTGCTGTACGAGGGTCGGCCCGACGGCTCGATCGACCGGTACGACCTCCCGGGTTTCAACTACCCGAGTGCGCTGCTGCCCGACCGTTCGCTGGTGCTGTTCACGGCCGATGCCGGCTACGTGCGCACCCAGCTGCCGTGATGGCACGCCCGCCGTCAGGGCCGCAACGAGATGGTGATGCTGCCTTCACCCTCGTTGTAGAAGAGCTTGGCGTAGTCGGGCACCAGCGCGAGGTCGTCGACGGTGAGCGTGCGGCCGTCGCAGTCGAGGAACGTCTGGGTGCCTCTCACCACTTCCACCTGGCACGACAGGTCGCGGTCGCCGGGGTGGGCGAGGAAGATGGCCCAACCACGGGTGGGGTCGTCGCCCTGATGGGTGACCACCAGGTGGTCGTCGTCACCGATGAGGTCGTTGAGGATGATCGGTCCGTCGGTGCGGATGACCTCGGCCAGGTTCTCGGCATTGCCGAGCTCCTGCGTGGTGGGCGACAGGTTGTTGGTGACCTGGTCGGTGTTGCGCGAGATGAGCGCCGCAGCACCCCACAGCAGCGCAGCGAGGAGCGCGAAGAAACCGATGCCGGCCGCCACGGGGACGACGGCTCGGGCGAACGTGGACTTCAGGCGGGGCTGGCGCACGGCCACCAGTGTGCCCTACCAGCAGGCGCGACACACCGCGGGCGGACGCTCTGATTGGCCGCGGACAGGCCCACAGTCGTAGGGTTCCCCGCTGTGAAGCGTCCCTATCGCGTCGTCGTGGCAAAGCCCGGACTCGATGGTCACGACCGTGGTGCGAAGACCATCACCCGTGCCCTTCGCGACCATGGTTTCGAGGTCATCTACACCGGTCTGCACCAGACCCCCGAGCAGATCGCGGAGACCGCGCTGCAGGAGGACGTGGATGCCGTCGGGCTGTCGCTGTTGAGCGGCGCCCACCTCACCCTCTTCCCGCGTGTGATGGAGGAGTTGCGCAACCGCGACCTCGGCGACGTGCTGGTGTTCGGTGGCGGTGTCATCCCCGACGCCGATGCGCGTGCACTGCGCGAGCAGGGTGTGGCCGAGATCTTCGGCCCGGGGAGTTCGCTGAAGGCCATCAGCGGTTGGCTGGAGGTCGAGTTGGATCGAATCGAAGGAGACGAGGCCTAGATGGACCTGTTCGAGTACCAGGGCAAGCAGTACTTCGCCCGTTTCGACATCCCGGTGAGCCCGGGCGACGTGGCGTACACGGTCGACGAGGCCGTCGCCGCGGCCGAGGCTGCCGGCTATCCGGTGGTCGTGAAGGCGCAGGTGCAGGTGGGTGGCCGCGGCAAGGCCGGCGGCATCAAGTTGGCCGACAACGCCGACGAGGTGCGCCTGCACGCCGGGAACATCCTGGGCATGGACATCAAGGGTCACCTCGTGAAGCGAGTGTGGGTCGAGCACGCCAGCGACATCGAGAAGGAGTACTACGCCTCGTACTCCCTCGATCGCGCCGCCAAGAAGCACCTGCTGATGTTGAGCGCACAGGGTGGCGTGGAGATCGAGGCCGTTGCGGCCACCGATCCCGATGCCATCGTGATGCTGCACATCGATCCGGTCGACGGTCTGCCGCTCGACGTGGCCCGCGATGCTGCGGTGCGCGCCAAGATCGACGCCGAAGCGGTCGAGGGTGTGGCCGACATGCTGGTGAAGCTGTACCGCTGCTTCACCGAGGGCGACTGCGACCTGGCCGAGATCAACCCGCTCATCCTGCGCCCGGACGGCGGTGTGCACGCGCTCGACGCGAAGGTGAGCCTCGACAACAACGCTGGCTTCCGTCATCCCGAGTGGGACGAGTTCCGTGCCACTGAAGAACTCGACGAGCGCGAGCAGTTGGCCCGCACGCACGACCTGCAGTACATCGGCCTCGACGGCACCGTGGGCATCATCGCCAACGGCGCCGGCCTGGCGATGAGCACGCTCGACGTGGTGAACCAGGTGGGCGGCAGCGCCGCGAACTTCCTCGACATCGGCGGCGGCGCGAACGCCGACATGATGGCCGCGGCCCTCGGTGTCATCAACTTCGACGAGAACGTGAAGAGCATCTTCATCAACATCTTCGGCGGCATCACCCGCGGCGAGGAAGTGGCGAAGGGCATCGTGGAGGCGCTCGGCCGCGTGGAGCTGCGAGCGCCCATCGTCATCCGCCTCGACGGCACGAACGCCGAGCAGGGTCGCGAGATCCTCGCCAACGCCGGCATCCCCGAGAGCACGCTGATCTCGAAGCCCACCATGCTGGAAGCGGCCCGCGCTGCGGTCGCCATCGCGAACGGAACGAACTGACATGGCCATCTTCGTCAACGAACACACCAAGGTCATCGTGCAGGGCCTCACCGGTGGCCAGGGCAAGTACCACGGCCTGCGCAACCAGGCGTACGGCACCCAGG
>SXKB01000262.1 GCA_005778215.1 Actinomycetota bacterium | reverse complement strand
GCATCGCGTACGGCGCACCCGACGACCCCACCACGTTCACCGCACTGGTGAACAGCCTGCCGAACGATTGCGTGTTCTCGGCGTTCAGCATCTCGCGCATGCAGATCCCGTTCGTCGCCCAGGCCGCGCTGGCCGGTGGCAACGTGCGCGTCGGCCTGGAGGACAACCTGTACAACGGCCCCGGACAGTTGGCCACCAACGAGATGCTCGTGGCTCGCGCCAAGCTGCTGCTCGAGACGATGGGCGCGAAGACCATGAGCGCGCAGGCCGTGCGCGACAAGCTCAAGCTGGTGAAGCGCTGACATGAGCCCCATTCCCGGTCTCCACACCGTCGGCCTGCTCGGCGGCGGCGTCATCGGCGGCGGCTGGGCCGCCCGCTTCCTGCTCAACGGTGTCGACGTGAAGATGTACGACCCCGATCCCGAGGCCCCGCGCAAGGTGGGCGAGGTGATGGCCAACGCCCGCAGGGCGATGACCAAGCTGTACCAGCCGGCGCTGCCGCCCGAGGGCACGCTCACGTTCGTCGACTCCCCCGAGGAGGCCGCCACCGACGTGCAGTTCGTGCAGGAGAGCGCGCCCGAGCGGATGGAGTTGAAGCAGATGCTGCTCCGCCGCGCCAGCGCAGTGGCCCCGGCCGATGTGGTGTTCGGTTCCAGCACGTCGGGCCTGCTGCCCAGCATGATGCAGGAGGGCATGACCCATCCAGAGCGCCTCGTGGTGGGGCACCCGTTCAACCCGGTGTACCTGATGCCACTGGTGGAGATCTGCGGCGGCGCCCTCACCTCGCAGGCCACCAAGGACCGCGCCTTCGACGTGTACACCGCGATCGGCATGCGGCCACTTCACCTCGACGTGGAGATCGACGGCTTCGTCGCCGACCGGAGGATGGAAGCCCTGTGGCGTGAGGCCCTGTGGATGATCAACGACGGTGTGGCCACCGCCCAGCAGATCGACGACGCCATTCGTTTCGGCCCCGGCCTGCGCTGGAGCTTCATGGGGACGTTGCTCATCTATCGCATCGCCGGCGGCGAGGCGGGCATGCGCCACTTCATGGCGCAGTTCGGCCCGTCGCTGCAGTGGCCGTGGAGCAAGCTCACCGACGTCCCCGAGCTCACCGACGAACTGCTCGACACCCTGGTCGGCCAGAGCGACGCGCAAGCGGCCGGCGTCGGACTGCGCGAGCTCGAAGCACTGCGCGACGACTGCCTCATCTCGGTGATGAAGGGCCTCCGCGGCGTCGGATACGGCGCCGGCGAGGTGCTCGAGCAGTTCGAACGGCAGCTGTTCTCGCGGGCCGTGCAGCCCGACGTCACGCACGATCTCGACCAGCCGTTGCGGCTGTACGAGGTGACCGTGCCCGACGAATGGGTCGACTACAACGGCCACATGAACGACAGCCGGTTCTTCCAGGTCACCAGCGAGGCCGGCGACCGCATCATGCGGTTCATCGGCGTCGACGACGAGTACCTCACCCACAGCAGCTACTACACGGTCGAGAGCCACATGAACTTCGGTGCGCAGGCGATGGCCGGTGACCGGCTGTACGCGACCGTGCAGCTGCTGTCGCACGACACGAAGCGCCTGCACCACTTCACCAGCATTCATCGCGCCGACGACGACGCCGTGGTGGCCACCGCCGAGCACTTGATGCTGCACGTCGACACCGTGGCCGGGAAGTCGTCGCCCGCGAGCGCCGAACTGCTCGCCAACCTCGACCGCCTCGCGGCACATCACTCGCAGCTGCCGAAGCCCGCCCACGCGGGTCGTTTCGTCGGCCAGCCTCGCGCCTGAGCCGCGAGGGGGTTCAGGGGCGTTCGCGGTCCCAGGTGGTCGCAGTGATGCCACGCTCGCGCAGGGCGTCCTTGCGCACCTTCTCGGTGGGCGTACGCGGCAGCTCGTCCACCACGTCGACGTAGCGCGGCACCATGTGGCGCGCCATCCGGTCGGCGCAGAACGCAGTGAGCGCCGCAGCGTCGAAGGTGGCGCCCGGTCGAACCACCACCGCCACCATCACGTCGTCCTCGGTCAGCTCGCTCGGCACGCCGTAGGCGGCGGCGTCGAGCACCGCGGGGTGCAGCTTCACCACCTCCTCCACCTCGAACGCCGAGATGTTCTCGCCGCGACGGCGGATGCTGTCGGTGCGGCGACCGACGAAGAAGAAGTACCCGTCGGCGTCGCGGCGCAACAGATCGCCGGTGTGGAACCACAGGTTCCGACGCGACCGCAGTGTGGCGTCGGGCATGCCGAAGTAGCCGTCGGCCATCAGTGACGGTTCGTTGGGTCGCACCACGAGCTCGCCCACCTCCCCCACCGGTACCTCGAAGCCATCGTCGTCGAGCAGTCGCACGTCGTACGCATCGATGACGGTGCCGCACGAACCCTGCCGACGCGGCGCGTCGACCGGGTGGTACATCGGCAGCCCCGCGTCGGTGCTGCCGTACAACTCCACCAGGTGCAGACCGAACCGGCGTTCGAAGTCGTCGGCCGACTCGGGTACCGGCACACCCCACCCCAGCCGCACCGGGTTGTCGTGGTCGTCGGGCTGCTCGGGCTGCTTGTGCAGCATCGTGAGCGTGGCACCCATGAAGTCGAAGACCGTGGCACCGAAACGTCGCACCTCGGGCCAGAAGCCCGACACCGAGAACCGCTCGCCGATCGCGGCAGTGGCGCCCAGCACCAGCGCCGGCGCCACCGTGAGCACCGTGGCGTCGATGTGGAACAGCGGGAACGGGCAGTACAGCACGTCGTCGTCGCGGAAGCCGAGGTGCTGCGACATCAAGGACGCCTGCCGCAGCGTGTAGCGGTGCGACAGGATGCATCCCTTCGACGGCCCCGTGGTACCGGACGTGAACAGGATCATCGCCGGATCGGTGGCGGTGTGGCCGGCGTGCGGCGGCAGTGCATCGACGTCGCCGTCGACCTCGTGCCAGTCGATCGACGCGACATCGAACCGCCCTGGCACCTCGCCGTCACCCAGCAGCACCACCCGCTCCAGGTGCGGCAGCGAGTCGAGCACCTCGACGAGCTGCGTCGCAAGGGATCGATGCACCACCACGGTGTGCGCATCCGTGAGGCCGAGTGCGTGCGCCAGCGCTGGGCCGCGGAACGCGGTGTTCACCAAGCACGACACCGCACCCAGGCGGCACAGCGCCAACCAGGTGAGGGCGAACTCGGGCGAGTTCGGCAGCAGCACCGGCACGACGTCGCCCTGGCGCACGCCCATCGCCGCGAACCCTGCAGCGAGCCGATCGCTCCGCCGTGCCGACTCGGCGAACGTGAGGTCGCCCGACGCGAATCGCAGGAACACCGTGTCGGGGTGCGTCACGGCCCGCGTGGCCAGCAGCGCGTCGATGGTGGGGCCGAGCGACTGCGCAGTGGGCAGATCGGAACTCATCCGGCGAGTGTTACTAGATTCACCGTGTGGGCAACGCATTCGAGTACGCCACGGTGCTGTCGTCGATCGACGACGGTGTCCGCACCATCACCCTCAACCGGCCGGCCAGCCTGAACGCGATGAACCGCCAACTCATCGACGATGTCGCCCGCGCGTTCGACGATGCACACGCCGATCCCGCCACCCGGTCGATCGTGTTCACCGGTGCGGGCCGCGCGGTCTGCGCCGGCGACGACCGCCACGAGCACGTGCACCCCGAGACCGAGGCAGAGGCCCGCGATCTGGTGGTGGCCATCCAGCGGGCCACCGAAGCCATCATGTTCGGCGCGAAGCCGGTGGTGGGCGCCATCAACGGCTGGGCCGTCGGCGGCGGGTTCGAGTGGGCCATCAACTGCGACTTCCCGGTGTGGGGCGAGAGCGCCAAGGCGTTCTTCCCCGAGGTGTCGCTGAACCTGTTCGTCACCGGTGCCGTGAGCTCGCTGCTCCCTGCGCTGGTGGGACTGAACACGGCCCGCGAGATGCTGTTCCTGCAACGCCGCTACACGGCCACGGAGTTGAAGGAGTTGGGCGTGGCCTGGCGGGTGGTGCCCGACGACGAGCTGCTCGCCGAAGCCCGGGCGGTGGCGCGACAGCTCGCCGACCTTCCCTCCCTGTCGGTGCAGGCCATGAAGCGCACGCTCAACCAGACGGCCGCCACCGACCTGCGGCGCGCGCTGCAGCTGGAGGAGGACGCCACCGTGGCCGGCTTCATGGACCCGCTCACGACGCAACTGTTGAAGGACTTCGGCTGACCGCAGCTCGCCGATAGATTCGCCGTCGTGGACCGTGTGGATGTGCCCTCGATGGCCGGACTCTTCGCCGAGGCCGTCGCGGGCCGGCTCGAGCTGGCGCGTATGTCGAAGGCCACGCTCACCGAGCTGTCGCACGTGCTCGAGAACATGCTCATCGAGTTCGACCTGCCGGCCACCGTGCTCACCGGGTTCCAGGTGTCGCGCAACTGGGAAGCCGAGCTGGCTCGCTACGAGCGGTTGGTCTCGCCTGCGGCTCGACGCGTGGCCGTGTTCGCCAGCGGCAACCTCGGCGACACCGGCAACGTGCTGGGCTTCCGTCTCGACGAGGACAGCAGGCTCACGCAGGAGTGGTTCATCATCGTGCTCTGCGACGAGTTCTCCGTCGCGCTGTTCGGTGAGGACAACCCCCGCGACGTGCCGCCGCACGAGGAGATGGACCGCGTCTTCGACGCAGCCTGGACGTTCGACCCGGCCATCGTCACCGATCTCTGCGACGTGCTGATGCGCGAGGTTCGACGCGACCATCCCGAACGCGCAGCCGAGGTGGCGGCCGCCATGCAACTGCACCCGCCGCGTGTTGCGTCCAGCGTGTTCGAACAACGCTTCAACCGGCGGGTGTTCGAGGCGATGGAGGTCGGACGCCGACGGTGGCGACGCGAGCTCGTCCGTTCCCAGGACATCCACGACCGCCTCCAACGCGCCAACGAACACCTGCTGCGGCTCGAACGCCTGGCCGCCATCGGCACCACCGCTGCGACGCTCGCCCACGAGCTCAACAACCCGCTCGCCTCCATCACCATGTCGGCCGAGTTGATGGCGATGAAGTCGGAGGCGAACACGCTCGAGGCCGGCGATGTGGAGCGCCACACCCACAACATCACGATGATGGCGAGCCGCGCCGGGAAGATGACCCGCGGGATGCTCGACCTGGTGCGCGTGCACGACGCCACCATCGAGCCATTGCGGCTGTCCTCGTGGCTCGACCGGTTCGCCGACGAGATGACCCAGGCCACCCACCGCACGGTGCTCGCCCACTGTGGTGCCGATGTGGTGGTGATGGCCGACGCCGACCGCCTGCGCCACATCCTCACCAATCTGGTGAACAACGGGCTGCACGCATCCGACGCCGACCGGCCCGTCGTGGTCGACGTCTCCGTGTCGGCCACACATGCCACCATCGCCGTGCGCGACCAGGGGCACGGCATCCCCGAGAGCGTGCACACCTCGATGTTCCAACCCTTCACCACCACCAAGGCGGCACAGGGTGGCACTGGCCTGGGCCTGGCACTGGCCAAGCGGTTCGCCGAGGATCAGCACAGTGCGCTCACGCTCGCCGGCACCGGACCCGACGGCACGGTGTTCCATCTGGTGATGCCGTTGGCCACACCGACGGCCCTGCGCGCCGACCAACCTGGCGAGTCCCCCGCCGAACCCACCGACGAACGGCGTGTGCTGGTCGTCGACGACGACCCGGACGTACGTGCGCTGCTCGCGCACCTGCTGCGCCAGAGCGGTTGGCAGGTCTGGGTGGCCGGCGACACCGAAGAAGCGGTCGACGAGGCCACTTCGCGCCACTTCGACGCCGTGCTCGTCGACTTCCGTCTCTCCGACGGCAACTCTGCGGTCGACGTGCTCGACCGCATCGACGCCGCGCGACCGGGATTGCGTTCGCGTTCCATCGTCATCACGGGCAGCCTCACTCGCGAACTGCCCGACGAACTGCCGCCCGTGCTGCTCAAGCCGTTCAGCCGCGCGGAACTCCAGGCAGCCATCGAACAACGCCTTCGGTCGCTCGGGTCCTGAGCCCGTGCTCGACGCCATCGCGCCGCCGCGCCTCGGACGTCGATTCCGGTGGCTCCTCGCGTCGTCGTGGACCACCAACCTCGCCGACGGCATGCTCGTCGCATCCGGCCCGTTGCTGGTGGCCTCGCAGACCCGCGACCCGTTCCTGGTGGCCTCGGCCGCATTCCTGCAACGACTCCCCTGGCTGCTGTTCGGCCTCTTCGCCGGCGTGGTGGCCGACCGCGTCGATCGGCGCCGCATCGTCATCACCGCCAACGTGCTGCGCGCCACGGTGCTGACCGTGGTGACGCTCACGGTGATGGGCGATGCCATCAACACCGGCGTCGTGCTGGGCGTGGTGTTCGTGCTCGGCGTCGCCGAGACGCTCGCCGACGTGAGCACCGACACCGTGCTCCCGATGATCGTCGACCACGCCGACCTCGGGATCGGGAACTCGCGGTTGATGTTCGGCTACATCACCACGAACCAGCTCATCGGTCCTCCGATCGGCGCCGCGTTGTTCGCCATCGGCATCGCCTCGCCGTTCGCCACCCAGGCCATCCTCTTCGCAGTGGGCGCGTTGCTGGTGTCGCGAGTGGGCCGCCTGCCACCAGCGGCGGCACCGTCGGAGCACCACGTGATGCGCCAGATCCTCGACGGCGTTCGGTGGCTGTGGGGTCACCCACCGGTGCGCACACTGGCCATCACCATCGTGTCGTTCAACGTCACGTTCGGTGCCGCGTGGTCGGTGCTGGTGCTGTGGAGTTCCGAGCGGTTGGGACTCGGCGACGTCGGCTTCGGTCTGCTCACCACCACCAGCGCGGTGGGTGGTGTGTTGGGCGCATGGGCATACCCACGCGTCGAGCGCCGCGTCAGCCTGGCCGACATCATGCGCGCCGGCCTGGTGATCGAGACACTCACCCACCTCACCCTCGCGGTCACCACCACGGCGTGGGTGGCGTTCGTGGCCCTCGGCCTGTTCGGCGTGCACACCGCGTTCTGGGCCACCACGTCCACCAGCGTGCGTCAGCGTGCAGTGCCCACCGACTTCCAGGGGCGGGTGAGCAGTGTATACATGATCAGCGTGCAGCTCGGCATGTTGGTGGGCACGCTCATCGGCGGCATCATCGCTGACCGCGGCGACATCACCGACCCGTTCTGGTTCGCGTTCGTCGGCTCGGCGATCATCCTGGTGGCGATCTGGCGATCACTCGGGCAGATCGCCCACGACTGACGTTCAGCGGGTGCGCTTCAACGGGCTCGCGTCGAACCCCGGGCCCAGCAGCCGTGACGCCTCGGCCAGCCACACCCGCTCCACACGCTCGCGGGTGACGCCCTTCGCCTTCAGCGCCAACAGCGGGGCCAGCCCGTCGAGCAATGCCGCCAGCACGAACATCACCTCGTCGGGATCGCCAGGAGAGAACTCACCGCTCTGTTGTCCTTCGCGCACCGTCGCGCGCAGTGCGGCGCGCCAGCGGCGGTCCATGCGGTCGCGCTCGGCGGCGGCAGCCTTGTCGCGCAGCGCCAGGACGCACAGCTCCATCCAGAGCTTCCAGTCGTAGTGGTGCAACATCGCCTCGATGAGCACGCGGAGCCGCTGCGACGCACTCTGCTTGTGCTCGGCCTTCACCGTGTAGCGATCGTGGAACTCCTGCTCGCGCAGCTTCAGCGCTTCGGCGAGCAGTCCGTCCTTGCCCTCGAACCAGTACAGGATGGCGGCCGGGCTGGTGCCGGCAGTGTTCGCGATGTCGACCACTCGGGTGTTCGCGTAGCCGCGCTCGGACAGCACCTCGGCGGCGGCGGAGAGGATCTGCGCCTTGCGAACATGATCGAGTCGGGGTCTCGGCATCGGTGTCGGATCCAATCCTGAATGTATATTTAGTCAATGCACGTCGTCGTGGTGGGAGGGGGCTCCCGCGCTGCCGAATGGATCACGCGCTACTTGGCATCGGGCCTCGATGTCGTGGTCGACGACCCGCACACTGTAGGTGACGCGGTCGACGAACTCTGGCCTGCCGCCGACCGTCTCGGCCTGTTTCCCGGTGCATCGCGCGATCGACTGCGAGCGGCTACCGTCGACGACCTCGCGACCGCACCGCTGGTGCACGTGGTCGACGCACCGGTGCCCGACGGTGTCACCGGCCTGCTCGCCACCGATCACACCGCCGTGGGCTGTTCGCCCGCACATCTCGTGCCGCTCGTCGAGGTGTCGGGTCCGCAGGCACCGGCGCTCACGCGCTTCTATCGCTCCATCGGCATGGCACCGGTGCCCGCCGACGCCCCTGCGCACGAGCGCTGGCAACTCGGCGAGGGCCTCGTGCAACTCACCGACGGCGACCCCGATGCGCTGCTCGCCGTGATGCGCGGGTTGCGTCCGTCGGGCAAGGGTGCCGGCGCGGCCATCGCCCACCACGAGGCGGCCCGCTTCGCCTCCGGTGGCGTGCAGCGTTGGCAGCCGGGCGAGGTGCCCGAGGCTCCCCTCGCGCTGTACCGCACCCCGGTCGAGCCCGAGTGGGTCGACTACAACGCGCACATGACCGAGAGTGCGTATCTCACGGCAGCCGGGTGGGCCAGCGACGCACTGTTCCGCTACATCGGCGATGACGAGGCGTACCGCGCCGCGGGTCACAGCTTCTACACCGTGGAGACGCACATCCACTACGTGCGCGAGGTGGCGGTGCACGAACCGATCGTGTTCCACACCCACATCCTGGGCGTCGACGCGAAGCGGGTGCATCTCGTCCACTCCATGCTCCACGGCGACGACGGCGGTCTGCTGTGCACCGCCGAGCAGATGCTGGTGCACGTCGACATGCGCGCCGGCCGCAGCGCCCCCATCCTCCCCGACGTCGCGGCTGCGCTGCAGGCCATCGCCGCCGCGCACGCATCGCTCCCCGTTCCGCCCCAGGTGGGCAGCGTCATGCAGCTGCCGCCTCCCAAGTCCTGACAACCCTGGAGACACCCCCATGATGTTCGAACTCACCGACGAGCAGCAGATGATCGTCGACACCGTGCGGTCCTTCACCGAGAAGGAACTGTTCCCGCACGAGGAGATGGTCGAGAAGCTCGGCGACGTGCCGAAGGACCTGGTGCAGGAGATCAAGCGCAAGTCCATCGAGGCCGGTCTCTACGCCGCGAACATGCCGGCCGAACTGGGCGGCGGCGGGCTCGACAGCTTGGGCGTGACGCTGGTCGACCGCGAGTTCGGCGCCACCTCGTACGCGTTGCAGTACATCGTCGCTCGGCCTTCGAACATCCTGCGCGCCTGCCAGGGCGACCAGATCGAGGAGTTCCTGCTGCCCACCATCCGCGGTGAGCGCGTCGACTGCATGGCGATGAGCGAGCCCGATGCCGGCAGCGACGTGCGCGGCAGGAAGTGCACGGCCGTGCGCGACGGCGACGACTACGTCAT
>SXKB01000261.1 GCA_005778215.1 Actinomycetota bacterium | reverse complement strand
GGCGCAGACGGCGCACAGCCATCCACCCGAACAGCAACGCGAGCAGCACCAGCAACACCGCCAACGGCGGCGCGAACACGGTGTCGGAACCCGACACCGACACGGCATCCGTGACATCGTCGCCAGTGGGCGTGATGGTGACCTTCGTCGAGTTGATCAGCAACGCCGGCACGTCGGGCACTTCCACGGTCATCGTGACGCGCTGGCCGGGCAGCAGCTCGGGCACCTCCCCCATCGGCACCTCGACCGTGCCGAGACCGAACGGGCCACCGACCTCGACGGTGCCCTCACCGGTGAGTCGGGTGTTGCCCCGGTTCTCGACCGTGAACTGCACGGTGGCCGAGCCGGCGAGCGGGTTCACCGACTGGTGGTAGGTGGTGTCGACCCCGGTGATCGCGAGCTCCGGACGCACCGGCCCGTTGACGCGGAGATAGAGGCGCGTGCCGGTACGGCGGTCGAGCACGACGGAGTTGCCGCCTTCGCCCGTACCGAGCGTGGGGCTGGAGGCGAGCACCGCACCCGCGTGGTCGCCGGCCGTGGCTTCGGGCGGCACGGTGATGGTGATCGGGATGGTCACCTGAGTGCCGGGCGGCACGGAGATGTTCTCCTGCTCCACCTTCACCCACGACCCGACGTCGATGGGGTCCTGGTCGCCGGGCAGGATGTCGAACTTGCCGTCTTCGGTGTTGAACGCATCGGTGGCGTACACGCGGAAGATGAGCTGTTCGTTGCTGTAGTTGTAGAGCGTGACGGCGTCCTCGATGACGGTGCCGGGCTCGGCGGCATAGGCGAGTTCGGGGCGGTTGCCGGCCGCGTCGGGGTCGTCGTTGCCGGCGGGGGTGAGTGCCCAGCTGTGCACGACTTCTTCGCCCGGCTGTACACCGTCGGTGTCGATGGGCGCGGGCGCAGGGTCGGTGGGAGTGGTCGATGCATCGACACGCGCGGCGGGTGCGGCCACGAGGGCGCACGCCACGGCGGCGAGGGCGAGCAGACGGCGACGAGTGCGGAGTTCCATGGGTGCAAGGTGCTTTCGGTGGAGAACGCCGTGAGCGGTGTGGGACGACCGAGGCCGTCCCACACCGCTGCGGGCATCAGGTGATGATGAAGGTGACGATCAGACGGCGCTGAAGGTCAGGATGCCGGTGTACGTACCGGCCCGGACGGTGCTCGGGATGAGCAGCTTGAGGCGGGCGTCGAGGGTGGTGATACCCAGGCCGCTGCCGGCAGGTGCCGTCGCAAGCACCTTCGAGGTGCCCAGACCCGGCGCGTTCGGCGACACCGCGGCACCCGGGTTGACGACCATGCTGTAGGTGGTCGAACCGGTGACACCGGAGGAGACCGAGGTCACCTTCGGGGTCCAGCCGAGGAAGTTGCCGCTGAACGAGGCGCCACCACCGGCGACCGTGAAGTCGCTCATGGTGCCGTTGAGGGTCCAGCCGTTGTCCAGGTCGGAGGTGTTCACGATGGTGATCTGGTTCAGACGACCCTGTGCCGTGTAGTAGTTACCGGCGAGCGGGCCGCTGGTGACCAGACGACCGGTGCCCATGTCGACACCGCAACGGGTGGCGTAGTTCGCCGGCTGCGGGTACGGGTAGTCGTTGAACAGCGGATCGGCCAGACCGTTGGCCGGCGAACCGGCGTTGATCACGATCGGGGCCGAGCCCGGGCCACCAACGGCGGTCTCGGCGGGCAGTGCCACCGGGAACACGCCAGCGACCGCAGCCTCGGCATCGAGTGCACCATCGCCACCGCAACGCTGCGTCAGCACCAGCGCACCGGCCGGACGGACGACGGTGATCTGCTGCTCGATGACGGCGTTGCTGAGGGCGGTGGCCGTGACCACGTTCGACAGCGTGCCGACGTACGGCGATGCGTACTGGGCGGTGATGCGGGCGTAGTACACCGTGCCGGCGGTGAGACCGGTCTTGGTGTAGGTCACCGCAGCAGCGCCCACCGTGAACGGCGAACCGGCGATCGGCGACGCGAACGCCGCATCAGTGGCGATCTCCAGGCTGTAACCCGTACGGGGCTGCGTGTCGACCGGAGCCGTCCAGTCGACCTTGATCGCCTCGGGCTGACCCTGCGCCGCCAGGTTCGTCACGGCCGGGAATGCACCCGGGGCGACGAGGGCCGACAGGGTGTTGGAGGTGCTCGAGCCCACCGAGTTGGTCGCGGTGATCACGACGTCGTAGGTGGTGCCGTTGGTGAGGCCGGTGAAGGCGAACGTGGTCGCGCTCGTCGCGAGCGTGATCGTGGTCGCCGCACCGCCACCCTGCGGGGTGGCCGTCGCCGTCAACGAGGTGAGGGCCGGAGTGGCCGCCGCCAGCGTGAACGAACCGTTCAGCGTGGAGTCACCACCGGTCGCTGCGGTGAGCACCGCCGCGGCCGGGGCCGCGCCGAAGGCCACGTTGAACGTGGACGCACCGGTCGAGGTGACCGTGATCGGGGTCTCCCAGTAACGGGTGGTCACACCGGCCAGGGTGCACGCGTAACCCACGTCGTACGAACCGGCCGGGACCGGCAGGCCTGCGGGGAACGAGAACACCGGGATCGGCGTGAGCACACCCGAGGTGACCGCCGTCGTGCGCTGCACGACCGGCGAACCCGCAGCGAACAACGGCTGCGTGAACGTCACACCAGCCGG
>SXKB01000260.1 GCA_005778215.1 Actinomycetota bacterium | reverse complement strand
CGCCTGGAACTGAAGGTGGCCATCGAGGAGTTCGTGAAGCGGTTCCCCCGCTTCGAGCTCGCCGGCGACGTGCGCTGGAGCGTCGGTCAGATTCGCGGCCCGCGCGAGCTGCCCGTGCGCATCCTCGACATCGCCGACTGATCCGATGGGACACTGCGTCAGTCCGCGGTGCCCCATCCGTCGGCGGTGAGCGCCGGACCCAGCATGCGGAGTTGATCGAGGTACTCGGCGCGGTGGGCGTCGGTGGCCGTGGCGGCGAGCGCAGTCCACAGCCCGTGGAGCGCGGCGTGGCGGAAACCGTCGTCGGTGAGCAACCCTCTCGCCCACGAGAGCAGGGCGCCGCTGTAGGACAGGTAGATCTGGCGACCGAGCGCCGCCGGGTCGATGTCGTCGAGAACGAGACCGTGATGCTGCGCGGCCCGCATCGCCGCGATCTGGAGTTGCGCGGGGTCGACGGCGAGCATCGAGCCGGTGCCTGCGCCGCCGAGCGCACCGATGATCTGCCGGTACGCCCGCTGGTCGCCGATGAACGCGTCGGCGGAGTGCTCGACGATCGCCGTGGCGGCCGCGATGGGGTCGGTTGCGGGGTCGATGCGGACGAGCGCGTCGACCAGACCATCGACGATGCGGTCGACGCACGCGTGGAGGAGTTGATCGCGGGAGCCGATCAGGTTGTAGATGGTGGCGGGGGCGACCTCGGCGTGGGCGGCGATGCGCTCGATCGACACCTCGGCCAGCGGGAACTCGCGCAGCAGGGCGAGTGTGCTGCCGACGATGGCCTGCCGACGCTTGGCCTTGTTGCGTTCCCGCAATCCCACCTCGATCGCGACCTGCTCTTGACGTGTCACAAAACTTAGAGTATTCATCAACTTTCGAGAAGTCAACAACTCGCAGAGCCGAACTTGGGGGCCGCCATGCGACACGACGTGCAGGTGCGTTTGATCGACGAGATGCTCGGTCGACTCGACGCCGGAACCAACATCGATGCGGGAGGGCTGCGCCGCAACCCCACCGCCGTCTACGTCGATCCGGAGCTGGCGGCTCGAGAGCGAGCGGCCTTCTTCAACGGGCATCCGCAGCTCATCGGACTGTCGGGCGACCTGCCCGAGCCGGGTTCGTTCATGACCATCGACGATCTCGGGGTGCCGATCCTCGCCGCCCGCGCCGATGACGGCACGTTCGTGGCGATGGTGAACGCGTGCCGGCACCGTGGCGCGCGGGTGGTCGACGAGGAACGCGGCGAAGCGCGGCGGTTCACCTGTGCGTTCCACCACTGGAGCTATGCCACCGACGGTGCGTTGGTCGGGCTGCCCAAACGTGACCACTTCGGTCGCATCGACGAGTCGTGCCACGGCCTGATTCGGCTACCAGCGGTCGAGCGACACGGTCTGCTGTGGGTGCACCCCGACCCGAACGGGACGATCGACGTCGATGCCCTCCTCACCACGGAACTCGCCGACGAGCTCGCGCACTGGCAGCTCGACGAGCTGCACTGCACC
Source organism: Actinomycetota bacterium (assembly GCA_005778215.1). Lineage (GTDB taxonomy): Bacteria > Actinomycetota > Acidimicrobiia > Acidimicrobiales > Ilumatobacteraceae > UBA668. The sequence goes on along the minus strand of SXKB01000260.1, from coordinate 3,677 downwards.
GATCGCGACCACTACGACATCGCGTGCAACTGGAAGCTCGCCATCGACACCTTCGGTGAGACGTACCACTTCCCTGCGCTCCACCAGAACACGCTGAACAACGGATTCCACGGCAACGTCTCGTGCTACGAGACCTTCGGTCGGAACCACCGGTTCTTGCTGTGCCGTCGGTCGATCGACCAGATGCGCCACCTCCCGCGCGAAGAGTGGAACATCGCGGTCGCCACGTTGCCGGCCTACTGGTTGTTCCCCAACGTGCAGCTGCTGCCGACGGTCGACGGCTGCTTCCTCGTGCGCGTCTACCCGCATCCGACCGATCCGGGCCGACACATCAGCCGCATCGGGTTCTACCTCCGGCCGGGCGTCACCGAGGCTGCCGAGGGAGCCGAGGCACGCGCACAGCTGCAGCGCACGCTGGCGCAGATGTTCGCCTCGATCATCCGTGACGAGGACTACGTGATGAGCGCGAGCCAGCAGGCAACCGCCAACAGCGGCGCGCTCACCGAGGTCGTCTTCGGTCGCAATGAATCGCCGCTGCACCATTACCACAACACCTACCGGGCGGCGCTCGGCATGGAGTTGCTGCCCCTGCTCGACGACGACGGGGCATCGAGCGAAGGCTGATGATCGGTGTGCGTGGTCGTGTGCTGTGCGCCGTGCGACTGCGGTTCCGGCGGTCGTGTCCGCTACGACTACAGGGGTGACCGACCACGACCATGCCGCGCCGAAGCCGGTGCGCGAGGAACGGCAGCCGCCGCGGGAAGGTGTGGAGGAGGTCGCGCCCGGCATCCTCCGGCTGCAGCTGCCGATTGCGCTGCCCGGTCTGGGCCACGTGAACTGCTACGCGATGGAGGACTCACGCGGGATCACCCTCGTCGATCCTGGCCTTCCCGGCCCGAAGACGTGGCGCGAGCTGCAGCGGATCATGAAGTCCGGTGGTCTCGCGATCGAGCGCGTGCACTCGGTGGTGGTCACCCACTCGCATCCCGATCACTTCGGGCAGGCGGGCCAGTTCCGCAAGCGGTTCGGTGCCGAGGTGATCACGCACCGCACGTTCCGCACGTTCCTCGACCCGGAGGCCGAGGACCAGGAGAGTGCCGACGACCTGGAGGTGATCGACGGGCCGGTGAAGGCGCAGATCGAGTCGCTGCAGGGCCAGGATCTGCGCCGCGGTCCGTTCGCGAAGCAGACGCCGTGGGGCGGTGACCCGCACTCGATGCCACGTGCACGCCGGATGCGCTACTGGGCGATGCGCAAGGCGGCGGGCCGCTTCGTGGCCACGCCCACCCCGACGCGTCGGGTGGAGGACGCCCAGGTGCTGGAGTTGGGCGGCCGCGAATGGGTCGCGGTGCACACCCCGGGGCACACGATCGACCACCTCTGTCTGTGGGATCCGGCGGGCGGCGTGATGATCAGCGGCGACCACGTGCTGCCCACCATCACCCCGCACATCTCAGGTTTGGGCACCACGGTCGATCCGCTGAAGGACTTCTTCGACAGCCTCGAACTGATGAAGACCTTCGACGGTGTGCGCACGGTGCTGCCCGCACACGGGCTCGAGTTCGCTGACCTGTCGGGTCGTGCCACGGCCATCGAGCGACACCACCACGAACGCCTCGACAAGCTGCGCCATGCGAGCGGCGAACTCGGCCAGGGCACCGTGCACGAGTACATGCAGGTGCTGTTCCAAGAGCGGTCGTGGGGTTCGATGGCCGAGAGCGAGACGTACGCACACCTCGAACACCTGCGGCTCACCGGCGAAGCGACGGTCGACGAGCGCGGCGACCAGCTCCGGTATCGCTTCGACTGACGTTCGGCTGCTCGCCGGCGCGCCCGCCGTCAGCGTGCGGCGAACTCCTCGGCCACCTGCTGACGCAGTTCCGGTCGCGTCCAGAAGTCGATTGCTGTGGCGGCCATCGCCTTCGCGCCGTCGAGCAGGCAACGATCGGCGCCGGGGGTGACCGACGCAGCCGTCATCTCCGCCGTGTGTCCGGCGCAGCGCGTGCCGATGTCGAGCACGGGGTGGATCACCGGCAGCACGTGGCTGACGTTGCCCATGTCGGTCGAGCCGGCAGCCTCGATCGGGATGACGGCCGGGTCGACGAACGTGCGGCCGAGTGACTCGGCGTTGCGTCGGAACTCGGCCGCCAGCGTGCGGTTGGCGCGCAGGTCGAGATAGCCGGGCCGCGACTCGATGGTGCACGTCGCGCCCACCTGTCGCGCCGCGCCCTCGAAGCAGTCGGTCACTCGCTCGCGCAGGCGGTCGAGCCCTCGTCGGTCGCGGGCGCGGATGCGGTAACGGGCCGCTGCGAACGCGGGGATCACGTTGTCGGCCTCGCCGCCGTCGGTGATGATGCCGAACACCCGCTCATCGCGTCGCAACAACCCGCGGAGGAGCTGCGTCGCCTGGTAGCCGAGCACCAGCGCGTCGAGTGCGTTCACCCCTGCCCGCGCCGACGAGGACGCGTGCGCCGCCTTGCCGTGCATCTGCACGATCAGCGTCTCGTTGGCGAGATAGGGGACGTACTCGACGTTCGCCGGTTCGGGGTGGATCATCATCGCCACGTCGGCGTCGGCGAAGGCACCGCGCTCGAGCAGCCGTACCTTGCCGCCACCACCCTCCTCGGCCGGTGTGCCGAGCACGGTGAGGCGCCCACCGAGTGCCTCGACGAGCGGGGCGAGGGCGATGCCGGCCCCCACGCCCGCGGTGCCGATGACGTTGTGCCCACACCCATGGCCGATGCCGGGCAGCGCGTCGTACTCGCAGCAGACCACCACGTGCGGACCCCCGGCGCCGCGCCGTGCGGCGAACGCCGTGGGCAGGTCGTACGCCGGGGCCTCCACGTCGAGACCGTGGCGGCGGAGCATCGCCGTCAGCTCCGCCGAGGCGAAGTGCTCCTCGTAGCAGAGCTCAGGCCGCGCGTGGATGGAGTGACTCAACGCGGTGAGCTCGTCGGCGATCGAGTCGACCGTGGCGAACGCTCGTCGCTTGGCGTCGTCGGCGTCGCTCACGTCACTCGAGGGTGGCGTAGTTGGTGGAGCGGTCGTCGCTCGTGGTGCCGCGCACCTCGGCCACCGATTCGGCCAGTGCCGCCAGGTAGTCGTCGAGCACCGGGGCATTGCCGTTGGAGACGGTCGAGTGCAGCGAGTCGGGTGGCGTCTGCCGATCGTGGAACCACCCGCGACGCTGCAGTGCGTCGCCGAGCGCGAACACGTCGATCGGCCCGTCGGCGGCGTTGGGATCACCGGCCATGGTGACGAGGTGGAACGTGCCGCCACCGAGCACGCGGATGCCGTCGGTTGCGTCGATGCCGGCGCGCAGTCGGTCGGCCGCATCGAGGGCCACGGCAGTGAGGGCCTTGTAGCCGTCGATGCCGAGGTGGCGCATCACGGCCCACGCCGTGGCCATCGGCGCGCCGGCGCGAGTGCCCTGCAGGTTGGGCGACGCATAGAAGCCGCCGAGCCAGTCGTCGAACACGAACGTCTGATAGGCGCGGAGTGCCGAGGACGCGTAGAGGACGACCGACGCACCCTTGGGCGCGTAGCCGAGCTTGTGGATGTCGGCCGAGATGGAAGTGACGCCGTCGACGCGGAAGTCCCACGGCGGCACGTCGCGGCCGAGCATCTCGGCGAACGGCAGCACGAACCCGCCCATGCACGCGTCGACATGGCAGTTG
>SXKB01000259.1 GCA_005778215.1 Actinomycetota bacterium | reverse complement strand
TGACCTCTTCCATGCCATGGAAGCGCTCTGCCAACTGAGCTACAGCCCCGAACGAGTGAGGGACGATATCAGCGCAGGTACCTCCGCCAAAACCTGCCGATGCCGACTTCCTACATCGAGCGCTTGGAACGCAGCTTCGACCGCAGCGGACCCACTCCGAGGCGCATCACGGCGGTGATGAGCAACGACGAGATCACCACCCGCACGGCGAACGGCAACTCGGCGATGCGCGGCGCCACGACGAGCGAGCTGGCGATGGCCACCGGGTACACCCACGCCACATCGGTGACGATGCGACCCCACAACGAGCGAGGCGGCTCGGCCCGAGCCGGCAGCTCGAAGAAGTTCTCCACGCCCACGGTGCGGGTGATGCGCCCGCTGATCACGAACCGCTCGGCCTTCGCCATCAGCGCAGCTCGCTGCGGTGAACGCTCCCACTCACGGAGGTGCAGACCGTCGACGAACCGGAACACGAACTGGTGGTCGCCACCGTCAGGTCCGGGCTGCAGCACACCGGCGCCGAGGCAGCCGTGGAACTTCGACAGCGTGGCGACGACGTCCTTGGCCCACGCCTCGTACTCGTCCTCCATGCCCGGCACGACCGCGCGCGCCACCGTGACGGTGACGGGATCGGGCGCGATGCGAGGCAGTTGCGCCGTGTCGAAGGGGCCGGACAGTGCGAGTGACATTTCCTCATCAACGCTAGAGATGGCACGCCGACATGCATCGGTGACAGCGATCACACCTCGGTGGCGGCGGCCCAGTCGATCTTCGGCACGTCGCGGTACAACCGCTCGATCTCGTAGTACATGCGGATGTCCTCGGCGAACACGTGCACCACCACGTCGCCGTAGTCCACCAGCACCCACTGCTGCTCCGACACACCCTCGGTGCGCACCGGCGACCGCCCCAGTGTCTCGCGCACAGTTTCCTCGACGGCGTCGACCACGGTCTTCACCAGACGGCGGTTGCTGGCGCTCGCGATGACGAAGTAGTCGGTGATCGCCAACACCTCGCCGACGGCCAACACCAGGGTGTGGTCGGCCTTCTTGTCATCGGCGGCCCGAGCGGCCACGCAGGCCAACTCGCGGGCGGCCTCGGCGGCGGCGGAGAACGTGGTGTCGGTCATCAGGGTGTGGTGGTGGTCGTGGTGGTGGACGGCAAGGTGTTCCCGCTCTCGGGGTCGTCGAGGAACGAGGTCCCCAGTTGGATGATCACGTCGATGCCCTCGATGCGGAAGTCGGACTCGGCCTGCTGGACGTCGTCGCCGAACAACACCTCGGCCCCCAGGGCGTCGTCGGCCAGATTCTCGTCGGCAAGGTAGATCATGGTGCTCGACTGCACTGGTCCGTCGAGCTTCACCCACTGCACGTTGGCGTTCAGATAGAGCAACGCCGACACGACCCACTTCACCTTGTCCTCGTAACCGGGTGGGGCCTCCACCCGGAACACGAGGCCCGTGGCGACGGCCGACATGTTGCTCGGCGCCACCGTGGCGAACACGAAGACTGCGTCGGTTCGGTCGAGTTGGGCGACGTCCTTGCCCTCGGGCACCTCACTGGCGGGCAGCGGCGTGGCGACGAGTCCACGGCTGCCGGCGATGCCGGCGAACACCTGGTTCACGATCTGTTCCAGCGTGGTGGGTGCCGTGGCCACGACCGGCGTACGCCCCTCGCCGATGGCGGCGTCGACGCCCTCCCAGACGGCCTCGACGTTGCCCCAGCGATCGGCCTCGGAAGCGCCGTCGACGGTGGCCGTGAGCACCGTGGCGAGCTGGTCGCCCGACAGGCTGGCCTCGCCGGCCTCGTAGCGCACCTCGGGCTCGTCCTCGCTACCGTCGAGCACGTCGGTGGGGAACGTCACCACCACCGGCTCGACGGGCTGCAGCAGCGCCCCGAGTTGGTCGGGCGCCGCCACCAGGTACTGGTCGATGGTCAACGACAGCAGGCTCTCGACGGCCTGGACGAGCCCCTCGGCACCGCCGGCGGTGTACGACTCGGTGAGCGGCACTCGCTGGCCGTCGACGCCACCCATCACGTCGGCGCTCACCGGCACGGCGATGATGCTGCCGCCCGGTTCACCGGCGGGACGGTTGACGAAGATGGTCACCGTCGTGAGTTGGTCGAGTTCGTCGACCGACGCCAGCATGCCGACGGGTGTGACCGGGATGGGCTGGGTGTCCTTCGACGCGTCCTTGGCGCCCTCGTACCGCGCCAACGCCTTGCCGCCCACGTACAGCAGCGCACCGATGACGGCCACGACCGCCAGGCTGGCGACGAGCATCACGGCGGTGCGGCGGCGACGCACCTCGGGAATCGCGCTCACACGACCTCCGCGTACAGGCCGCGCGCCGCGATGACCTCGAGCACCGGGTCGGTGACCAGGTAGTTCAGCGGCCGCCCGTCGCGTGCTCGGGCCCGCAGGTCGGTGCTCGAGACGTCGAGGTGCGGCACCTCGACGTGGATCCACGGATACCGGTCGGGCAGCACCACCGGGTCGCCCGGACGGTCGACGACGACCAACTGCGAGCGTGCCGCCACCTCGGTGTACCGCTCCCAGGTCTCGAACCCGGCAGCGGCGTCGTCGCCGACGATGGTGAACAGCGTGGAGTGGGGGTACTCGCTGGACAAGAACGCCAGCGTATCCGCGGTGTAGCTGGGGCCACCGGCATCGATCTCCGCACGACCGGCCACGAGGCCCGGCACGTCGGCGACCGCGGCCTCCACCATGGCCAGTCGGTCGGCGGCCGGCGTGATGGGCCGACTGCCGGCCTTCTGCCACGGCACGTTCGCCACCATCAGCACCACGAGATCGAGCGCGAGGGCGTGACGCACGTTGACCGCGGTGACGAGATGGCCGACGTGCGGCGGATCGAACGTGCCGCCGAACAGGCCGATTCGTGTGGGCGCAGGCATCGTCGGTCGAGTCTACGAGCAGGAAACCCGCAGGTCGCAGCCGCCACAGTTCGTCAACACAGCTTCAAGAACGTTTCTGCCACGACAAGCCTTGACCGATGTAGTACTGTGACCTGTCCCCCCAAATACCGACCCCCCATCGGGATCCGGGACCCACGTCATCATCGACGGCGCGCGCTGTGCCGGATGACACACATTCCCGCGGAATCTGACGACGACACGACAAGTTGAGAAGCACTGCCATGAACGACAGCATCGGACTCTACCTGAACGACATCGGAAAGGTGTCCCTCCTCAATGCCGAGGAAGAGCGCGAGCTCTCCCGCGTCATCGAGGCCGGACGCGATGCGGCCGAGCGTCTCGCCAACGGCGAGAAGGGTGCCGCACTGAAGGCCCAGGTGGCCGCCGCCGCCGACGCCAAGGATCGCTTCATCCGCGCCAACCTGCGCCTCGTGGTGAGCATCGCTCGCCGCTACCCCCTCCCCCAGGGCATGGACCTCCTCGACCTCCTCCAGGAGGGCAACCTCGGCCTCGAGCACGCCGTCGACAAGTTCGACTGGCGCCGTGGCTTCAAGTTCTCCACCTACGCCACGTTCTGGATCCGCCAGGCCATCGGCCGTGCGCTCGACCAGAAGGCCAGCCTCATCCGCATTCCGGGTGATCGCTCCGCCAGCCTCCGTGCGGCGCTGCGTCAGGCCAGCGGCGACGGCGAGACCCTCGATGTCGGCAACGCCGAACTGCACCGCCTCACCACCCCGGTCTCGCTCGACAAGACCATCGGTGACGACGGCGACGCCACCCTCGGCGACCTGATGGCCAATGGCGACGGCACCCCCGAGGATGCCGTGATGGCCATGGTCGACACCGATCTGCTCGACGAGCTGCTCGGCACGCTCGACAAGCGTGCGCGCTACGCCGTGGAGGCCCGCTTCGGCCTGCTCGACGGTGAGCGCAAGAGCTTCCGCGAAGTCGGCGAGAACCTGGGCGTCACCGCCGAGGCCGCCCGCCGCCTCGTGAGCCGTGCGGTCGCCGGCCTGCGTGAGGATGCCGTGCGCATCCTCGCCGTCTGACGAATTCCACTCGCGCTGCCCGTCGGACCGGCCGTTAGGCTGGCCGACGTGGCAAAAGCGTGGTCTCCTTCCTCGTGGCAGGCATTTCCTGCCCAACAGCAACCCGAGTGGCCCGATGCGGGTGATCTCGATCGCGCGTTGAAGCAGATCGCCTCCTATCCCCCGCTGGTGTTCGCGGGCGAGGCTCGTTCGTTGCAGAACTCGCTCGCCCAGGTGGCGGCCGGGAACGCATTCCTCCTCCAGGCCGGCGACTGTGCCGAGAGCTTCGAGGAGTTCTCGGCGGTCAACATCCGCGAGACGCTGCGCGTCATCCTGCAGATGTCGGTGGTGCTCACCTATTCGCTCGGCGTGCCGGTGGTGAAGGTGGGC
>SXKB01000258.1 GCA_005778215.1 Actinomycetota bacterium | reverse complement strand
CAGGCCGTCGAATGCCTGCGGGCTGGTGACCTCGTGCACGAGGTGGAGGTCGATGTACAGCAGGTCGGGCTCGTCGGGCGCGGAGTGCACCACGTGCCGGTCCCACACCTTCTGTGCGAGGGTCCGAGGGGTTGCCATGTCGTCTCACTTTCTGAGATAGGATTCCCGTTGATGGACAGTGTACGCCCCGGAGCGGGTGAGGGCCAACGCGTCGAGACCGGTGTCGGCGTCATCGACAAGGGCGTCGGCATTCTCGACGCGCTCAGCCGCGGCCCGCTCGACCTGGCCGGCCTGCAGGCCGCCACCGGCCTGCCCCGCGCCACGGCGCACCGCCTGGCCGTGGCGCTGGAGGGTCACCACCTCGTGCGCCGCGACGCGCAGGGCCGGTTCTGTCTGGGCTTCGAACTCATCCGGCTCGGGCGTGCCGCGGCCGATGAGTTCCCGTTGGCCGAACTGGCCACACCGGCGCTCACCGAGCTGCGCGACCGCACCGGCGAGAGCGTGCAGCTGTACGTCCGCGAGCAGACCGCCCGCCGGTGCGTGGTGAGCCTGCAGTCGCAGCACGCGCTGCAGTGGATCGTGCCGGTCGGTGCGCTGCTGCCCCTCGAGGTCGGCTCGGCCGGCAAGGTGCTCGGTGGCCCGGGCGCACCGGCGCTGGCCGAGAGCGTGGAGGAGCGGGAGCCGGGCGTGGCCTCGGTGAGCGCTGCCGTCGTCGACCGTCAGGGTGTGGTGGTGGCGGCGGTCAGCGTCAGCGGACCCGTCGAGCGCCTCACCCGCACACCGGCGTCGTCGTTCGGCGAGGCCGTCGCGGCCGCCGCCCGGCAGGTGTCGGCCGCCGTCACACGCTGACGTTTGCCGATCGGCGCTCCTCGCCGTGCCCAGTGTGGGTGTGCAGAACCCTGTCGATCACCGTGCGCTCGAACTCCGCCTCACCCGTTGGCTCGACCATCGGCTGCAGGAGACGACGCCGTCCGGTTCCATGGTGCAGCTCTACGGGTTGGAGGTGATCGATGAGGACGGCATCGACTCGTTCGATCCCTGCGCGGTGCGCACGACCTTCGTGTGCGACGGTCGCGACGAGGGCGACGTGTTCGATCATCCCGACTCGTGCCGGGTGTTCGACTTCGACGCCGTCGCGCTGGTGCGCCGTCGTCAGAAGACGGCGATCAGCTCCATCACGATGACCACGTCGATGGACGCCGGCAGACCCAGCGTCTCGTTGCCGGCACCGTCGAAGATCTGGGCGAACGGCACCTGCGACTGACGCAGACCGCCCACCTTCATGCCGTCGACCACGCCGATGACACCGGGGTACGTGTCGCCCTGGGCCGAGAACACGAACGTCGCGGGCGGGGTGCCCCAGCTGCTGTTGAGCAACTCGCCCGTGTCGGCGCGGTAGATGATGACGTTCACCGCGACCGTGTCACCCTCACTCGGGGCTGCGCCGTCGCCGACCACGAGGTCCTCGCTGGCAATGGCGTCGACGTTGGCGGCACCCTCGACCGAGACGTCGGGCTGATCGGCAGGGTCGGCGGTGGTGAGCACGGCCACCACGTCGACCACGAAGGTGAGCGCGTCGCCGGCCTGGATGACGTCGCCCTGCGGGTTGTCGCCGTACGCGAGGTCGGCAGGGATGTCGAGCTGGCGACGGGTGCCCTGCTGCACGCCGATCAGGCCCTGGTCCCATCCGGCGATGACGCTGCCGGTGCCGAGCGTGACGGGGAACGGCTCGCCGCGGTCGTAGCTGTTGTCGAACTCGGTGCCGTCGGCCGAGCGCACGCCCACGTAGTGGACGACCACGGTGTCGCCCTCAGCGGCCTCCGGACCCTCGCCGTCGACGAGGTCGGTGACGACCAACTCGGTGGGCAGCGCGCTGGGAATCTCGACGTCGGGCTTCACCAGCCCGCCGGAGGTGCCGTCGCTGGTGGCGACCGTCGTGTCGGTGCCGGCCGTGGTGTCGGACGACGACTCGGCGTCGCCGCACGCGGCCACCACGACGAGGAGGGGCAGGACGAGGGCGAGGACGCGACGCATTGCGGCGACGCTATCGGCGGTGGAGCCAGCCTTGTTCGCGGTGCGCCTGCGCGGTGCTGGGCGGGCCCTGCACGAACGGCCACAGCTCCTCGGCCATGCGCCGGTAGTTGCCGCTGGCGCGCAGTTCGCCGAGCAGGGCGTACAGCCCGAGGTTGATGCGCTGGATGAACACGAATGCCTTCGGCACGGTGGCGTACTGCGCGATGGGGCTGGTGCGGTCGAACGTGTGGCGCACGATGCCACTCGCGTACTCGCTGCTCCACGTGGTCTCGCGGTCTTCGCGCACTGCCTCGTAGAACTGGCTGAAGTACTCGCCCACCTCGTCGTCGGGGGCGGGGCAGCCCTTCTGCAGCATGCCGGCGCGTTCGAGGATGCGCCGGAACTCGGCCACGTCGTGGTCGTAGGCGGCGGCCTTCACCATGCCGATGAACGTGGCCATCTCGCTGTCGGAGAAGTGCTTCACCAGACCGAAGTCGAGGAACGTCACCCGCCCGCCGGGGTGGAACAGGTAGTTGCCCGGGTGCGGGTCGCCGTTGAAGGCGTGCATGCCGTACAGACTGCGGAACACGAAACGGAACAGCGTCTCGCCGGCGAGGTTGCGCTCGTCCTGCGACCACGTGAGCATCTCCTGCCAGGTGGCCCCGTCGACGAGGTCGCTGGTGATGACGTGTGCACTGCTGAACTGCGGCAGCACGTCGGGCACGTGGATGAACGGGTGGCCGCGGTAGTACTCGGCGAAGCGATGCTGGTTGGCGGCCTCGAGCCGGTAGTCGAGTTCCTCGACCAGGCGCTCCTTGATCTCGGTGACCATCTCCTCGGGATCGAGTCCGCCGAACCCCTGCTGCAACAGCATGCCCAGCAGATCGGCGTTCTTCAGGTCGGTGGCCACCGCATCGGCCACGCCCGGATACTGCACCTTCACGGCGACCGCCCGCTCCTCGCCCGTGTCGGGATCGAGCACGACCGCGCGGTGCACCTGCCCGATGGAGGCGGCCGCGATGGGGTCGGGGTCCCACTGCAGGAACAGTTCCTCCGGCCCACGCCCGAGATCGCGGCGGATGACGTCGGCGGCGAGTTCGCCGCTCATCGGCGGTGCGCTGCTCTGCAACTGCGCGAGCGCGGCCCGCAGCGGCGCGGGCAGCCCTTCGTCGACGTAGCTGGCCATCTGCCCCAGCTTCATCAGCGCGCCCTTCATGTGGCCCAGTCGTTCGGCCACGGCTTCGGCGGTCTTCAGTTCGCGCTCGCGGTCGAGTTCGACGCGCCGTTCGGTGCTCGCGAACAGCTTGCGGGCGGCGGTACCCGCGTAGTGCGCCCCCACCGTGGCGCCGAGCTTCACGACGTCGGCGTTGCGTTGCGTGCGCGAGGTGCGCAGGTGCAGGTGTGGGCCGCGCCGGAGCAGCACGAGGGCGGCAGCAGCAGCGCCGAGGCCGGCGACCAGTGCAGCGAGACGGAGGGGACGTCGAGGTGCGATGCCGTCAGCGTACGGGGCGTCGCGTGAGCGCGCTCAGGCCAGCGCCGAAGAGCAACGCGATGACGCCCAACTCCAACCACAGCGCCCCCAGCGATCCGGTGGCCGGCAGCGACGAGTCGGGTGCACCCGGCACGGGTCCGCCCGACGCCACCTGGGTGGTGTCGGTGCCGAACACGGCGTCGTCGCCAGGCCAGCCCGACGACGCACGCGAATAGGTGACCGTGCAGAGCGCCGCCGTGGGCGCACCGTCGACGCCCAGCACCATCGCGTCGGGCGCGATCGCCGCGCCATCGGGCGACGTGACGCACTGGGCCTCGAACACGGCGTCGGGGATGGGGCCGAAGGTGTCGCCCAACGAGTACGTCCCGGACGACCCTCCCGTGCACGTCCAATGACCCGGGTCGAGCAGTTGGCAGGCGAGGGCACCCTCGGGTCCCGCAGGGTGCACCTCCGCCAACGGATCGACAGCACTCCCGTTGCCGTCGACCATCACGATCTCCAGTGTCACCGGGGCCGAGGGGGAATCGGCCCGGGCGACGCCGGAGACGAACGTGACGAGAAGGGCCGCCGCCATGATGGTCAGGAAACCCGCCCGGTTCCTCATCACGGCCCTCCTCGCACGTCGTTGTGGTGCATCGTAAACATGGGTGCCGAATGCGTCGATGGGCCATTCGGACCATCGAACGTGCGGTGGTTCAACTGCGTTCGATGACCGACGAGACGGCACGCAGCAACGTGGGCACGAAACGATCGGGGTTGGCCGCGATGGAGTCGTGATCGCCGTCGACGCGGAACGCCTCGGCGCGATGGATGCCTTCGAACAGTCGCACCTGTCGGCGCACCGGCACGACGCGATCGCGCATCGTGATGACCACCGAGGTGGGCACGTCGATCTCGTCGATCCACTCCCGCGAGTTGAACCTTCCGATGGCGCGACCGGCCTCGAGCACCATCCGCCAGTCGTGCAGCGACGCTTCCTGGATGGCCCACGGTTCCCACGACTCGGTCTTGCGCTGGAGGTAGAACTGCTCGGTCAACCAGGTGCGCGCCTGCGCGGGCGTGAGGCGTGCGAGCGTGGCCATGCCGGAGAGTCCGATGAAGCCCATGCGTTCCTCGCGTGAGGTGAGGAAGTACGGCGCGGTGGCGCACAGCACCAACGCCCGAACCCGTTCGCGATGTCGCCGCCAGATGAGCTGTGCCACCGGGCCGCCCATCGAGTACCCGACGGGGATGACCTGTTGCAGACCGAGCACGTCGCACACGGCCATCGCGTCGTCGGCGCAGTCCTCCAACCGGAACGCCTTCTTCGAGCGGATGCCGCGGCCGTGCCCGCGGTGGTCGAGTGCCACCACGCGGTAGTGCTCGGCCAGGGCGTGATAGCAGGTGAACCAGTTCAGATCGGCCGTCGCGGTCCAGCCGTGCAGCAGCAGCACGGTGGGCGCGCCCGGCGGGCCGTCCATGGTGCGCACGAACGTGGTGCCGCGCCCGGGCAGTTCCATCGCCGCACCGTGGGGCAGCTTCGGGCCGGTGGGGGTGACCCCGCGGCGGGCGGCCACTAGGCGGGCTCCACCTTCAGCACCTTCACCTTGAGCGGGCGGCCGTTGGCCTCGTAGGACACCCACTCGCCGACCTGCTTGCCCACCAGCGCGGTGCCGAGCGGCGACTTGAGGCTCATGATGCCGGCACCGGCGGGCGGCGTCTCCTCGGGGTGGCCCAGCAGGTACACCTCGGCGTCGGACTCCTGGTCGCCCTCGTACATGATGGTGACCACGGTGCCGGGTGCCACCTCGCCCTCGGCGCCCGCCTCGATGATCTCGGCGTTCTCGATGAGGTGCTCGAGTTGGCGGATGCGGCCTTCCATGTGGCCCTGCTCGTCCTTCGCGGCGTGGTAGTCGCCGTTCTCGGACAGGTCGCCCAGCAGGCGGGCCGCCTCGATCTTGTTGGCCACTTCGATGCGACCCCGGGTGGTGAGGTCGTAGTGCTCTTCCTTGAGGCGTTCGTACGCGGCGCGGGAAAGGTGGTGGCTGGCCATAAGGAGGGCGAGTCTAACGACGCTGGCCGCGGGTCCGATATGCCCCCGGGGTCATGCCCACCGCGCGCTGGAACTGGCGTGTGAACGAGCTCTGGTCGTAGAAACCGCACTGTCCGGCGATGGCGGCGAGCGTGAGGTCGGTGTCGTCGAGCCGGCGCATCGCCTCGTCGAGTCGGGTGCGGATGAGTAGTTGTTTGGGCGACACGCCGAGGGCCTTGCGCAGGGCTCGTTCCAGCTGGGTCGGGCTGAGGCCGGCGGCATCGGCCAGGTCGGCCACCTTCAACGGGTCGGCGTACCGGCGGCGGGCGAGATCGATCGCCGCCTGCAGGTTGGCGTGGTGGCGGTCGGTCGACGCCGCGGCGCGCAGGTCGTAGCTCACGGCGACGATGCCCACCACCACACCGCCGACGTCGTCGAGGCGGGTCTTGGTGGTGACGTACCAGCCGCGTGTGCCGTCGGGTCGCAGGATCAGCTCGAGTTCGTTACGAATGGGCTCACCGGTGGTGAGCACCTGGCGGTCCTGCGCCTCGTACGACGCCACCAGATCAGCGGGGAAGAAGTCGCCGGCGGAGCGGCCCAAGACCGCCCCGGCCGCGGCCTGCCCCGCCCGTTCGGCGAACGCCTGGTTCACGGCCAGGTAGCGGCCGTCGGCGTGCTTCACGCAGAACATCACGTGCGGCACGCCCGCGAACACGTCGTTGAGCGCGGTGACCAGCGGATGCACCCGGCCATTGTGGCGCGCGTTGTACTTCTGCGACGTCAGTGGTCCGGCAACGGTGCAAGACCGCCGCGGTTCAGTGGAGATGTGACCTCCGCCGCGCCGTCCTCCGATCCCGACCGCATCGTCCAGCGTGCCGAGCAGTTGCTGCTGGCCTCGCACCGCGGCACACGTCGCGGTGAGCGCCGTCAGCAGCGGCGCCTCGCGGGCGTGGTGCACGACGAGCAACTGCGTGCGCTCACCTTTGCGCTCACCGACGAGGTGCTGCGGTTCGACGACCATGGGCGCGCCGCTGCGCGGTTCCGGTCGATCGTCGACGAGATCGGTGTGCCGTCGTCGTTGGGGACCGCCGATCGGTGGATGCTGCACGCCGGTGCGCGTCTGGCCGAACGCCTGCCGCAGTTGGTGATGCCGTTGGTGCGTCGACGCATCGTGCGCGAGAGCAACGGCGTGGTGTTGCAGGCCGACGACCCGGCGTTCGCCCGGCACGTCGCCCGTCGTGCCGAGGCTGGATTCCGGTTGAACGTGAATGTGTTGGGCGAGGCCATTCTCAGCGACGCCGAGGCCGACGAGCGCCTGCGGTTGGTGCGCGAGCGCATCGTGCGCCCCGATGTCACGTACGTGTCGCTGAAGATCTCGGCGGTCGTGGCGAACCTCGACGTGCTGGCGTTCGACGAGTCGGTCGATCGCATCTGCGAGCGGCTGCGCGTGCTGTACCGCGACGCGGCGAGCGCCGTGCCGCGCACGTTCGTGAACCTCGACATGGAGGAGTTCCGCGACCTACCGCTCACGCTGGCCGCGCTCACCCGCGTGCTCGACGAGCCCGAGTTCGCCGCCATCGACGCCGGCGTGGTGCTGCAGGCCTACCTGCCCGACTCGCACTCGGCGTGCGACGAGCTGTGTGCCTGGGCGACGGCTCGTCACCAGCGCGCCGGCGGCACGTTGAAGGTGCGCGTGGTGAAGGGAGCGAACCTCGCGATGGAACGTGTGGAGGCCGAGCTGCACGGGTGGCAGCAGGCGCCGTACGCCACGAAGGCCGAGGTCGACGCGAGCTTCAAGCGACTGGTGGAGCGGGCGCTCGACGACCGGTGGGCGGGTGCCGTGCGCGTCGGGTTGGCCAGCCACAACCTGTTCGACGTCGCGTGGGCGATGGGTCTGCCGCAGCGGCAGCGCATCGAGTTCGAGATGCTCGAGGGCATGGCGCCGGCCCAGTCGCGCGAAGTGCGCAGCCGGGTCGACGACGTGCTGCTGTACGCGCCCGTGGTGCGGCACGACGATCTGCCCGCCAGCATCGCCTACCTGACCCGCCGCCTCGACGAGAACACGTCGCCCGACAACTTCCTCCGGGCGCTGTTCACGCTGCAGCCGGGCACCCCCGAGTGGGACGACCAATGCCGGCGGTTCGTGGCCGCACTGTCGGCGAAGGACACCGTGTCCACCGAGGGGCGGCGCGTGCAGCGCCGCACCGACGCCGTGGTGCCGGGTGACGCCGACCTCCCGACGTTCGAGAACGCCGCCGACACCGACTGGACGAGCGCAGCCAATCGTGAGTGGGTCGCCGCTGCCCTGCGGTCGGAGCGGGCCGAGACCTACCCCGTGCTCACCACCCAGCACGAGATCGACGTGGTGGTCGACGATGCGGTGCGCGCCGCGAAGGTGTGGCGTGAGTCCACGTTCGCCGAACGCCGTGCGCTGTTGTCGGCGGTGGCCGACGAGATGGAGCGGTCGCGTGGCCGCACGTTGGCATTGATGGCACACGATGCGTGCAAGACGGTTGCCGAGGGTGACCCCGAGGTGTCGGAAGGCATCGACTTCGCCCGCTACTACGGCTGGTGCACCCACGCGATGGAGCAGCGTGTCGCCGAGGGGCTGCACTTCGAACCGCACGGGGTGGTGTTGGTGGCCTCGCCGTGGAACTTCCCGTACGCCAGCCCGGCCGGCGGCGTGTTCGCGGCGCTGGCCGCGGGCAACGCCGTGGTGTTGAAGCCCGCCCCCGAGGTGCGCGGTGTCGGGTTCGAGCTGGCGCAACAGCTGTGGCGCGCGGGTGTGCCCCGCGATCTGGTGCAGTTCGTGGCCTGCCCCGACGACGAGGTGGGCCGTCGTCTCGTCACCCATCCCGAGGTCGACACCGTGGTGTTGACGGGTGCCTACGAGACGGCGCAGCTGTTCCGTGGCTGGAAGCCCGCCATCCGGGTGATGGCCGAGACGAGCGGCAAGAACGCGCTCGTGGTCACGGCCGCGGCCGACGAGGACGCCGCGATCCGCGATCTGGTGAAGTCGGCGTTCGGGCACGCGGGCCAGAAGTGCTCGGCCGCGAGCCTGGGCATCATCGAGGCGTCGGTGTACGACGACCCGCGCTTCCACCAGCGCCTCGCCGATGCGGTGCGCAGTGTGCGCGTGGGGCTCGCTGCCGACCTGTCGACGATGACTGGGCCGCTGGTGGGTGCGCCGTCCGAGAAGCTGCACCGTGCGCTCACCACGCTCGAGCCGGGCGAGCAGTGGCTGGTCGCACCGCAGTGCCTCGACCCCGACCGGCATGTGTGGACACCGGGCGTGAAGACCGGCGTGCAGCCCGGCTCGTGGTTCCACCGCACCGAGTGCTTCGGCCCGGTGCTCGGTCTGATGCGCGCCGACTCGCTGGACCACGCCATCGAGCTGCAGAACGCCACCGACTTCGGCCTCACGGGCGGCATCCACTCGCTCGACGAGCACGAGGTGGCGCACTGGCTGGAGCGCGTGGAGGTCGGCAACGCGTACGTGAATCGGCACATCACGGGTGCGGTGGTGCAGCGGCAACCGTTCGGCGGGTGGAAGCGCTCGTCGGTGGGGTGCGGTCCGAAGGCCGGCGGTCCGGCGTACGTGGAGGCCTTCGGCACCTGGGCCGGGGGCGCCGCCGACGAGACCGAGTTCCGCCGTGTGTGGCAGGAGCAGTTCGTGGTGGACCACGACCCGAGCGGGCTGGCGTGCGAACGCAACGTGCTGCGTCACCGGCCGTTGCCGTCGGTGGGTCTGTACGTGGCGCCCGACGCCTCGCCCGAGGCGGTCGGGATGGCGCGCACGGCGGCTCGCGTGGCCGGGGTTCGTCTGGTGGACGTCGCGGTCGGGCAACCGGTGGCGGTCGAGCGGGTGCGCGTGATCGGCACCGTCGACGACCCCCAGCTGGCCGAGTGGTACGCCGCCGGCGTCGACGTCGATCGCGTGCAGCCGGTGGCCGTGGCCGAACTCGAGCTGCGTCGCTGGGTGCGCGAACAGGCGGTCAGCACCACCCGCCACCGACACGGTCGTCTGCTCGACTGACGTTTGCCGAGGGGAGGGGCGCAGGCGGTACCGTTCCACCCTTATGGCACATCGCATTGCAGTCATCGGTGGCGACGGCATCGGCCCGGAAGTCACCGCCGAAGCCCTCAAGGTGGTGCGCGCCGCTGGCGTGCAGATCGACACGGTCGACTTCGACCTCGGCGGCGCGCGGTACCTGCGCGACGGCGAGATCCTCAGCGACGCGACGCTCGACCAACTGCGCGACTTCCAGGCCATCCTGCTCGGCGCCGTGGGCACCCCCGACGTGCCGCCCGGCGTCATCGAGCGCGGCCTGCTGCTGAAGATGCGCTTCGAGCTCGACCTCTACATCAACCAGCGTCCGTTCATCGGCACCGCGCCCGGCGGCAGCGAGCCGCACGACTTCGTGGTCATCCGCGAGAACACCGAGGGCCCGTACGTCGGCGAGGGTGGCGTGCTGCGCAAGGGCACCCCGCACGAGGTGGCCACGCAGGGTTCGGTGAACACCCGCATGGGTGCCGAGCGCGCCATTCGCTACGCGTTCGAGCTGGCGATGACCCGCCGCAAGCACGTCACCCTGGTGCACAAGACCAACGTGCTCACGTTCGCCGGCGACCTGTGGCAGCGTGCGTTCAACGACGTCGCCGCCGAGTACCCCGAGGTGTCCACGGCCTACAACCACGTCGACGCGGCGTGCATCTACTTCGTGCAGGACCCGCACCGCTACGACGTCATCGTCACCGACAACAGGGCAAGACCGAGAGCCAGTTCCAGCAGTACGCGCAGCGCGAGGCCGGCTTCGCCGCGCTCAAGGTGCCGCTCACCGCGTTCCGTGCCT
>SXKB01000033.1 GCA_005778215.1 Actinomycetota bacterium | reverse complement strand
TGGATCTCGCGCGACTTCGGTGGGTCAGAGGCGGGAGGTGTGGTCGAGGCGCTGCACGACCGGGCCCCAGGTCTGGCCGGTGACCGGGTCGCGGAGGGTCTCCATCAGCCAGTGAGTGCACTGCGCCTTGGGCAGCTGCGGCGTGCTCCAGTTCACGCTGCGGCTGTCGCCCTGCTTCAGCGTGAACGGGCCGACGGTGAACGACGGGAACGCGCACCCCGGGTAGGCCGAGCCGATGCTCGCCGTGGCCGGGTTCGGGCCGTCGATCTCCACGACGTCGATCACGTACGAGCCGCCGGTGCAACTGGTGATCTTCGACTGCAACTGCACGGTCAGGTCGGTCTTGCCTGCCACGTTGAAACTCTCCACCGGCTTGGGCAACGAGATCGACACGCAGGGATCGGAGGGGGTGCCGCCGCCACCGCCGCCGGATCCGCCCTTGGCGGTGGCGATGGTCGGCACCGCGGCGATGAGGACGAAGGTGAGGGCGATGAATGCCGCGCGGCGCATGGTGGTCTCCTGTGGCTCGTGTGGGACCGGAATGCATCGGTGCCGGGACGCAGCGAACACAGCCCGACATTGGTCGTACGCCTGCAGTTGGATCGACGCTCGACCCGAGGTGCGGTTCCGTGCCGCGAGTACGGTTCGCGGACGTTCGATTCGCAGGAACGACGTTCGGGGGGACGATGAGTTTCGGAGTTCGTGGAGAACCCACACAGCTGGATGCAGGGTGGATGACGGCGGTGCTCGACGCCGCCGGCGTGGCGCAGGGCGCGCAGGTCACCGAACTCGAACTGCAGTCGTTCATCGGTACCGGCCAGACCGGTCGCAACGCCCGGTTCGGTCTCACCTGGGACCAACCCGACGGTCGGCCCACCAGCGTGGTCGGCAAGTTCCCGTCGGGCGACGTGAACGCCCGCACCAACGCGTTCGTGAACGGCACCTACCTCACCGAGGTGTCGTTCTACCGCGACCTTGCGCCGTCGCTGAGCATTCGCATCCCCGAGTGCCACCTCGCCGCCTACGACCATGATGCGCCCGACTTCGTGATGATCATGGAGGACCTGTCGAACTCGCGGCAGGGCGATCAGATGGCCGGACTCACCGTGGAGGAAGCTGCACTCGCGGTGGAGCAGGCCGTGGGCCTGCACGCACCCCGCTGGGGTGACCCGACGCTCGCCGATTTCGCCGGTCACCGGCCGAAGGGCGACGAGGCGGCGATGGCGCTGGGCATGGTCTACGGGATGATGGTCGAGCCGTTCCTCGACCGCCTCGGGCCGGGGCTCGATGCCGACATCATCGAGTTGGTGCGCAACGTGGCGCCGTCGGTGCAGGGGTGGGTCACCGCCTGCACGGCGCCGCGCACCGTGGTGCACCTCGACTACCGCCCCGACAACTTCATGTTCGGAGCCACCCCCGATGCCCCGCCGCTGGTGGTGGTCGACTGGCAGACCGTGACCGACGGCTACGCCATGTGGGACCTGGCCTACATGATCGGCGGCAGCTTCGAGCCGGCGCGACGCGCCGAGGTGGAACGCGACCTGCTCGACGACTATCGCCGACGGATGGCGGCCGCAGGGGTGGACATCGCCGAGGACGTGCTGTGGCACGACTACCGCATCGGCTCGCTGTGGGGCGTGGTGATGACGGTGATCGCCACCATCCTGGCCGCGCAGACCGAGCGCGGCGATCAGATGCTCACCACGATGGCGCAGCGTCACGGCCGCCACGCCATCGACCTCGACGTGCAGGGGCTGCTGGGGTAGATGCCCGTCGCTCCGCCGCTGCGCCGCCGCCGGGCGATCGTGCTCTGCGTCTCGCTGGCGGTGCCGGTCGCGCTCGTACTCGGGTTCGGTCACCGCGGCGTGCACATGGTGCGGAGCATGCTGGTGCCCGGGGCCGGGCTGGTGGGTGCGCACAACGTCGCCGCTGCCGTGTGCTTGGTCGCCGCCATTGCGGCGACCGTGGCCTGGCTGAGGTGGGGCCTCGACTGGCTGCTCGCCACGGTGGTCATCGTCGCAGTGGTGGCGAGCGGTCTGGTCCCCGACGCGCCGCATGTGGCAACCGATGCGACGTCGCGGCCGGTGATGGCCGCGCACGAGTTCCCTCTGGTGCTGCTGGCCGCTGGGCTGATCTCGTGGCTGCGCGGCGTGATGGGCCGAGTGCCGGGGTTCTCGCACCTGGCACGCCGTCGGGCTCGCACCTCCAACGGTCTCGCGTCGATCGACCGGTTGTCCGCGACCGACCGATCGCGCACGGCCGCGGTGCTGGCGCTGAGCGGCGACGTCACCAGTGCCGTCGGCATCGCCACTGACCCCGGTGTCGAACGGCGTGCCCGTCGCGTCGGTGCGTGGGCCCGTGGCCGGTCGGGCAGCCAGCCGTTCCGTGTCGACCATGCCCATGCCCGTGCGGCACTGGCCCTGTCGGGCTCGGTCGACGATGCGTTCGTGCGCGACGCCGGGCGCGCCGCCCTCGGTGTGCCCTGCAGTGAACCCACGTGGGTGCGGCCGGTCGACGCCACGCTCGCTGCCGTTGCCCTACAGCGCGCCGGTGCCGACACCTCCCGCTTCCAGGCGGCACTGACCGACGAGTTCGGTCTGCGTCGAGGGCATCGGCCCGCATGGCACTGGACCCCGCTCGGATGGTCGGCCGGGTCGGCTCCCGCATGGGAGCACGCCGTGCTGTCGGCCCTCGCTCGCTCCCTGCACTGGGTGGGCGACGACGACTGGACCGCGTTGCGCGCCCGCGCACTCGGCGCGTCGGCTCGCGGCACCGAACACCCGCACGACGAGCGGCTCATCGCTGCGGCGCGCATCTGGCTGGTGTTCGTCGACGACCCCCGCGCCACCCCGTTGCTGGCTCGCCCCACGGTGCGCCACGACCCGCTCGCCGTGGCACTCGATCGGCTCGCCGCCCGCCTGGCCGACGCCCCACACGCTCTCATCGCCCCGCACCCGGAGGTGCTCGCATGACCGACACGGTCACTCGTCCTGTTGTCGACCGCACGCCCGGCGACATCCCACTGCTGCCCACCGAGCCGCGCCGTATGGGTCCGGTCACCCGGTTCCTCGTGCTCCGCCTCGTCGCCGTCGTCACACTGGTGGAGGTGGTGGGCACCGTGTTGGTGGCCGTCGGCGGCACCAGCGCTCGTGCCGCTGGCCTGTCGCTGGTCTTCCCTGGCGCCGGCTTCCTGTACACCGGCAGCCCGCTGCTGTTCGTGCTCACGTGGGTGCTGCTCAGTGTGGCGCTGGTGCTGTGGTGGGGGATGAGCCTGCACCTGGGCATCCCCGGCGTGTGGGCGCTCAGCGTCGTCGGCAGCGCCCTGCTCGCGAACGGGCCGCGC
>SXKB01000257.1 GCA_005778215.1 Actinomycetota bacterium | reverse complement strand
GACGACGTCCATGATGACGCCACCCTTCAACATCTCGGCGAGGCCACGCTTCACCGGGAAGGTGCCGATGGCGCGCGGGGCTGACGACTGGTCACTCATGGGTGCCAGCGTATCGCTTCGGCCTGATCAGGGCACAGGCGTAAACGTGCCTGTTCTGGCCAGTTCCACCCAGGTGCGACCCGGCGTGAGCAGGATCGGCTCGCCCGAGGCGTCGGTGAGCACCACGGGTGAGAGGCGATCTGTGCGAGTCCAGGTGCCGACGATCACCTTGCCGGCGGTGAACACCAGGGCGTTGCCCGAGCCGATGGTCTGCGCCTCGGGGCTGCGGGCGTCGGCCGGGCTGGGCCGGTACACCACGTCCATCACCACCACGTTCGCCGTGGTGACCTGGCCGCCGCTGATGGCATCGAGATGCGGCTCCCCGGCACTGGTGCGGGCGTACAGACCGGTGGACGGGTCGTGGGTCCAGGTGATGGACAGACCGTCCATGTCGCCCGATGCGCCCGATGCGGGGTCGCCCGCGGCCTCGTCGCCGTCGGCGAGATACTCGAACTGCTGCGGCGGCGGTGCGGCGTCGGCCGGTGCCAGGGTCCACAGCATCGAGGTCTGCGCGTACAGGTTGTGCGGGGAACGCCGCTGGTCGTATCGGAAGAACCCACCGCCCTGATAGTTCGCGTTCTTCTGTGCGCTGAGGTCGACGAGGTCGCTCTCCTCGATGGCGCGAGTGACGTTGCGGTTGCCGCCGCTCCACACGAACAGCGGACGGTCGAAGGAACCGAGGAGGTCGATGTCCTGGGTGCGGCCCGACCGGATGGGGCCCACCGGGTCGCTGCCGGTGCTGTGGAACACCGCCGCGAAGCGGGTCTGCACCTCCACGATCTCCTCGAACACGATGTCGGCCTCGTTGAGGCCGCTCTGCGGGCGGGCTGCCTTGTTGTTGTCGATCTTCACCACGAGCGCCGGCCGCTCGGCTGCCGCCGGGTCGGTGACCGGCAGCCCGGTGAGCGGGTACACCGGCCCTGCTGCCTCCGTGGTGGTGGTGGCCAACTCGGTGGTGGTGGGTGCCTCGGTGGTGGTGGGTTCGTCGGTCACCACGGGGACGGTGTCGGCCACGGTGGTGGGCGCGCTGTCGCCACCGCCGCTGCACCCCACGGTCAGCAGTGCGATCGTGGCGACGGCGGCGAGGCGCAGGGTCGTCATCAGAGCTCCCTCAACAGTGCGATGCGTTCTTCGAGCGGCGGATGCGTGTCGAACATGCGGTTCCAGCGGCTCATGTGGCCGCTGTCGCCCACGCCCGACATCGGCTGCTCGATCCACAGGTGCGCGGTGGCGGTGCTGGCCGAGTGGGTGACGGTGACGTCGTCGCGCAGCTTCTCGAGCGCCGAGATGAGGCCCGGCGGGTAGCGGGTCATCTGGCAGGCCGAGACGTCGGCCAGCGTCTCGCGGCGGCGACTCACCGCGGCCTGCATGGCCTTCGCGATGAACGGCGAGATCACCAGGAACACCAGTCCGATGATGGCGATCGGGTTGGTGCCGCCGTCGCGGTCGCCGGAACGAGGCACGCGGCCGCCGTTCCACCACATGGCCCGCACACCGAAGTTGGTGATGAGCGCCACGGCACCCACCAGCGTGACGGCGAGCGTGCTGACGAGGATGTCGTAGTTGCGGATGTGCGACAGCTCGTGAGCCACCACGCCCTCGAGTTCGACGCGGTTCATCTTCTCCAGCAACCCGGTGGTGACCGCGATGGCGGCATGCTTCGGGTCGCGGCCGGTGGCGAACGCGTTCGGCGCAGGGTCGTCGATGATGTACACCCGCGGCTTGGGGAGGCCGCTGGCGATGCACAGCCCTTCGACCAGGTTGTGCAACCGCTGGTACTGCTGCGGATCGGCAGGCTTGGCACGGCTGACCGACAGCGCGATGGCGTCGGCCTTCCAGTACGAGGCGAACGCCACGCCGCCCGACACGACGAGGGCGATGAGCGTGCCCTGCAGGCCGTAGCCCAGCACCACGCCGAGCGCGGCACCGACGAGGCTGAGGATGACGACGAAGGCAGCGATGAGCGCGACGCTGCGGCGCTTGTTGGAGCGGATCAGTTCGAACATGGTGGGGTCAGAACTGCACCTTCGGGACTTCGCGGGAGGCCTCGTCGGTCTCGAAGTACTCGCGCTGCGTGAAGTTGAACATGTTGGCCAGGATGACCGTGGGGAACGTCTGCAGGCGGTTGTTGTAGCCCAGCACGCTGTCGTTGTAGAACTGCCGCGCATAGGCGACACGTCCCTCGGTGGCGGTGAGTTCCTCCTGCAACGCCAGGAAGTTCGTGTTGGCCTTCAGGTCGGGGTAGGCCTCGCTGAGTGCGAACAACTGGCGCAACGCCGCGGTCATCTGGTTGTCGGCCGCCGCCTGGCCACCCGGGGTGTCGGGAGCGGCGATGGCCGCGTTGCGGGCACTGACGACGGCCTCGAGCGTGGCCTTCTCGTGGGCGGCGTAGCCCTTCACGGTCTCGACCAGGTTGGGGACGAGGTCGATGCGGCGCTTCAGCTGCACGTCGATCTGGGACCAGGCGTTGTCGACCTGGTTCCTGGCCCGGACCAGACCGTTGTAGGCGGCGATGACGTACAGCACCAGCAGCAGCACGACCACCAGCGCGATGATCCACCACATAGTGACTCCGAACATTGGGTGAGAGGGTGTCCGGGGCCCGAGAGCGCCGGATCAGGCCATCATACGGTTGCGGCGTCGCAGCCGGGGGGACAGCGGCCAGGGCGACATCGGCTTCGGGGCGTCGGCGGCGAGGGCCACCTCGCGATAGATCTCGGCATACCGCCTGGCCAGGGTGACCATCGAGAAGTCGTCGGCACGCCGGTCGCCGGCTGCGACGAGGCGGTCGACGAGCGGCTGGTCGGACAGCGCGAGGTGCAGTGCGTCGGCCAGCGCCACCACGTCGCCGGGCTCCACCAGCAGGGCATCACGGTCGTGCGTGGCCACGTTGCGATAGCCGTCGAGCGAACTGGCCACGATGCAGGTGCTCGCTGCCATGGCCTCGATGAGCACCACACCGAAGCTCTCGCCGCGCAGCGAGGGGGCGCAGAACACGTGCGCGCCCTTCAGCCGGCTGATCTTCTCCTCGTCGCTCAACCGGCCCAGCCACTCGATGCGCGGGTCGTTCGCCGTGGCGGCGCGCAGTCGATCGGTGTCGGGACCGTTGCTGGCCACCCACAGCCGCACTTCCGGGCCGAGCTTCTCCATCGCGGCCAGCAGCACGTCGAGTCCCTTTCGTTCCTCGTGCCGGCCGCAGAAGAAGATGGTGGGGCCGTCGGTGGGCCACGCCTTCGAGGCGCGGTACTCGTCGAGCTCCACACCGTTGAACAGCACCTCGTACTCGCCACCGATGCTGGCCTCCACCAGTGCCTTCGCATCCTTCGACACGGCGACCCGGTGGGCGATGTTCTTCGCCGCGGCCTTGATGGGGGCCGACAGGTACTGGTAGCTGGCGCTCTCCCCCGCTGCGTGGAACGTGGCCACCACGGGCGCCGGGTGCAGCAGCATCGAGGTCATCGGCGGACCGGGGGCGAACGGCTCGTGCAGGTGCAGCACGTCGAACTGCTCCTCGAACAGCACGCGCATCGTGCGCAGTGCCGCGGCAGGGTCGGGTGCGAGCGGGGCCACCGAGCCATTCGCCGCCGTGGGCAGGCTGTTGCCGAGCGGCGTGACGAACGTGGCGGGCGGCGGGCCGTCGCACGGCCCGAGCACGCGCGCTTCGATGCCCATGCGCCGCAGTTCGCGGGTGAGGCCCATGGCCTGCGCCTGCACGCCGCCGGGGATGGACAGGCTGTACGGCACGAACATGCCCACCCGCAGCAGGCGCTGTGGGTTCGCAGGGTCGCCGGACATCGGTCCGAAGCTAGCCGACCCGCCGGGGTAGCTTCGCCCCCATGCCCGCCCTCCCCGACCCCACCGGCCTGCCCGCGCTCAGCGTCATCGGCGTGCCGGGCAAGCGCAACGCCATCCTCGAACTCGCCGCCGAGGCCGACCGGCTCGGGTTCGCCGGGCTCGCCAGCCCCGGCGTGCACGGCAACCTCGCGCTGTGCGGGTCGCTCGCGCACGTGACGTCGCGCATCCCGTTCTGGACCAGCATCCAGCCCATCTACCACTCGCATCCCACCGAGGTGGCGATCACCGCAGCGCACCTGTACGAGGTGAGCGGCGGCCGGTTCCGCCTCGGTCTCGGGGTGAGCCATGCGCCGGCGATGGAGCGACTGGGCATCGACACGGGCAAGCCGCTGGCCGACATGCAGCGCTACGTGGAGGGCATCCGCGCCGCGGCGAAGCCGGCGGGCGAACTGCCGCCCATCTGGCTGGCCACGTTGCGCAACAAGATGCTCGATCTCGCGGTCTCGAACGCCGACGGCGCCATCTGGGCCAACGCCTCGCTCTCGCACATGCCGGCGCAGGTGGCGCGGGTGGACCGCGACGGCTTCTTCCTCGCCAACATGGTGCCGACGGTGATCGACGCCGACAAGCAGGCGGCCCGCGCCATCCACCGCCGCACGCTCGGCGGTTACATCATGCTGCCGAACTACCGCAACTACTGGAAGCAGGCCGGTTACGAGGCCGAGATGGTGGCCATCGAGGAGGCACTCGCCGCGGGCGACCGCGACCGGCTGCCCGAGTTGATGACCGACCAGTGGCTCGACGACTGCACCATCAGCGGCTCCCCCGGCGAGGTGCGTGAACGCCTCGACGCCTGGTCGGCCGCGGGCGTGCTGCCGATCGCGGTGATGAGCAGCACCACCGGCGGCCAGGCCAAGGCCATCGGCGAACTCTTCGCCCTCTACGCCTGACGGGTCACCCCCTGGTTTCTGGGCGCGATTCGTCCCACTTCGGCATCTGGCGCTGATTCGTCCCGGAAACCGGGACGAATCACCGCCAGATCCCGTTCGACGATCGGCGTCGGCAGGCGCCTGACGGGTCAGAACAGGCGGGCGGTGAGCTTCTTGCGGTAGCCGGCGGTGCGCGGGTCGTCGGGGCCCATCAGCTCGAGGATGTCGAGGAACTGCTGGCGTGCGGCCTCGTCGTCCTTCACCTGGTCGAGCAACGCGGTGAGCGTGGCGTCGTGGTCGTCGTCGGGGGCGAGGTGCGTGCGCGCCTTGGCCGCCACCAGTCGGGTGCGGTCGGTCTCGGGGATGCGGGCCAGGAACTGCAGCGCCTGGTCGTTCTCGCCACGCTCGACGAGCAGTTCGGCCAGACCGACGATGGCGTCCTCGTTGCCGGGCTCCATCTCCAGCACCTTGCGGTACGCACCCTCGGTGCCCTCGGCCAGCAGGCTGGCGACGGTGGCCTCGGCCTCACTGGGCAGCAGCGCGGCGACGAACTCCTGCACGACGTGCTCGGGGTAGGCACCCATGAAGCCGTCGACCACCGCACCGTCCTTGATGGCGTACACGGCCGGGATGCTCTGCACCTGGAACGCATTCGAGATGCCCGGGTTCTCGTCGGTGTTCACCTTCACGAGGACGACCTGACCGTTGGTGGCGTCGACCACCTTCTCGAGGATCGGGCCGAGCGTGCGGCACGGCCCACACCACGGTGCCCACAGGTCGACGACGACGGCGACGTCCTTCGACCGCTCGATGACATCGGACTGGAAGGTGGCGTCGGTCGCGTCGATGTAGGGCATGCGGCGAACGATACCGGTACCGTACGGCGATCATGAGCGACGTGCCCGGCATCAACGTCCCCGCGGTCACCGACTGGTTGCGCGCCCGCGTGCCCGGTGCGGTGGGCCCGTTCACCTTCGACGCCATCGCGGGCGGCCACTCCAACCTCACCTACCGCGTCACCGGCAACGACGGCACACGGTTCGTGCTGCGTCGCCCGCCGCTGGGCCACGTGTTGGCCAGCGCGCACGACATGGGCCGCGAGCACCGCATCATCAGCGGGCTGCAGTCGTCGGCCGTCCCGGTGGCGCCGGCGCTCGGCTTCTGCGACGACCCGGCGGTGAACGACTCGCCGTTCTACGTGATGGGTTTCGTCGACGGGCATGTCATCCGCGATCAGGCCACCGCCGAAGCGGTGCTGTCCCCCGCGGCGCGCCGCACGGCCAGCGAGTCGATCGTCGACACGATGGCGGCCATCCACTCGGTCGACCTGGTGGCCGCCGGGCTCGACACCCTCGGCAAGCACGAGGGCTACATCGCCCGACAGCTGAAGCGCTGGTACGGCCAGTGGAACCAACAGAAGACCCGCGAGCTGGCGGCCATCGACACGGTGCACGACGAGCTGTCGCGCCGCATCCCCGAGCAGGGCGCAGCCACCATCCTGCACGGCGACTACCGCCTCGACAACTGCATGGTCGGCGCCGACGGGCACGTGATGGCGGTGCTCGACTGGGAGATCTGCACGCTCGGCGACCCGATGGCCGACCTCGGGCTGCTGCAGGTGTACTGGACCGGCCCCGGCGACCAGGCGTCGGCGTGGACCGGTTCGGCCTGCTCCGCCCCCGGGTTCATGGACCGTGCCGACCTCGCCGCCCGCTACGCCGAGGTGAGCGGCCGCGACATCTCGCAGCTGCCGTTCTACGTGTCGTTCGCGTACTGGAAGCTGGCGTGCATCCTCGAAGGGGTGTACGCCCGCTACGTGGGCGGTGCACTGGGCGTGCGCGATGCCGCCGAGCTCGAACCCTTCAAGCTGCAGGTCGAGGGTGCGGCCGCAATGGCGCTCGCCACGCTGGAGACGCTGCCGTGAGCGCCTACCAACTGCACGGCGACCTGCCGATGCTCGACCGCCCGGTGTTGGTGGTGCAGCTGAACGGCTGGATCGACGCGTCGGGCGCCGCCGCCGCGGCCATGGCCGCCGTGGAGGATGCGTGCTCCTCCACCCCGCTGGCCACGTTCGACAGCGACCTGTTCGTCGACTATCGCGCCCGCCGTCCATTGATGGAGTTGCGGGAAGGCGTGAACACGCGATTGGTGTGGAACGAGATCGAGTTGAAGCTCGGCCGAGATGCGAACGATCACGCTGTGCTCACGCTCACCGGACCGGAACCCGACTCGCAGTGGAAGGCCTTCGCCCGCAGCGTCACCGAGCTGTCGTTGCGCCTGGGCGTGTACCAGATGGTGGCGTTGGGCGCGTACCCGTTCGCCACGCCGCACACCCGTCCGTCGCGGTTGTCGAGCAGTTCACCCTCCGCCGACGTGGTGGCCAACGTGCCGTACCTGAAGAACTCGGTCGACGTGCCCGCCGGTATGAGCGCCGTGCTCGAACACGGTCTCACCGAGGCGGGTATCGCATCGTTGGGCATCTGGGTGCAGGTGCCGCACTACGTGAGCGCGATGAGCTATCCAGCGGCGTCGGTGGCGTTGCTCGACGGCCTCCGCGAGGTGACCGGCATCACCGTGGCCGCGGGTGACCTTGCCCGCGAGGCCGACATCCAGCGTGCCCGCATCGACAAGCTCGTCAGCGGCAACGACGAGCACACCAGCATGGTGCACCAGCTGGAGACCGCCTACGACGCGCTCATCGACGAGCCGGCACCGCTGTCGGCGAGTGACATCCCCAGCGCCGACGAGCTGGCGGCCGAGTTCGAACAGTTCCTACGCGACCAGGACGACTGAATCGATCGACTCGCACACCGACTGCGCCAGCTCGAGGAACCGATCGGCCGCCGGGATGAGCGTGCGCCCACGCCGCTTCGCCAGTGCCACCACACGCGGCGGCAACGGCGGGTCGAGGTCGGTGACGATGACGCCCGGGTCGTGCAGGTCGACGGCCAGCCGCGGCATCACCGCGCTGCCCAGACCCGCGCGCACCATGGCCTGCACGGCGCTGTTGTCGTTGCTGCGGAACACGTAGTCGGGCGTGACGCCGACGCGATGCAGTGACTCGTCGATGGTGAGCTGGCAGCTGCACGACGGCTGACCGATCATCGGCACGCCGTCGAGCAGCGACGGATCGGCCGACGGTGCCGGACAGCACGCGGGCGACACCAGCACGAACGGGTCGACCAGCAGGGTCCACGCCTCGATGTCGGGATGGTCGGGCACGCCCACCACGAACGACAGGTCGAGCTCGTCGGCCAGCAGTGCGCGCACCACGTCGTCGGGGTCGTCGCTCTCCACGGCACGCACGGCGAGACCCGGACGTTCGGTGCGCAGCCGGCCCACCACCTCGGGCAGCACGTTCACCGACACGCTCTGGAACGAGCCCACCACCAACCGGCCCACTTCGCCGGCCCGCAGCGAACGCAGGCCGTCGTCGACCGCCTGCAGCTGCGCCAGCATCGCCTGACCGTGCTCCACCAGCAGCGCACCGACCGGGGTGAGCTGCGCCTTGCGCGGCCCGGCCTGGCGGTCGAACACCTTGTCGCCGACGGCCCGCTCGAGCGCGGCGATCTGCTGGCTGATGGCCGACTGGGTGAACCCCAGCCGCTCGGCGGCCTTCGCGAACGAACCCTCCTCGGCCACGGCCAGCAGCGCACGCAGTTGCCGGATCTCGAGGTCACGGAGCATGCGGGCATCATAAGCGTTCACGATCATCAGCACAACGGATCATCGCTTTTCAGAATGCTCCCTCGCCTGCATCATGCACACATGACCCCCGAACGATTGCTCCTCCTCCACCATGCGATCGCCGAGCACGGCATCGACCGCCACGAACACGAGGTGTCGCGTCACCTCGCCGACCTGCGCGCCGGCGGCTGCACCGACCGGTGCCTCGACATCGCGGCCGACCGCACCCAGCCCGCCGCCGCCCGCGAACGTGCCTTCGGCCGCCTGCCGTTGTTCGCCCGCCGCGCCACCGTCGACGCCACGCTCGACTGCTGCGCCGCCTGACCACGCCGACTACGTTCCCCTTCACCAACACACGAGGGGGACCACGATGAAGGTCGACGGTGGCATCGGCACGAACCTGCACCAGGCAGGCGCACAGGCGAAGGAACTCGAGGCAGCGGGCTACAGCGGCGCATGGACCGCCGAGACCTCGCACGACCCGTTCTTCCCACTGCTGCTGGCCGCCGAGCACACCGAGACGTTGGAACTCGGCACCTCGATCGCCGTGGCCTTCGCCCGCAACCCGATGACGCTGGCCAACATCGGCTGGGACCTCCAGGCGTACTCGAAGGGCCGCTTCAACCTCGGCCTCGGCAGCCAGATCAAGCCGCACATCACCAAGCGGTTCAGCATGGAGTGGAGCCACCCGGCGCCGCGCATGCGCGAGATGATCCTGGCCATCCGCGCCATCTGGGACACGTGGGAGAACGGCACCCCGCTGAACTTCCGCGGCGACTTCTACACGCACACGCTGATGACCCCGTTCTTCACGCCCGACCGCGCCGACCTGGCCGGATTCGGCGTGCCGAAGATCTTCCTCGCCGGTGTGGGCGAGTTGATGACCGAAGTGGCGGGCGAGGTGTGCGACGGCTTCCTGTGCCACGGCTTCACCACCGAGAAGTACCTGCGCGAGGTCACGATCCCGGCGCTCGCACGCGGCCGCGCCAAGGCCGGCAAGACCATGGAGGGCTTCGAGATCGTCGGTCCGTCGTTCGTGGTCACCGGCAACAACGAAGAGGAGATGAAGGCCGCCGCGGCCGGCACCCGCCAGCAGATCGCGTTCTACGGCAGCACGCCCGCCTACCGCGGCGTGCTGGAGGTGCACGGCTGGGGTGAGCTGCAGGACGAGCTGAACCGGCTGAGCAAGCAGGGCGAGTGGGTGGAGATGGGCAACCTCATCACCGACGAGATCCTCGAGACGTTCGCCGTGGTGGGCCCGCCCGAGACCGTGGCGCCGGAACTGCACCGCCGCTACGGCGACGTGATCGAGCGCATCAGTTTCTACGCGCCGTACAAGAGCGATCCCGAGCGCTGGGCTCGGGTGCTGAGCGATCTGAAGGGCTGACATGAAGGTCGGATATGTGGTGCTGTACGTGACCGACGAGGCTGCATGCCTGCGGTTCTGGACCGAGCAGGTCGGCATGGTCGAGAAGGGCCGCATCCAGGCGGGTCCGGTCGACGTCGTGAAGGTCGGCTTCGCCGATCAGGACTTCGACTTCGAGTTGGTGCCGCTGGCGCTGATGCAGGACAACCCCGACGGGCTCGATCTGGCGACGCCGTCCATCGCCTTCCGTGTCGACGACCTCGCCGCCACCCGCGATGCGCTCGTGGCCAAGGGAGTGCAGGCCACCGAGGTGGGCGACCACGGCGGCATTGCGTCGTTCGCGTTCCCCGACAACGAGAACCGCTGGTTCGCGGTCATCGCGGTCTGAGCACGCGGCGTCGCGGTCAGCGGGCCTTCATGCCGCCGTCGATGGGGATGGCGGCACCGGTGAGGAACGACGATTCGTCGCTGCACAGGAATGCCATCAGCGCCGCGATGTCGCTGGGTTCGCCGTAACGGCCGAGCGGGATGGACATCGCCATCATCGCGTGCACGGCCTCGGGGTCGGCGGGGTTCATGCCGGCCTCGAGCGCGCGCATCATGCGCGTTTCCACCGGCGACGGGCAGATGGCGTTGACGCGCACCTTGGCGGGCGCGAACTCCATGGCCGCCGTCTTGGTCATGCCGATCACGGCGTGCTTCGAGGCGCCGTAGGCCACGATGCCGGGCGTGCCGCCCAGGCCCGCCACCGACGACACGTTCACGATGGCACCGCCACCGCGGGCGATGATGGCCGGCGCCGCGTGCTTCATGCCGAGGAACACGCCGCACACGTTGACGGCGATGACGCGATCGAAATTGTCGACCGCAGTGTCGGTGAGCGCGGCCACGGCCCCTTCGATGCCGGCGTTGTTGAGCAGCGCGTCGACACCGCCGAACTCCGCCACGGCGGCGGCCACGTACGCCTGCACCTGCGCCTCGTCGGTGACGTCGGCGGCCACGGCGATGCATCGTCCGACGGCGGCCTGCACCAACTGCGCGGTCTCGTCGAGCGCGTCGCCCGGCAGGTCGACGGCCACGACCGCCGCACCCTCCGATGCGAATCGCAGTGCGGCCTCGCGGCCGATGCCACCTGCGGCGCCGGTGATGATGGTGACCTTGTCCTGCAGTCGTTCGCTCATGACGCGGACCGTACACCTCGGCCGTCGTGCATAACGTGGCGGACATGTGCCGCAACATCACCACGCTCCGCGGGCTGGAACCCGGAGCCACCGTCGAGGAGATCGAGGCCGCCGCTCGGCAATACGTGCGCAAGGTGAGCGGCGTGCAGAAGACCTCGGCGAACACCGAGGCGGCGTTCGAGCACGCCGTCGCCCTGATCGCCGCGGCCACCACCGACCTGCTCGCCGCGCTGCCACCGCGCCAGCAACCGCCGCCCACGCTGCCGCCGTTGCGCCGCATCAACGCCAACCGCACTGCCTCGGTTTCCAAGGGAACACCCGTTCGATAAGGTGGCCGCCATGGCTGCCCGGCGCCCCACCATCAACTGCGTGTACTGCGGTGGCACGCACACGTCGGCCGACGAGGTGCGCGCCTGCTGGCAGCGGTCGGAGGGTGTCGAGGTCGAGGTCGACACGGTCGCGGTCGCTCCCCCAGCGCCGGTCGCCGTCGCTGCCGGCGGCACGCTCGATCGGGGCCCGCTCACGCTGGGCCGCAACGTGCTGGTGACCCCCGGTCAGGCTGCACCTCCGGCCTGGGCCGACGCCCCTCGGGTGGAGGTCACCCGCACCGCCGAGTGCGTGACCGAACTGCAACGACGCGCCCACCAGCGCACCGGCCTGGTGCTCGAGGTGTCGGCCGAGGCGGCCCCCGAGGCGCTCGCACCGGGCAGCACCCGCGAGGCCCCCCACGTGCTCGGCGCGCGGTTCACGTTCCTCGACGACACGCTGCGCCACCTGCTGGTGTCGAACAGCGTCGACGCCCGCCACGAACCCGCCTGCTGGTTGCGCGACCTCGCCGTGCGCGCCGGCGCCACGCCGGTCGCTGATGGTCAGGGCGACGTGGTGCTACGCGACGGAACCCGGGCATGGCTCGACGGCGGGCCGCCGCGGTTCACCCCTCCCCTGCTCGGTCTGCCGGTCGTCCACCGCATCGCGCTCGAGCACGACAGCACGGCGCCACCCGCGGGCAACGACACCTCGGCCGACCTCGCGCCCGATCAACTCGCGGCGGTCACCCACGAGGAAGGCGCGGCGCGCATCATCGCCCCGGCCGGCTCCGGCAAGACACGCGTCCTCACCGAGCGCGCACGGCACCTGCTGCGCGAGTGGCACCTGCCGCCGTCGGCCGTGTGCCTGGTGGCGTTCAACAAGCGGGCGCAGGAGGAAATGCTGTCCCGCACCGCCGACCTGCGCGGTCTGCAGGTGCGCACGCTCAACGCCATCGCCTTCGCCATCGTCAACGGCTCGCCGCCGTTCGCCACGCAGCCGAAGCGGCTGGCCACCATCGACGAGCCCGAGGTGCGGCGCATCATCGGCCGCCTGGTCAGCTTCCCCCGCAAGCGCAACGCCGATCCGGTGGCCATCTGGATCGAAGCGCTGTCCATGGCGCGGCTCGGACTGCGCGCCCCCGACGACGTCGAGAGCGTCTACGACGGCGACGTCGACGGGTTCGCCGAGGTGTTCCCGCAGTACCGCGCCGCGCTCGCCCGCGCCGGCCAGGTCGACTACGACGAGCAGGTGTACCTGGCGGTGCAGCTGCTGCTGGCCGACCCGCAGGCGCGGGCCGTCGCCCAACGGGCTTGTCGCGTACTGCTGGTCGACGAGTTCCAGGACCTCACACCGGCGCACCTGCTGCTGGTGCGGCTGCTCGCCGGCCCTGACGCTGCCGTGTTCGGGGTGGGCGACGACGACCAGACCATCTACGGCTACAACGGCGCCGACCCGGCGTGGCTGATCGACTTCCAGCAGCTGTTCCCCGAGGCGGGCGAGCACCCACTGGAGGTGAACTACCGCTGCCCAGGCGGCATCGTGCGCGCCGCCGACACGTTGCTGCGCCACAACCGTCGCCGCGTCTCGAAGACCATCCGTTCGGCGCAACCCGAGGCCGATGGTTTCACGGTCGCCGACACCGACCCCGATTCGGTGGCGCTCACACTCGAGGCCGTGCAGGCGGCGGTGCAGCGCGGCACGTCGCCGGCCGACATCGCCGTGCTCACCCGCGTCAACTCGTTGCTGGCGCCGGTGCAGGTGGCGCTGGTCGAGGCCGGCGTCCCCACATCGGGTGGGGTGGGCCGCGAGTTCCTCGACCGCACCGCCGTGCGAGCCGCGCTGGCCTGGCTGCGGCTCGCCGTGGGCGGCGAGCGGGTCGATGCGGCCGACGTGGCCGAGGCCGTGCGTCGGCCGTCACGCTCCATGCATCCCCGCGTGTCGGAATGGGTGGGCGAGCAGCAGTCGCTCGACGGGCTTCGCCGGCTGGCGGGCCGCGTGAACACCCCGAAGGATGCCAAGGCGGTCGACGAGTTCGCCGCCGACATCGAAGTGCTGCAGCGCAAGGCCGGCGTGGGCACGCCGACGGCAGCGTTGCTGGGCGTGGTGTTCGAGCAGATCGGCCTGGCCGGCACCATCGCGAACCTCGACGCGATGCGCCACGGCATGAACCGCGCCGCGCAGAACGACGACCTCACCGCGCTGGCGCAGCTCGCCCAACTGCACCCCGACCCGGCCACGTTCGAGGGCTGGCTGCGTCGGGCACTCAGCACCGAGTGGAAGACCGACGGCGTCACCCTTGCCACCGTGCACCGGGTGAAGGGGCAGGAGTGGCCCGTGGTGGTGGTGCACCACGCGGCGGCCGACCAGTTCCCCCATCGCCTCGCCACCGACACCGAGGAGGAGCGGCGCCTGTTCCACGTGGCCATCACGCGTGCCGCCGAGGAGGTCGTGGTGGTGCCGTCCGACCGCCCGTCGCCGTTCATCCTCGACTGCAGCACCGAGCCGAGCGCTCGAGCCGCGGCCGCGCCGGCCCCCACCCGCAGCGAGCCGGCCAAGCGCATCACCCCGGCCAGGAAACCGGGCGACGGCCTCGCTGCCGATGGCCAGGCGCGCTTCCAGGCGCTGCGCGAGTGGCGCAAGCACGCGGCCGCCGGCAAGCCCGCCTACACCGTGTTCGCCGATGCCACGCTCGACGCCATCGCCCGCGCCAACCCCACCTCGGTCGACGAGCTCGCCCGCATCAAGGGCGTCGGCCCCGCCAAGCTCGAGCAGTACGCCCACTCGGTCCTGAAGGTGCTCGCCGACCTCTGAACCCCCGGCCGTGCGTCAGGCGCCCAGGCCCACCAGCCACGACTGCACGTTGGCGCCGAGCGCGTTCACGTCGTAGCCGCCTTCCTGCAGCACGACGGTGGGCATCGCCAGCTGACGCACGATCTCGCCGCAACGGCGCATGCCGTCGGTGGTGACGGCGAGGTCACTGATCGGGTCGGTGATGTACGTGTCGAGACCCAGCGACACGATGAGTGTCGACGCGCCGAACGAGGCGATCTTCTCGCACGCGTCGCTGAGCGCGGCGGTGTACGCGTCGTCGTCGGCACGCAGCGGCATCGGGTAGTTGATGTTGCTGCCCAGCCCGCGGCCGGTGCCGGTCTCGTCGGCGAAGCCCACCGAGTACGGGTAGGCGCGTGCCGGGTCGCCGTGCAGCGACACGTACTGCACGTCGTCGCGGTCGTAGAAGATCTGCTGCGTGCCGTTGCCGTGGTGGTAGTCGACGTCGAGGATGGTGACCTTCGTGCCAGTGGTGGTGGCGATGTGATGCGCGGCGATGGCGGCGTTGTTGAAGAAGCAGTAGCCGCCGTACAGGTCGCTGGTGGCGTGGTGGCCGGGCGGGCGGCACAGGCCGTACGCCGACGATGCCCCGTCGAGCACGAGCTGCGTCGTGGTGAGCGCCGTGTCGACAGCGCCACGGGCAGCGACGTACGTGCCCTCGGTGAGCGGCGTGGTGGTCTCGAAACACCAGTAGCCCACACGACCGGCGATGGCCGTGGGCTCACGACCCTCACTCATCTTGTCGCGCAGCGCGGCGCGGTAGAACACGTCGGGCACCACCTCGCGCACGCCCGGGTTCTGGGCGGCGTAGAGCGACCAGCCCTCGGAGAGGAATCGCACCAGGCCGGGGTTGTGCACGGCCTCGATGGGCGCGGTGCCCCACTCGGTGGGCGCCATGAACTCGAAGCGCGAGTCGGCCTCGAGTGTCTCGCGGATGGCTTCGGCGCGGCCGATGTGCTCCCAGGGGCTGTGCGTGGTGGACGTCTCGAACTCCACGTGCGGATCGTGCTGCAGATGCGCGGGCGTGTAGACGACTTTCACGACGGGACCTCCACGAGTTCGAGTTCGTCGGCCAGGTACAGCTCGCGGCACTTGGCGCGCTGCAGCTTGCCCGACGAGGTCTTGGGCAACGTGCCCGGCTTCACCAGCATCACGTCGCGCGGCGGCAGGCCGCACACGTCGAGGGCTCGGTGGTGGATGGCGTGGCGTACTGCATCGAGGTCGTCGGCGCGCACCTCGGCCACCACCACCACGCTCTCCTTGCCCTTGTAGCCCTCAACACCGAACGAGATGACGTTGCCGGCGCGCACGCCCTCCAGCACGCCGACCGCACGCTCGATGTCCTCCGGGAACACGTTGCGACCGCCGACGATGATGACGTCCTTGATGCGACCGCACAGCACCAGCTCGCCGTCGACCAGGTAGGCCAGGTCGCCGGTGCACAGCCAGTCGTCGCGGAACAGCGCCGCGGTGGCATCGGGCCGCTTGTAGTAGCCGCTGGTCACCGACGTGCCGCGCAGCAGCAGCTCACCGACGTGACGTTCGGGGAGCTCCTCGTACGTGTCGGGGTGCACCACCTTCATCTCCAGGCCGGGCACGGCCTTGCCCAGCAGGGGCAGGCGACGCACGTCGATCTCCTCCTCGGCGTCGGCCACGTCGAGCGGCTTCGCCACCCGGTCACGTTCCAGCACGATGCGGTCGACCGAGTCGCAGCGCATGCCACGGTGCCGCGGCGGGA
This sequence comes from Actinomycetota bacterium, assembly GCA_005778215.1. Lineage (GTDB taxonomy): Bacteria > Actinomycetota > Acidimicrobiia > Acidimicrobiales > Ilumatobacteraceae > UBA668. The sequence goes on along the minus strand of SXKB01000257.1, from coordinate 1,747 downwards.
ACGCGCCGCCGATGGCCACCTCGGCCATACCGAACGCGGGGAACACACCGCCGGCCGTGAACCCGAACGGTTCGGCGGCGCGCACGAACGCCTCCACCGCGTTGGGGTCGACCGGTTCGGCGCCGCTGAGCGCGAGCGTGAGCGACGACAGGTCGATGTCGGCCATGCGGCCGAGCGCACGCGTGGCGAGCACCCACGAGAAGTTCGGGCCGGCGGTGGCGGTGCCGCGGTGGTCGCTGATCCACTGCATCCAGTTGCCGGGCTTGGCCAGGAAGTCCTGCGGTGCGGCCTGCACCAGCTGCACGCCGTTGGTCATCGGGATGGACAGGAAGCCCACCAGACCCATGTCGTGGTACAGCGGCAGCCAGCTGACCATCACTTCTTCCAGGCTCAGCTCGGCCGCCTGGCAGCTGGCGTCGATGTTGGCGCGCAGCACCCGGTCGGGGATCATCACGCCCTTCGGCTCGCTGGTGGATCCGCTCGTGTACTGCAGGATCACCAGTCGCTCTGGGTCGTCCGGCGGCAACTCCAACGCCTCGCCGTTGGCAGCGGTGGACGCACCCGGCAACACCGAGGCCATCGGCTCGATGGGCGGATCGCCGGCGGCTCCTTCGTAGAACCCGGCGAGCATGTCGTCGATGAGGATGAGCTTCGCATCGCCGTGCAGGATGCGGGCGCGGGTGCTCTCGACGAACGCCTCGAGCGACCCCATCCGCATCGGCAACGGCAACACCATGCTGGCGCAGCCCGCCAGCCAGCAGCCCTGGATGATGGTGATGAGCGAGCGCGACGTGGGGCCGAGGATGGCGACGTGGTCGCCGGGTACCAGGCCGCGGGCCTGCAGCGAGGCCGCCACCACGCGAGCCTCGTCGTGGATGCGGGCCCACGGCACGAAGGCGTCGCCATCGGCCGGCACCACGCTGGGACCGACGAAGTGCACACCGGTGGGGCGATCGGCCGCCGTGATGAGGCGGTTGACGATCGAGTCCGGAATTGACGGCGCGGGACTTGGCATGACCTGCAACGGTAGTGCGATGACGACGCGCTTCGTGGATCTGAGCCATGTGGTGGCCGACGGCCTCACCACCTATCCGGGTCTCCCCTCGCCCACCGTGTTCGACCACCTCACCCGCGAGGCCGCCGAGGCCGTCTACGGGCTGGGCGTCACCTTCCAGATCGGGATGATCACGATGTGCAGCAACACCGGCACGTACATCGACGTACCGTTCCACCGGTTCGCCGATGGGCACGACCTGACGGGCCTGGCGCTGGAGCGCGTGTCGCAGGTGCCGGGCGTGTGCATCGACTGCCGCGGCATGGCGGTCATTCCTGCCGAGGTGCTCGATGGCGTCGACGTGGCCGACCGGGCCGTGTTGTTCCTCACCGGCCACAGCCGTCACTTCGCGACCGATGCGTACCTGGTGGACCACCCGCACCTGTCGGTGGCGGCAGCGCGGCGACTGGTGGGCGACGGCGCCGCAGTGGTGGGCATCGACTCGCTGAACATCGACGCGATCGCCGGACCCGATGGCGACGGTCGTCCGGTGCACACCGCGCTGCTCGGCGCCGGCATTCCCATCGTCGAACACCTCACCGCCCTCGAGCAGCTGCCACGGGACGGGTTCACGTTCACCGCGGTGCCGCCGAAGGTGGCCGGCATGGGCACCTTCACCGTGCGCGCCCACGCCACGATCGGTTGATCGAAGGGTTTCTGGCGGCGTTCCGTCCCGGTTTACGGGACGGAACG
>SXKB01000256.1 GCA_005778215.1 Actinomycetota bacterium | reverse complement strand
CGGCGCCGTTGGGGCCGATCACGCCCAGGATCTCTCCGCGGTGCACGGCGATGGTGGCGCCGTCGACCGCCCGCACGCCGCCGTACTGCTTCACCAGGGCCGTGGCGCGGAGCACCACTGGTTGCGCGGTCACGTCGATCGGGTCGGCCGGATCGTCGGTGTCGTGCACCGCGGTCAGTGTCGGTGGCGCCGTGGGTGTGGCGTCGGGGGTGTGGCGGGCCAGGCGCGCTGCGAGCCGGTTGCGCAGTGGCAGCAGCAACTGCGCGAATCCACCGGGCAGATAGATGATGAGCAGCAACAGCCCGAGTTTGGTGGTCGCCAGCCCTGCGGCGTCGAGCGGCAGGAACGCCGGTACGCCGATCACGAACAGCACGCCGACGAGTGGACCCGCGAGCAGGGTGGCGCCGCCCACCACCACCATCACCGCCACGTCGATGCTGGCCGAGGCCGGGAACGATGCGACCGTGATGCGCGAGAAGGTGTGCGCGTACAGCGCACCGCCGATACCGGCGACCACACCCGACACCACGAAGGCCTGCACCTTGCGAGTGGGCACGGAGATGCCGAACGAGCGGGCGACGTCCTCGCCGTCGCGCATCGCGATGAGCACTCGGGCGAAACCACCCCGGCGGACGGCGGCGACCACCACGAACACGACGAGCCCGATGACGAGCGCGAACCAGTAGTACCCGCGAGCGCCGGTGATCTCGAGCGTGCCGACCGTGGGCTTCGGTGGTTCGCGACCGGTGCCGATCATCCAGTCCTTCGGCAGCAGCCAACTGGTGGTGGTGACCGCGAGCGCGAGGGAGGTGACCGCCAGGAAGATGCCGCGAGCGCGCAGTACCGGGAGACCGACGAGCAGGCAGACCGCACCGCCCACCACGGCGGCCGCCGCCAGACCGAGCGCGAAGTTGCCGGTGTGGTTCGCGACGATCACCGACGCCGTGCCGCTGATGGCGCCGATGGCGAAGTGGCCGAGCGACAGCTGCCCCGCGAGCCCGGTGAGCAGACCGAGGGCCACGCCGATGACGGCGTACCCGACCATGCTCGCAAGCGTGACGGCCCGCGTGCGATCGAGCGCCAGCGGCAACAACGCGGCGAGCGCGGCGAACACCACGAGCGCCGTGGGCGCCATCATCCGCACACGCGGATGGGCGCGCAGCTTCGTGGCGAGCGGCCGCCAGGTCTCGATGCCGGCCCAACCCGCCTGGCCGGCGTTGCGTTCGTGCCCGTGGTGCTGGGCGAGCAGCGCCAGCAGGATGACGACGAACAGGATGGCATCGACGTTCTGCGCGCTGCGTTGATTCCAGAACACGACCTGCTCGATGATGCCCAGCACCACACCGGCGGCGAGCGCGACCGGCAGGCTGCGCATCTTCGCCACCAGTGCCGGAGCGAGACCGCGCAGCAGCAGCCCGGGCCCGAGTGCGGCGGCGAAGCCGGGGCCCTTCGACGGCGCGGCGAGGATGGCGGTCATGGCGGCCAACAGCCCGGCGAGTGCCCAGACGAGCCGGGAGGTGCGCACCGCCGGGATGCCCGCCAGTCGCGCGGCGTCCTTGTTCGCGGCGGTGGCGCGTACGCGAAGGCCGGCGCGCGTGCGGGACAGGAACAGGGCCAGCGCCACCACCACGATGGGGGCGAAGATCAGCGTGGCGGTGTAGTCGCCGGTCAGCCGCAGGGCGCCGATGTCGAACGTCGGCATGCCCGGGGGTGAGGGGAACGCGAACTGTTCGCCGCCGCCCGCCGCGATGGCCGCGGCGAGCGCCGACAACAGCTGGGCGACGCCGAGCGTGGCGACGATGCTCATCAACGGGGGTGCCTTGCCGAGCCGACCCACGACGATGGCCTCCACCCCCATGCCCAGCAGCGCGGCCACGGCGAGGGCGAGGGGCAGCACGGCGTAGTAGGGCAACCCCCAGCGGTTCACGCCGACATAGAGGATGGTGGCGGCGAACGCGCCGGTCTCGGCGTGGGCGAAGTTCACCAGTTTGCTGCTGCGGTACACCAGCACCAGGCCCACTGCGAGCAGACCGTAGGACGCGCCGATGATGGCGCCGAGAACGACGATCTCGGCGGGGATGTCCCAGCCCAGCACCTCGAACCCGATCATTCGTGATCCCCCAGGAACACGGCACGCAGCAGGTCGTCGCGCCGGAGCAGGTCGCTACCGAGACCGGAGAAGCGCACCGAACCGCGCTCGAGGACGTAGGCGCGCTCGCACACCGACAGGGCGAGGTTCACCGACTGCTCGACCAGCACGATCGTGCTGCCGGCGCCGCGGAGGTCGCCGACGCGATCGAGCAGTTCTCCCACGACGGCGGGCGCGAGGCCCAACGACAGCTCGTCGATGAGCAACAGCCGCGGCCGCAGGATGGCGGCCTTGGCGAGCGCCAGCATCTGCTGCTCACCACCCGACAGGGTGCTCGCCGGCTGGTTGCGGCGATCCGCCAGCGCCGGGAAGAGCTCGAAACAGCGTTCGATCTCCGGGGCCGACCGCGAACCGAGGTCGAGGGTGTCGGCGTAGGCCATCAGGTTCTCCACCACGGTGAGCGGACCGAACACCGCGTGTCCTCCCGGGATCTGGGTGATCCCCATGCCCACCCGGCGTTCGGCACTCACGAACGTGACGTCGGCCCCCGACAGTCGCACCGACCCCGCGCTCGGCAGCAGCAGCCCGGACACCACCTTCAACAGCGTCGACTTGCCGGAACCGTTCGTGCCCAGCAGCGCGACAACTTCGCCTTCGTCGACCGTGACGTCGACGTCGAACAGCACCTGCACGTCGCCGTACTTCGCATCGACGCCCCGCACCGACAGCAGTGGCAGCGTGGCGCCGCTCGCTCGGGCGGTGCGCACCCGCGCCTCCTCGATCACGTCGGTGACCATCCGGTCGATGTCGGACTCGAGGGTGCGGGCGCAGCTGCGCACGATGAGGGCGGCGATGAACCCGGGAATGGCCAGCGCCACGATGGCGCCGGCGACACCGAACCGGCGGTCGATGCCCGACAGGTACAGCGAGCCGGTCAACCCGCCGAAGCCGGTGGCGAGGCCACCGAGCGCGATGGCGTGCGGCCGCATCTCGGCGGGCACCAGGCTCATCTGCAGCGCGGCGAGTGCGGGCGACAGCATCGCGAAGCCGGCGGTGCCCACCACGAGGAGCACGATCACCAGGCCGAACACCGGGCTGACCGCGGCGAGCGCGGTGGCGGCCGTGGACACCACGATGAAGACCGAGGCGAGCCGCACCACCGCCGACGGGTCGCGGTGCAGCATCCGTTCACCGACGCGGCCGAACGCCGCAAGGGTGACGAGGGCGACGGCGGCCTGCAGCGCAGCGAGGAGACCGCGGCCACCCGGGCCGACGCCCCACCGTTCGTCGAGGAGGAACGTGATGAAGGTGCCGAGCGGCACGGCCATCACACCGAGCACCATGAAGCCCGCGAGCTGGCGGCGGATGCTGGGCACCATCAGCAGGCGTTGCGCGATCTCGCTGAAGCCGAGGCGCGGTTCATCGTCGCGGTCGGGTCGTGCGGGTGCGTCGCCGCCCTGCGCCTCGCGCAGCTGCTCGGTGTCCCAGTGACCGAAGCCAGGGTCGCGCAACCACAGCGCGACCACGGCGACCACGAGCGTGAACGCGCCGGTGAACAGGAACACGCCGCGCCAGGTGAGGCCGGCCCACGTGCTCAGCCCCGCCACGGCGAGGGGGGCGATGATGTTGCCGGCGGCGCCGAGGCCGGAGTACCAGGCCAGCACCCGCACCCGGGCCCGCGGCGGGTAGCTGTCGGCGAGCAGTGGCATGTGCATCGTGCCGCATGCGCCGCTGGTGGCCCCGTCGACGATGAGCACCGCGGCCAGCCCGGCGAGCGTGGTGACGAACGCGGTCATCAGCGCGAAGACCGCCCAGACGAAGGCGGCCACGACGGACACGAGGGCGCGCCGGGGTGTGCGCTGCACGGTCATCACGAGGGGGATGGTGAGCGCTGCCGTGGCGAGCGTCTTCGCCGCGTTGAGGGTGGCGAGCTCACCTCGGCTGATGCCGAGTGTGCGCGCGATCTCGGGTGCCATCACCCCGAAGGCGTAGCCCTGCAGCGTGTCGGCGAGACCGAGGAGGCCGAGGGCCAGCACCACGTACCAGCCGACGTGGTGGTCGCGCATCACCTGGCGGAGTGGCCGGCGGTCGCCGTGGTCGGTGTGGTCGGCGCGCTCACCGCCGAGCCCGAGCAGGCTGCGGGCCTGCGCGCGGTCGGCATCGATGACCTCGATGCGCTCGAGCCCGACGCCGCTGCTCACGCGTTCACCCCTGGGGTGCGGAAGCGGGTGAACGCGGCCGTCTCGCCCACACGCCGCCCTTCGGCGTCGACGAGCACGATGGTGACCTCGTGGAAGCCGCGGCGCTCCTGCCGGTCGGTGCCGACCGGCACGTTGTCCATCAGGAAGGTCGTGTCGGTGGTGATGGTGATGCGGTTCCGTTCGAGGTACCCGTCGGGGCAGCCCGTCTCGCCCTGGCACACCGGGTCGTCGTCGAGCAGGCTGGCCAGCGAATCGCCGGGCGGCGGCGGTGTCCAGTCGATGAGGATGCCGAACGCGGCGATGCCGTCGGCGGAGAGCGTGCCGTCGAAGGTGTACTCCAACTCGAACGGGATCTCGATGGTGCTGCGGTCGGGCAGGTTGACGATCTGCAGGCGATCGTCGGTACGGAACGAGAGACCGTCGACGGAGCAGCCGGCGAGCGCGAGGCAGAGCGCGAGAACGAGGGCGCGTCGCACGGGCATTCGGGCATCGTCGCACGAATCGCCGATCGCGGCGTTCGTCCACACGGACGAAGACCACGACCGCGCTTGGTGCGGCGCGCGCTGCCGGACGGCCGGTCCACAGCGGGCAGGATGACCGGATGGATCTCGAGGTGGCACTGTCGGCGCTCCGCGACGACGACCCGACCGCACCGGGCGTCGTGCTCATGGCGACCGACGCCCGCGCCGGCACCGTCGCCGCCACCGGGACGGCCGTCGTGGAGCACTCGGTGCCGCTTGCCATCGACACCCGTGTCTACGCGGCGTCGCTGGCGAAACTGGTCACGGCTGCCTGCGTGCACCGACTGGCGGGCGACGGCCGGCTGGAACTCGACCAGCCCGTCGCCGAGTGGTTCCCCGACCTTGCCGACGGGCCGAGGATCACCGTGCGGCAGTTGCTGTTGCACCGCAGCGGCCTGCCCGAGTACCACGCGCTGCGGCTCGTGGCGGGTTGCTCGGTCGACGATCGTCTCGAGCACCGCGACGTGCGCCGACTGGTCGACGGCATGTCGGTGTGGTTCGAGCCGGGCAGTCGTGTCTCGTACAACAACACCAACTTCGCCATGTTGGCGATGATCGTCGCCGACGTGACGGGCGAGTCGTTCGCCGAGGCGGCGCAACACCTCGTCCTCGAACCGGCCGGGTTGGTGGGTGCGCTGGTGAAGGAGCACTCGGACGCGGTCGTGGCGCGCGCTGCGGCAGGGTATGTGCGCGACGGCCAGGGCTACCGGCGCGCCGTGATGGGGCTCGCCTCGACGGGCGACGGTGGGCTGTGGTGGACCGGCACCGACATGGCGGCGTTCGGCCGCTGGCTGCTGAGCAATCCGCCCGAGGTGGCGGCGATGCGCGAACGGGTACCCCTTCCCGACGGGCCACTGCCGACCTTGGCCACGGGCTGCACGACTGCGGCCGACGGCTCGTGGTTCGGCGGCATCGCCGAGTTCACGGGCTTCGCCGCCGAGCTGCGGGTGTACCCGGAACACGGCGTGGCGATCGGGGCGATGACCAACCGTCAGGACGGGCGACCCGGGCGCCGTCTCGACGAGCTGGCGCGCACGCTGGGCCTGCCGGAGCCGGTGGCCGCTGCGCTGCCGGTGCGACGGGAAGCAGCGGCACCCTCGGGCACCCTCGTGGGCGCGGGTGGCGCGCCATGGCACTTCCGCCCGGGCGACGAGACGTCGTCCGACGCCGCCTCGATCGAGGTGGCCGTCGACTCGTTGGCGTTCCGGTTGGTACCGACGGCTGACGGCTGGCAGGTCGACGGCATGCCGACGCACACGGCCGGCTGGGAAGGTGACGAGTTCGTCGTGCGCGACCGGTCGGCCGAAGTGGCTCGGCTGTCGGTGGTCGGCGGCGATCCACTGCCGGCGGCGTCGATGTCGGCATTCACCGGGTGGTGGTGGTGCGCGTCGGCACGAACCGCGCTGCAGGTGGCACAGGACGGCGGCGAGCTGTGGCTTCGACGGGGTCAGGCGCCCCGCGAGCCGCTCCGACCGGTCGGCGCTCGCGACGGCCGCTGGGTGTTCGCCGCGCCGTGGGGGCTGCTCGAGCTCGATCGCGACGGTCGTCGGGGACGGGTCGTGCTGCATCGCGCCGAAGGCCTCGAACTGGTGCGGCTGGTCGAGCCGTCGTCACCGTGACGGTGTGCGCTCACAACCTGGTCGCCGCGAATTCGGTCGCCGCCACGAAACACGGGTGAACCCCACTCGGGCAAGGTGGAGGACGTGACCGCCGTCGAGTCGATGACCACCACGCACCTGCGGCAGGCGGCCGACGAGAGCGCCGCGCGCGCTGGCGTGGTAGTGCGGGTCGCGCGTTCGAACGAGGAGATCCGCCGCATCAGTGAACTGCTCGCCGAGGTGTGGGGCACGCCGCCAGCCGCGTCACCGGGCCCGCGGAACGTGTTGACCGCCATCGCCGACACCGGCGGATACGTGGTGGGTTCGTGGGCCGACGACTCGCTGGTGGGCGCGTCGTTCGGGGTGACGTATCTCGACGGCGGGGAGCCGTGCCTGCGCAGTCAGGTGACCGGTGTGCTGCAGCCTCGCCGCGGTGTGGGTGAGGCGATCAAGCGGCATCAGCAGTGGTGGGCCGCCGAGCACGGCATGCGCCGCATCACCTGGACCTTCGATCCGCTGGTGCGCCGCAATGCGCACTTCAACCTCTCTCGGCTCGGCGCGCGCATCGTGCGGTTCGTGCCCGACTTCTACGGGCCGCTCGACGACGGGCTCAACGGATCCGAGGCCACCGACCGGTGCGTGGTCAGCTGGACGTCACCCGTGCATCCCGGTCCCACACCGGCCGGCAACTCGGGCGACCTGCTGCGCGACGGCCATGGTGCGCTGCTGACGGCGGACGCCGACGGCACCCCGGTGTTGCACGGGATCGACGCGCCGGCCGTGTTGGTGGCCACCCCCGACGACATCGTCGGCCTGCGCCAGGCGCGCCCCGAGGCGGCGCTCGCGTGGCGGCGATCGATCCGCACCGCGTTCTCGTTGGCGTTCGAGGCGGGCCTCGTCGCCGACCTCGTCACCCTCGACGGCCACTACCGCTTCCGGCCCGACGAGGACCGTCGGTGAGTGCGCAGGCGCGAGAATCGACCTGATGCTGCGCGAACTGACGCTGACCGACCTGCTCGAGGGGCTCGGGTACGAAGTGGTGCGCGTCGAGGTGGCCCCCGGCGGTCTCGACGTCCCCGTCGGCGATCCGGTCATCCACGACCGCTTGGCCGGCACGAGCATCATGGCCGCCGACGTGGTGCTGGCCGTCGGTGTCGATCCTCGCGGGCGCGAACTGCTCGACCTGCTGGAGGCGGCGGGTCGGGCCGGCGCCGCCGCCGTGATCGCGAAGTTGATCGACGGCGAGGAGTCGACGGCGGTGGTGGCCGCGGCCGAGCGGTGCAACATCGCCCTCCTCCGGTTGTCGCGCGATGTCGAGTGGGGTCAGTTCCACGCGCTGCTGCGGATGGTGACGGCCACGGGCGGCACGCAGCGCGACGGCGACATCCCGCTCGGCGACCTGTTCGCGCTGGCGAACGCCATCGCCGTACGTGCCCACGGACCGGTCACCATCGAGGACGCGCAGTCGCGGGTGCTCGCCTACTCGACGGGTGAAGAGGAGATCGACGAGTACCGCCGCGACACCATCCTGGGGCGGCGGGTGCCCGAGTCGTGGGTGCGCCGTCTGCAGAACGACGGCGTGTTCCAGCGCATCTGGCGTGGCGAGGGTCCGGTGCGCATCTCGTACTCCACCAGTGAACCCGGCTACCGCGACCGCCTGGTCATCGCCGTGCGCGCCGGTGGCGAGGCGGTGGGGAGCATTTGGATCCAGGAGGGCAGCGAACCGCTCGGTGACGAGCACGAGCGCCTGTTGTGCGAGGTCGCGCCGCTGGCCGCGCTGCACCTCGCCCGGCATCTCGCCGGTGATCTCGAACGCCGGCAGGAGGCCGAGCTGCTGAAGGCGGTGCTGGCCGGGCGTGTGCCGCCCACGTCGCTCAGCGAGCACATCACCGTGCGGAAGGGACAGCGCGTCGCGGTCCTCGGGCTGCGCCCCGTGAGCGCCGACGAGGTCGAGAGCACCATGCACCTCGGCCGGTTGTCGAGCGTGATCTCGCTGTTCCGGCGTTCCGAGCAGTTGCAGCTCGCGCTCACCTGGTCGGCCGACACGTTGCACGTGGTGGTCGCGGCCGGCGACCGGCTCGATGCCATCCTCCACGAGTTGGCCGATCGGGCGCGCAAGAGCGTGAACGTGCCGGTGAAGGTGGCCGTGGCACGGTCGACCGACGGGCTCGGCGCCGTGGTGCCGGCCCGGCAGTTGGTCGACGACGTCCTCAGCGTGTGCGACGCGCGGCCGGGCACGCTCACCGAGTTCGAGGACGTGCTCGGCGAGGTGCTGCTGGTGCGGTGGCGGCGCGCGGCAGCAGCACAGCCGGAGTTGCGGGCGGGTCGCATCGAGGTGCTGTTGCAGAGCGACCGCGACCGCGACACCCATTACGTGGCGACGCTCCGGGCGTTCCTCGATCGCTTCGGCGACGTGATCAACGCTTCGGCCGATCTCGGCGTGCACCCGAACACGTTCCGCTACCGGCTTCGTCGCGCGCTCGACACCGCCGGCATCGATCTCGACGATCCGGTGGAGCGGTTGATGGCACACCTGCAGCTGCGATTGCTCGACGAGTCCGACGGCTCGACGTGACCACGCCGTCGTTGCGCGACGCGGCCGCCGCCGGTGCCGCCGTCATCCGGCGCGCCGTCGACGACGGTGCGCTGCCCGGTGCCGCGTTCGCGGTGGGGCATGCCGATCACGGCGTGGTGCTGGTCGACGCATGCGGTGCCGCCGATGCACGCACCGGGCGCGCCGTCACGACCACCACGCCGTTCTGCCTGGCATCGACCACGAAGCCGATGGCCACCACGGTGCTGGCCGCGATCCGCGACCAGGGGTTGCTCGATCTCGACGACCCCATCACCACGCTGGTACCCGAGTTCCCGGCGCCGCTGTGGACCGACCGGGCACCGACGGTGCGAGAGGTTGCGTCCCACACCGCGGGGCTGGGCACCCACCACCGGTTCTTCTACGCCGACGAGCGAGCCCCGGTCGATGTCGCCGAGGCGGTGCGCACGCTGGCCCGGCCGACGCTGCCCATCGGAGGGCAGTGGCGGTACTCGAACCTCGGCTACGGCGTGCTGCAGCTGGCGATGGAGCGCGCCACGGGCGACACGATGGAGGAGCTGGTGCACCGGCACGTCTTCCGGCCGCTCGGGATGGGCCACTCGGCCTGGGGCGGTGCGTCGGGACCCGACGGGGCGGCGGTACGTCATCTGTCGACCACCGAGGCCTACCCGGGCTATGTCACCGATCACCCGCCTGCGTCGGAGGCGTGGTGCTCCATCGACGACCTGCTGACGTTCGGGCTCGCGCACGCGCGCTCGTCGCTGCTCTCCGCGTCGAGCCACCAGTTGCTCGCCGAACCATGGGCACCGCGCCAACCCGACGGGGCCGCGTACGCACTCGGGTGGGTGACGCGGGAGTACGCCGGCGTCCGCGTGCTCGTGCACGGTGGGCGGATGGGCGGTGTGGGTGCGCATCTCACGGTGGTGCCTGCGCTCGGGCTGGTGGTTGCCGCACTGGCGAACATCGAGACGGAAGTGCTGGCCGCCGCGGTGGCAACGGTGCTCGACGCGACCGTGCCGCAGTACGCACCCCCGACCGCCGCTCCCCCGTGGGAGGTGGGTGCAGCCCATCCGTTGCTCGTCGGGCGGTGGGAGGGTGTCGCGCAGTGGGGCGACGACACGCTGCCGGTGGTGCTCGACACTGCGGGGCCGCGCATCACCCTGCGGGTGGCCGATGCCGTCACCGATGTGGTCATGCCGCACGTGCAACCCGACGCGGTGCTCGGCCACGCCATGGTGTCCGCGCCGCACCCGTTGGCCCCCTCCGCGTCGATCTGCCACCTCGACGCGCAGCCGGTGAACCTGGTCGACGGTCGCCCCACCCCGCCATCCCCGGGCGAGCGCGCCGACCTGATCGTCGGGTCGCTCGTGTCGGCGCAGTACCCCGGCCCCGATCGGCGGCGTCAGGGCGATGCGGTGTCGGCGGCGCTCCGCCTCGCTCGGGTGGGCTGATCCGGCCGCCGGGCCGCGCCGTTCGTTCAGTCGAGGACGGTCATCTCCACGATCTCGCCATGCTCCAGTCGGTAGGTGACGATCGCCTCGAACGAACGGCCGCTGTCGTCGTCGACGCGTTCGTGGTCCACCACCCGGTGACCGACGACGATGCGATCGAGGATCGTGGCGCGCCGGCCGGGGATGGCGAAGACCGGCTCGTACACGGCGCGCAGCTGTTCGTGTCCCTCTGCGCGTACCGAGCCGTCGCTGCGCGTGAGCCGGATGGTCGGCGCGAAGCAGCGCACGAACTCGTCGAGCAGGTGCGCGTTGTACGCATCGAACTGACGGACCACGGGGTGGTCGTCGGGGAGGGTGCCTGCCGGGTGCATCGTCAGCTCAGGCCGTGGCGACCAGTGCAGCGTTCACGATCTGCTCGGCCGACAGATCGAAACAACGATGGAGGTCGGCGATGCTGCCCGACTGCCCGAATGCGTCCACCCCCACCGGCAGTGTGCGCGAGCCGAAGACACCGCCGAGCCAGGCGAGGTGGTGGCTCGCCGCATCGTGCACCGTGACGATCGGCAGGTGGCGTTCGTGCGGTGCGAGCAGTCGCGCCAGTTGGTGCACCGGGGCTGCGGCTCTCGCCCCACGCGTCGCGTCGCGCAGGCCGTTGCGCCATTCGCGGTAGAGGCGGTCGGAGCTGGTGATGTCGAGCACCAATGACGGCACGCCCTCGTCGTCGAGCATCGCGGCGGCGGCCACCGCCTCGGGTACGAGCGGCCCGCAGGTGGCGATCACCACCTCCGCCGGCCGGGCGACGGGTTCGCGAAGGCGATAGCCGCCGGCGAGCACGTCGGCGCGCAATGCGTCCTCGCCGCGGCGTTCGACGGTCGCGGCGAAGGGCGCCTGATCGATCGGTCGAGTCGACAGCCGCAGGTACAGGCTGTCGCCATCGGGGTCCGACAGCCGCCGAAGGCCGTCGCACAGCAACCAGTCGAGCGCCAGTGCGTAGGCCGGCTCGGCGTACGCGATCCCGGGGAGCTCCAGCCCGATGGACGGCGTGACGGTGCTCTGGTGGGCACCACCCTCGGGCGCGAGCGTCACGCCGGCCGGTGTGCCGACCACCACGAAGCGAGCACCGTTGTAGAGCGCATAGACGAGCGCGTCGAGGCCTCGGCACACGAACGGGTCGTAGACGGTGCCGATGGGCAGCAGATGTTCACCGTGGAGTTCGTGGCCGAGGCCGAGCGCGTGCAGCAGGAGGAACAGGTTCATCTCGCTGATGCCCAGCTCGACGTGGTGCCCGGCCGACGACTGCCGCCACTTCAGCGCCCGCGAGTCGCCCAGGTAGTCGCGCTGTTCGGCGGGGTGGAACACACCCATCTTGTTGATCCATCCGCCGAGGTTGGTGCTCACGCTCACGTCGGGGGAGGTGGTCACCATGCGTGCGGCCACCTCGGGGATCTCGGCGAGCCTGGTGAGCAGGCGGCCGAACGTCTCCTGCGTGCTCACCGCCTTGCCGCCGAGGTTCCCGCCGACGGCGTCGGGCACCGGCACCGTCGGGCGGGCCGGCGTCGGGCGGTTGTTGAGCTCGCCACCGACGGCAGTGCACATCCGGCCCTCCGGCGTGTCGACCGGGAAGCGGTCCCATTCGTCGTCGCGGGTGCGTCCGAACTCGGCGCGCAGTGCATCGATCTGCTCGACCGAGAGGAGCGCCGCATGATTCAGCGGGTCGCCCGCCATCGGCAGACCCCAACCCTTGATCGTGTAGGCGAACACCACGCTGGGCCGGTCGGTGACGGCATCGCACTGGCGATAGCGGTCGATCAGCACGCCGAGGTCGTGACCACCGAGGTTGTGCACCAGCGGCGCGAGTTGGGTGTCGTCGTAGTCGTCGAGGAAGCGCCGCACCGACGAGTCGGCACCGGCGAGGAACCGTTCGCGGAGTTCGCTGCCGCGGTGCGCGAACAGCGACTGGTACTCCTCGTTCGACATCGCGTCGATGTGGCGGCGCAACACGTCCCCGTTCGGACGGGTGAACGCGTCCTGCAGCCGGGCGCCGTACTTCGCCTCCACCACATGCCAGCCGGCACCGTCGAAGAACTCCATCAGCTTCTTGATCTTCTGGTCGGGGATCACCCGGTCGAGGCTCTGCCGGTTGGTGTCGACCACCCACATCACGTTGCCCAGCCCTTGCAGGGCCGGGTCGGAGATGGCCTCCCACACGTTTCCCTCGTCGAGTTCGGCGTCGCCGGCGAGCGCGATGAACCGTGCGGGGCGTTCGGCGGGTGCACCGGAGTGGGCCTCCACATAGCGACGCACGGCGGCGGCGAAGAGCGGTGCCACCACGCCGAGGCCGACGGAGCCCGTCGAGAAGTCGGCGACGTCGGGATCCTTGGTGCGGCTCGGGTAGGCCTGCAACCCGCCGAACTCGCGCAGCCGGGTGAGGTACGAACGGTCGAGTTCGCCGGTGAGGTACTTGATGGCGTGGTACACCGGCGAGGCGTGTGGCTTCACGGCCACCTTGTCGTCGCCGGACAGGTGACCGAACCACATCGAGGTCATGATGCCCACCATCGAGGCCGACGATGCCTGGTGACCGCCCACCTTCACCTCACCGGCCGGGCGGTCGTGGTTCGCCGAGTCGATCATGCGGACGGCCAGCCAGAGGACCCGCCGTTGCACCGCTTCCAGGGTCGCGAGATCGTCCATGTTCACCCATCCTGCCCGACACCGGCGGTGCCGGATCTCGTCCCACCGCACGACCGGCGCACACCGATCCGTGCCGGTGCACATAGCCCGCGCGCGCTCGCGTTTGCCATCGTGAGCGGGTGACCGCGTCCGAGCCGACACCCACCGGGAGCGGGGCCTGGCCGTTCCGTGCGCTGCCCGAGGTGCCGATCCCACCCGCCGAGCTGACGGTGCACCTCGTGTCGCACACCCACTGGGATCGGGAGTGGTACGAGTCGGCGGAGTGGTTCCGAGGTCGGCTCGTCACCACGGTCGACCGCGTGCTCGACCTGCTCGACCGCGACCCCGGCTGGGCATTCGTGCTCGACGGGCAGGCCATCGTGGTGGAGGACTACCTCGAGGCCCGGCCGGGTCGTGCCGACGACGTGCGGCGCGCCGTGGCCGACGGGCGCCTGACGATCGGGCCGTGGTACGTGCAGCCCGACTCACTGCTCCCGTCCGGCGAGGCGCACATCCGCAACCTGCTCGAGGGACGGATGGTCTGCGAGGCACACGGCGGTACGTCGCGCGTGGCCTACACGCCCGACTCGTTCGGGCATCCGGCGGCGTTCCCGCAGTTGTTCCGCGGCTTCGGGCTCGACGCGTTCGTGTACTGGCGCGGTCATGGGAGCGAGCGCGACGCGTTGCCGGCCCGGTGGATCTGGCGAGCGAGTGACACCAGCGAGGTGCTCGCCTGGCACCTCGAAGGGAGCTACCTGGCGGCGGCGAACCTCGAGCGCGATGTCGACGTCGCGGCGACGAGATTGCGCGACCTGGCCTCGGTGCTCGCCGTCCGCTCGCCCGACCGCGTGCTGTTGATGAACGGTGTCGACCACTCTGTGCCCGACCCGCACACCGAGGCGGTGGCGCTCGAGCTGGGCCGACGCACCGGATGGACCGTGCATCGATCCACCCTCGACGACGCGGTGCGAGCACTGCCTCGCCCCGACGCTGAGTGGGAGGGGCCACTGACCGGTGGTCGCGACGCCAACCTGCTCCCCGGCGTGTGGTCGAGCAGGATGCCCCTCAAGCTGGCCAACCGCCACGCCGAGTCGGCGCTGTGGCGCGCCGAGCGAATCGCCGCGCTGGCGTCGTTGTCGGGGCTGGCCGACGAACGGCCGACACTGCGTCGCGTCCGCCGGCTGTTGCTGCAGAACCAGGCGCACGACTCCATCGGCGGCTGTTCGGTCGACGGGGTCCATGCCACGATGGCCACGCGCAGCGGCACCGCGATCGCCGCCGCCGATGCGCTGAGCCGCCGGCTGTGCGAGGCGCTGTCGGGTCTCGGTCCCGACCATCTGGCGCCTTGGGCCGACGAGTGGGACGTGGCGGTGTGGAACCCCTCGCCCTTCGAACGACGCGAGGTGGTGCGCATCCCCGTCGAGGGCTGGCCCGCGTTCCGGGTGCGGAACGACGGCATCGAGCGGCACCCGGGACACGTCGCCTCGCTCGACAGCGTTGGCTTCGAGGTCGACGGTCGGCCGGCCCGGATGGTCGCCGCCGCCGATCAGCGCCGTGACCGGTTCTCGCCGGACCAGGAGTTGATCGACCTCGAGGTCGAGGCGACGTTGCCGCCGTTGGGTTGGACCCGTCTACGAGTCGCCCGGGGGACACGGGAGGACGACGCAGTCGACGACGGTCGATCCATCGCGTTCGGAGGGGCCGCGGTCGAAGTGGCCGACGACGGCACGTTGTCGTACACGGCAGGCGGTGTCACTCGGCACGGCCTGATGGGTGTCGTCGATCGCGGTGACCGCGGCGACACGTACGACGCCGACGTGCTCGACGACGCGCACCTGCTCGTGCTGCGTGCGGTCGACGTCGTCCGCCGACGACACCCGAACGGATCCGGCGAGCTGACCGTGACACGCACGTTCGACGTGCCGACGGGCCTCGCCGCATCACGGGAGCACCGCACGACCGACTCGACAGTGCTCACGCTCGTCACGGTGGCGCGCCTGTCCCCCGGCGGCCGGCTCGACATCGACGTGCACTGCAGCACCACTGCCCGCGACCATCGTCTGCAGCTGCGGATGCCCGTGGGAGGGGGCACGACGATCCGGGCGGTCACGTTCGGACACGACGAGTTCGACGGGACGGTGCAACGACCGGCCAACTGGGTGCATCCCACCCCGAGCACGTGCTGCCACCAGGGGTGGGTGGCGCGCGGTGGGAGCCTGCTGCTCGCCCCGGGTCTGCCCGAGGCCGACGTCGACGACGACGCCGTGCTGGTCACGCTGCTCCGCGCGGTGGGATGGATGTCGAGGCCCGATCTGCGCACCCGGCCCGGTCGGGCCAGTCCGGCGATCCCGGTGCCCGGCGCCCAGTGCGCCGAGGGCGTCTCGGCGCGCATCGCGGTGCTCCCCGATCCCGTCGACCAAGTGGGGCGCTGGGCCGCGCTGGAGGCCTTCGAGCTGACGCCGATCATCGTCGCCGTCGGCGCGCAGCCGCTGGTCGATCCCGACATCCCTGGCGTCACGGTGACCGACGCGGTGATGACCGCGATGAAGCCCGCCGACGACGGGCACGGCGTGGTGTGGCGACTGTGGAACCCCACCGACTCGCCCGCAGCGGCTCGGCTGGACGCGGCCGGACCGGCACGCGTGTTCCACGACTGCGACCTCGGCGAAGCACGGTCGGGCTCGATCGACACGGCGCGGTCCCCCGAGGCCGAACCACAGCCATTCGTCCTCGGTCGACACGCACTGCTCACACTGCGGTCGCACGAACCCGCAGGATCAACCTGACCGCTTCCCGTGCCGCCGATCGCCTGAAGATCGGCGAGGGCATTGTCCTAGGGTGTCGATGGGCTGACCACGAAGGACGGGTTCAGGATGACCACCACCGACGGGAGCGAACGTGACGGCCACGAACCGCCGTACCGCCTGCTCGCGGAGATGGCGTCCGACGTGGCGATGCAGATCAACGCCGACAGCCGCGTGGTGTGGATCAGCCCGGCCATCGAGGAGGTGTTGGGATGGCGGGTCGACGAGATCGTGGGCACGTCGATCTTCGATCGCATGCATCCCGACGACGTCGCCCGTGGCCAGCGGGCGCGCGACAACGTGATGTCGGGCAACGTGGTGCGCAACGACTTGCGCTTCCTCACCAAGGACGGCGTGTACCGCTGGATGTCGGCGCGCCTCGCGCCGGTCGTCGACGAGCACGGCCACGTGGTCGGCCGGGTGGCCGGCTGGCACGACGTGACCGCCGAGTACACGCTGCGCGAGGCATTGGAGGTGTCGGAGCGCGAGGCGCAGGAGGCCAGCCGCGCG
The DNA here is from genome assembly GCA_005778215.1 of Actinomycetota bacterium. Taxonomy (GTDB): domain Bacteria; phylum Actinomycetota; class Acidimicrobiia; order Acidimicrobiales; family Ilumatobacteraceae; genus UBA668. The sequence continues at coordinate 19,091 of SXKB01000256.1, read as the reverse complement.
AAGACCATGTTCCTGTCGCGCATGAGCCACGAGCTGCGCACACCGTTGAACGCCGTGCTCGGGTTCGCGCAGTTGCTGCAGCTCGAACCACTCACGCCCACGCAGTCGAGTTCGGTGGAGAAGATCGTCACGGGTGGTCGTCACCTGCTCGATCTGATCAACGAGGTGCTCGACATCACGAGCATCGAGTCGGGGCGGGTGACGATGACGCTCGAGACGGTCGCGCTCGCCGACGTGGTGGCCGAGACGATCGAGTTGGTCCGCGGGTTGGCGGCCAGTGTCGATGTCACGGTCGTGCCGGTGAACATCGACGGCTGCGGCCACTCCGTGCTCGCCGACCGGCAGCGCATCGTGCAGATCATGCTGAACCTGCTCTCGAACGCGGTGAAGTACCACCGGCCGTCGGGCACCGTGCGGGTCAGTTGCGTCCACGTCGAGGACGGCATGGTGGGCATCGAGGTCGCCGACGACGGCCCGGGCATCGCACCGGAGATGCTCGGTCGGCTGTTCCAGCCGTTCGACCGGCTGGGTGCGGAGCGCACCGGGATCGAGGGCACCGGCATCGGGTTGGCGGTGGCGAGGAGCCTGGCCGAGGCGATGCATGGCCGGCTCGAGGTGCAGTCCGCTGTCGACGTCGGCTCCACCTTCACGCTGGTGCTGCCCGAGGGCTGAGGTCAGGCGAGCGGCACTCGGTTGAGGCGCCGCAGCCCGGCCAGCAGGTGGTCGGCCGGTCGAGTCGCAGGTGGGTACACCAGCACGTAGTCACGCCCGTCGAGCGGGGCGAGCAGCACCTCGGTCGAGTACGGCGACAGCGGCAGCGCGCCAGTGCTCACGGGCGTGTCGGTGCCGTGGCCCCACACGACCTCCGCGCGCAACGACCCGTCGATCTCGGTGACGTCGACGCGAGTGGCCGACGCCTCGAACCGGCCGACGTAGCGGGCTGGGTCGAGCGCGCAGGTCGGGTCGGCCACCACGCCGAGCGGCGCTGCGACGCCCGGCAACGCAGCAGCGAGCTGCGCGAAGACGTGGCGGTGGAACACCTGTGGCACTCCCCCGGTGCTCATCACCGCGAGCACCGCGTCGAGTTCGGGCAGCACACGCAGGTACGCCGACTGTCCTTGCACACCGCCGTCGTGGAACACCACCGGTGTGCCCCATCGGTCGTCGAGGAACATCCCGAGTGCCATCGTGCCACCGTTGTTGGGATCGTCGACCACGATCTGCGGCTCGCGCATCGCGCGAAGGGCTGCGTGCGTGGCCGGTGTGCCGTGCCGACCGAGGTGCAGTTCGCCGAACGCCAACAGCCCGTCGATGGTCGACCACGTGCGCGATCCTGCGGGCGCCAAGCATGCAGGCCCGAATGCGGTGGCCAGCGGCTGCGGCCTTCCGTCGGCATCGACCACGTGTCCGATGGCCGTCGAGGCACCGCGCAACCGCGCCAGGTCGGTCGTGATGGTGGCACCGCAGGGCGTGGCCACGTGTTCGGCGAGCGCATGTTCGAAGGACTGGCCCGTGACGCGTTCGATCACCTTGCCGAGCACGGCGTACGCCGCGTTGTTGTACGAGAAGCCAGTCCCGGGCGGCGACAGCTGCGCACACGTGGACAGGCTCGCCACCAGACGGTCGATCGCATCGTCGCCCTCACCGAGATCGGGCCAGATGTCGCCGTCGAAGCCGGCGGTGTGGGTGAGCAGGTGGCGGAGGGAGATGGATGCGGTGGCGGCCTCGTCGTGCACGCGGAACTCGGGCACCACCGACACCACGGGCGCATCGAGGTCGAGGCGACCCTTGGCGCGCAGCAACGCCACGATGGTGGCGGTCATCGCCTTGGTCACCGACCCGGCCATCAGGAACGTGTCGCGTGTCAGCGCGGTGTCGTTGGTGGCGTGAGCGACACCGTGCACCGCCACCGAGTGCTCCCCGCCGATGCTGACGCCCACCACGGCGCCGACGATGTCGAACCGCCAGCACAGCTCGTCGAGCCGGAGGTGCCCCAGGTGCGCCGTCGCGGTCACGGTCGGGCCCGGTAGCGACCGATGGTGCCGCCGGTGGCGCGTACGAGTTCGGCACCGGCGATCTCCACCGAGTCGGTGAGCGATGCGGCGTTGAACTGCACGAGCGGCACGTCGATCACGTCCTCGTCGATGAAGACGGGCAGACCGAACAGGTTGCCGAACGGCGGCACGCTGCCCTTGGTGAGACCGGTGGCGGCGAGCAGTTCGTCCTCGTCGGCCAGGCGTGGCTTGCGGAACCCTGCGGCCTTCACCGCACCCCAGTCGAGCAATGCGTCACCCGGCACCACGAACTGCGCCATGCCGTCCTTCGACTTCACCACCAACGACTTCGCGCCGCGCGACGCGTCGACACCGCGGATCTCGGCGGCTTCCAGGCTGGTGAGCGTGGGGGCATGGTGCATCAGCCGGTACTCGATGCCCAGCTCGTCGAGGTGGGCGACGACGCGTTCGAACGGGGTCACCCGCCACCCGCCAGCAGTTGCACCGCCCCATTGATGAGCCGTTGCTTGGCCGGCATGTCGAACGGGATGGAGGTGTGTGCGCCGGCGACGGTGATGTCGTGTTCGGGCAGGTGGTACATCCACGTGCCCCAGAATCCTTCGTGACCGACGCGCTCGATGCCGTCGATGGTGCTCTGGAAGATGCCGAGGCCCATCCGCTGGCCGAGGTCGCCGAGGTCGGTGGGCACGGAGCAGTCGAGCATCGCGGCCGTGGTGGCGGGCGACAGCAACTCGCCGTGCACGACGGCGCGCACGTAGGTGGCGAGGTCGCGTCCGGTGGACACCAACCCGCCACCGCCGTACCCGTCGAACGATGGGTTGAAGCCGTACGTGTCGTTGGGTCCGAGGTACTGATGGGCCCGGGTCGGCGCGGCACCGGGCAGTGGTTCCTTGCCCTCGAGCCAGGTGTGGGTGAGACCGAGTTGGTCGATGCCCGATTCGGCGCGGAGTGCTGCGGCGAAGGGCAGCCCGGTGTGGTGTTCGAGCAGCAGTGCGAGCAGCACGTAACCGGTGTCGCTGTAGTGGAACTCGGCGCCGGGGGCCGAGTACGACGTGCCGTGCTCGAAGGCGATGCCGATGAGGTCGGTGGCCGACCACTCGCGTTGTGGGTCGGTGCCGATGGCGCGTCGGTAGTGGGTGTCGTTGCCGAAGTCGTACACGCCGCTGGTGTGTTGCAGCAGATGGCGCACGGTGATGGCGGGCGCGTCGGGTACGGCGCGCTGGAACATCGAGGCGGCCGGTTCGGGGATGTGCGGCAGGGCGATGTCGTCGAGGTCGAGCACGCCGCGCTCCACCAGCCGCAGCACCGCGACGGCGACGAACGTCTTGGTGATGCTGGCGACGCGGAAGCACTCGGTGCCGGCCAGCGGCGACCCGTCGCGCTCGACCACACCGGCACCACCCGACCAACTGCATCCCAGCGACGGTGCCTCGACGTGCAGCAGCACGCCCGGCATGTCGTCGTGCGCAGCCAGGAAGTCGTCGAGGAGGGTGTGCAGGGGCGCCATCGGGGGACACGGTATGACGTCCGTCAAGCGCAGGGCTACCGTGGCCGAATGGTCGTCGTCGATGCCGAGCACGCTCCGTTGACGGTCGGTGTCATGCTCGAGCGGCTGTCTCCGCTGGTCCTCGAGTTGGTGGCGGCGCCGTCGGGTGTCGATGTGGAGGCCCGCCGCGTGCTCATCGTCAGCCCCGACGACAGCACGGCGCTCGCGCCGGGCGACGTGGTGCTCCTGGTCGGTTGTTCCTCCGTCGACGACGCGTTCGACGCCGTGCTGCGCCGCGCTCACGACGCTGGTGCCGCCCTGCTGATCGCGAAGCTGGCACCGGATCAACTCGCCGTCGCGCGCAGTCGCGCTGACGCAGGCGCCGTGGCCGTGGCGGTGCCGCCGGGCACTTCCGACTGGGGTCAGGTGTTCGTGCTGCTGCGCACGCTGGTGGAGATGCCCGGCGTGGCCGGCCCCGGCGACGGCGGGCCGAGCGACCTGTTCGCGCTGGCGAACGCCATCGCCGCGGCCGTTGGTGGCGCCACCACCATCGAGGACCGCGAGCTGCGCGTGGTGGCGTACTCGAACCTCGATCAGCCGATCGACGACGTGCGCCGCGACTCCATCCTCGGGCGCGGCGTGCCCAACTACGTGATGGCGCGCGACGACATGGTGGCGCTGTACCGCCGGTTGTTCGCCGACGGGCCCGTGGTGCACCTGCCGGCCACCGCCGAACCACCGGTGCGTGCTCGCCTGGGGGTCGCGGTGCGCGCGGGCGACGAGGTGCTGGGCACCATCTGGGTGGTGCAGGGCGACATGCCGTTCGACGACCACGCCGAACGCGCGCTGGTGGCCAGCACCGCACAGGCGGCACTGTTGTTGCTGCAGCACCAACGTGCCGGCGAAGTCGCGCGCCGCCGCCGCGCCGAGGCCGTGCGTGCGGCGCTCGACGGGTCGGCCGGTTCGCTGCTGGCTCCACGCGACGGTGAACGGCTGCGGGTGGTGGCACTGCGCGTGCACGAGCGCAGCGATCTCGACGCAGCGTCGGCCATCATGCGCCAGCGCCGGCTGGCCGAGGTGGCGTCGTTGCAGTTCGAGCTGCTCGACGACCGGTCGGCCGCGGTCGACCTCGACGGTGTGGTGCTGGTGATCGTGCCGGAGTCGGACCGCGTGACGGCGCGTCGGATCCGTGAAGTGGTGGGCGACGTCACCCAGCGCGCCACGCACGCGTTGAAGCGCGACGTGTTCGCCGGCATCGGTAGCGCCGCTGTCGACATCGGCGGACTCGCCACGTCGCGCTGGGAGGCCGAGCAGACCCTTGCCGCGCTGCTCGCGCAGGATCGCCCGACGTCGCAGGTGGCCGCCATCACCGACGTGCAGTCCGACGTGGTGATGCGGCACGTGCGCGAACGTCTCGTCGGTGATCCGCGCTGCCGCACCCCACATCTCGACCTGCTCGCGCGCCACGATGCCGAGCATCACACCGATCACCTGGCCACGCTCGGGGCCTATCTCGACGCGTTCGGCGACGTGAGCGCGGCCGCAGCACGTCTCGACATCCACTCGAACACGCTGCGGTATCGGTTGAAGCGCATCCACGAACTGATCGACCTCGACCTCGGTGACCCGGTCGCACGATTCGTGCTGGAGCTGCAGTGGAGGTTGCGATGAACGGACTGCCCGACGATCACCCGGTGAACCGTCAACTGGCCGCGTACAACGAGCACCGCCTCGACGACTTCGTGGCGTGTTTCGCGCCCACCATCCGCCTCACCACGGGCAACGGCACCGTGCGCGCCGAGGGCTACGAGCAACTGCGCGAGGCGTACGTGCCGGTGTTCGCCGTGGTGGGCCGGCGCGCCACCATCCTGAACCGCATCGCGGTCGGCGACTGGGTGGTCGATCACGAACGCATCGACGACGACAGCGGTCGGCAGTTCGAGGCGGCCGTGGCATTCCACCTCACCGACGGTCAGATCGACGAGATGAAGATGCTCGACTGACGCGCGGCGTTGTTCGATCGCACAGCGAGCTGCGCGCTTCGTTGGCGACTTGGCACAGCCGCCCGGCACCAACCTGGGGCGATGCATGATCTCGTGATCCGCAACGGGTTGGTGGTCGACGGCACCGGGGCGCCCGGCCGTGTGGCCGACGTGGCGATCGCCGGGGGGCGGATCGTCGAGGTGGGACCGTCGCTCGGCGACGCCCGCGAGCACATCGACGCCGACGGCCTGGTGGTGGCACCCGGTTGGGTCGACATCCACACCCACTACGACGGCCAGGTGACCTGGGACCCCGTGGTGGAGCCGTCGTCGGTGAACGGCGTGACGTCGATCGCGATGGGCAACTGCGGTGTCGGGTTCGCGCCCGCGCGCCCCGATCGCCACGACTGGTTGATCGGCCTGCTGGAGGGCGTGGAGGACATCCCGGGCACGGCACTCGCCGAGGGTCTGCCGTGGGACTGGGAGAGCTTCCCCGAGTATCTGGACGCCGTCGACCGCGTGCCGCACACGGTGGACATCGGCTCGCACGTACCGCACGCCGCGCTGCGCGCCTACGTGATGGGCGAGCGCGGCGCCGACCACACCGTCGCCCCCACCGCCGACGAGATCGAAGCAATGAGCCGTCTGGTCGGCGAGGCGCTCGATGCCGGCGCGCTGGGCTTCGCGACGTCGCGCACGATGATCCATCGCACGGGCACAGGCGAGTACGTCGGCACCATGACCGCGAGCGCTGAGGAGCTCATCGGCATCGCGTCGGCGCTCACCACCAGCGGACGTGGCGTGGTGCAGCTGGTGAGCGACCTGTACCTCACCGACCAGCCCGACCATGCCGAACGCGAGATCGCGCTGCTGCGCCGCATCGCCCGCGAGGTGCGGCGGCCGTTGTCGTTCACGGTGGAGCAGGTCGACGCGGTCGCTCATCGCTGGCGCGACATGCTCGCAGTGATCGACGAGCTGTGTGCCGAGGGGCTCGACGTGAAGGGGCAGGTGGCGCCGCGGCCCATCGGTCTGCTGCTCGGGCTGTCGGGGTCGGTGAACCCGTTGCAGGCCACGCCCACGTATCGACGCATCGCGAAGCTGTCGCTCGCCGAACGCGTGGCCGCGCTGCGCGACGACAGCGTGAAGGCGCGCATCATCGAGGAGCACCCGCACCACATGCCGCGAGGGCTGGTGTCGATGGTGCTGAGCGCGTTCGACCGCATGTTCCCGCTGGGCGATCCGCCCGATTACGAGCCCACCGCCGACCGGTCGGTGGCGGCGCTCGCGGCACGGTCGGGTCGCGCCCCGATCGACCTCGCCTACGACCTGCTGGTGGCGAACGACGGCGGTGACATGTTCTACATGCCGCTCAACAACTACGCGGGCGGCAACCTCGACGACGTGCGCGAGATGATGACGGCGCCGAACGTGGTGTTCGGGCTCAGCGACGGCGGCGCGCACTGCAACTTCATCTGTGACGCCACGTTCCCCACCACCGCGGTGGCGCACTGGTGCCGTGATCGCACCCGTGGCCCCGGGCTGCCGCTCGAGCACGTGGTGCACCATCAGACGCAGCGCCCGGCGCGCCACGTCGGTTGGCACGATCGCGGTGTGGTGGCCCCCGGCTATCTGGCCGACCTGAACGTGATCGACCTCGCTGCGCTGCAGCTGCACCCGCCCCGTCTGGTGGCCGACCTCCCGGCCGGCGGCACCCGGTTGCTGCAAGCGGCCGATGGCTACCGTTGGACCGTGAAGTCCGGTGCCATCACGTTCGTCGACGGCCAGTGGACCGGTGCCACACCGGGCCACGTGGTGCGCGGCGCACAACCCGGTCCGGAGGCTCGCTCGTGAAGGTGTTCATCTCCGCCGACATGGAGGGCATCAGCGGTGTGGTGCACGGCGAGGAGCTCACGCAGGGCACCGCAGGCTGGGAACGCGCTCGTCGGTGGATGACCGGCGACGTGATCGCCGCTGCGGAGGGTGCGTTCGCGGCAGGGGCCACCGAGGTGCTGGTGGTCGACGGCCATGCCGGCATGCGCAACCTGTTGTTCGACGACCTGCCAGCCGGCGTGGTGGCCCATCGTGGCCCTGCGGCCGGCCGCACGATGTGCCAGGTGGAGGGTCTCGACTCGTCGTTCTCGTGCGCGCTGCTGGTGGGCTACCACTCGATGGCGGGCACCGACGGGTTGCTGTCCCACACGTGGCACGGCGGCGTGGTGGGGCAGTTCCGCTTGAACGGCCGGCCGATCGGCGAGACGGCCATCACAGCCGCCGTGGCAGGTCACCACGGTCTGCCGGTGGTGCGGGTGACGGGCGATCAGTACGTCGCCGACGAGGCGGCGCAGTTCGTGCCGGGCATCACTGCGGTCACCGTGAAGCACACGACCGGGCGGCAGAACGCACGGTGTCTGCCGCTGCCCACCACCACCGAGATGATCCGCATGGCGGCCGAAGCAGCAGTGCGCAACCGCGCCGCGGTGGCGCCGCTGGTGGTGAACACGCCGACCGTCATCGAGATCGACACGCTCTCGCACCGTCAGGCCGATCGCATCGAGCGGTTCGTCGATGTGGAACGTGTCGACGTGCGCACCGTGCGCATCACGGCACACGACGTGCCGAGCGCATTCGAACGCGCATGGCTGGCGGTCGAGGTCGCCGACTTCGAAGCCGGCGCGTGGAACCAGTGAGTGCCGACCGCGTCGACGTGTTCGACGTGGTGGTGGTCGGTTGTGGCGCTGCCGGTTCGGCCACGGCCTGGCACTGCGCGCGGCGAGGCCGTTCGGTGTTGGCGGTCGACCGGTTCGAGCCCGGCCATCGGCGGGGTTCGTCGCACGGCACCGAGCGCATCGTGCGGTTGGGTCACACCGATCCGGCCTACGTGCGGTTCGCACTCGATGCGCTCGACGGGTGGGGCGAACTCGAACGTGCAGCGGGCGTGCCGCTGCTGTCGCGCACGGGTGCCATCGACACGGGCTTCGCCGAGGAGCTCGACGAGATCGAACAGTGCACCACTGCCGTGGGCGTGGCGATGGAGCGGTTCGACGCGGTCGACGCGCAGCGTCGCTACCCGGGCATGCGGTTCGACGGCGACGTCCTGTTCCACGCCGACGGCGGCACGGTGCACGCCGATCGGGCCGTGTCGGTGCTGCGTCGCCTGGCGGTGCAGCACGGTGCGACGCTGCAGGCCGTCACCGAGGTCACGCGGGTGGAACAGACCGACGCGGGTGTGGTGGTGCACCTGGGCGACCGCACGGTGCGCGCCGGCGTTGCGGTGGTCACCACGGGCGCGTGGGCGCCGTCGCTGCTGGCGGGCGTGGTCGACCTGCCCGGGTATCGCGTCACCAAGGAACAGCTCGCGTTCTTCCGACCGCGTGGGCAGTTCGCCTGGCCGACATTCATCGATCGCGCCAAGTTGCGGCACTACGGCATGACCACGCCCGAGGGGCTGGTGAAGGTGGGCGAGCACCACACGGGTCCGGTGGTGCATCCCGACCACCGCACGTACGAGGTGGAACCCACGTCGTGGCAGCGCCTGCAGGAGTGGGCGGCGGCGAACCTGCCCGGCGTCGACCCGACACCGGTGGACGCGTCGACGTGCCTGTACGCATCCACCCCGACGGAGGACTTCGTGCTCGACCGAATCGGTGACATCCTGGTGGGCGTGGGGCTGAGTGGGCACGGGTTCAAGTTCGTTCCCGAGATCGGGCGACGCCTGGCCGACCTCGCCGACGACACGGGGTGGCACGACAACCCGTTCGCGTTGCACGCGGCCCCCCATCACTTCGGCGCATCGGGGCACAAGTGACCGGCTGGGCGTCACTCGGGCTGTACTACGCGATCGCGTTGGCGGTGGTGTGCGGCGTGATGGTCTACGCCGGCCGCGTGCAGGCCGCACGGCCCGAGACGCGGCGCGTGTTCCCCGAGATGTTCGCCTGGTTCGACGCGCACGACACCTACGCGAACACGGTGTCGATCGCGCGCTTCTGCCGCACGCAACCGTTCGCCACCATCATCCTCGTGTTCGCCGCGGCCCCGTCGATCGCCGCGATCGTGACGTCGGTGTTCGGCAGCGGTGTCGCCGGTGTCCGGGCACTGCTGTGGCGACTGGCGCCATGGCACGACCGCAGCACCACCGCGGCACTCATCACCTATGCGGTCATCCTCGCCGTGTTCGTGGTGGTCTCGGTGGCGTACCTGCGCGTGGCGGCGCGCTTCCCGGTGGAGCCGGTGCCACCACTGCTGCGCGACCAACCGGTCACTCGACGGTGGCGGCGCATCGTCGGGGGCATGTTCGTCGACGAGGGTGGCTCGCTGGAGGAGCTGGGGTGGCGCGGCTTCGCACTGCCGGTGCTGGTGGCCACGACGGGCACGATGTGGTGGCCCACCGTGGTGCTGGCGGTGGCCTGGTGGGCGTGGCACCTGCCGCGCGAGGTGCCGGCCCTGTTGCACCAGCCGAAGTGGCGTCGGTTCATCACCCTCCAGGCCCAGTTCGTGCTGCTCTGCGTGGCGCTGTCGGGGCTGATGACCGTGGCGTGGCACCACACCGGCAGCGTGTGGCCGGCCGTGATGATCCACGGTGGCACCAACGTGTGGTCGAAGGCGCTCGGCGGGCCGATGTGGACGCGCACCGGTCGCGACATCCGCACGTACATCGTCGTCGGCCTGGCGGTGGTCGTCGTGGGCGCGCAGCTCGCGGTGTGAGTTGTGGGATCACACAATCAGCACCTCCGCTCGTCGGCGGTTCACACCATCGGCCACGGGTCAGACTGGGGCGATCGATCATCTGGGGAGGATCTGACGTGCGTATTCGACTGATTGCGGGCATCGCCTGCGTGCTGCTGGTGTCGGCCTGTGGCTCGACCGCCAAGGACAGCGCCGAGACGTCCACGCCGACGACGGTGGCCAGCACCGACCCGGCCACCACCGACCCGGCGAGCACCGAACCCGAGACCACCGAACCGCCGGCACCGGTGCCGGGCGTCGACGGCGACACCGTGAAGGTGGGTTTCCTCGTCGCCGAGAACCAGGCCGAGGCGCAGGCGCAGTTGGGCACCACGGGCATCACGTTCGTGGATCACCAGGAAGTGGTCGCCACGTTGGTCGACGACATCAACGGGCGCGGCGGCCTGGGCGGCAAGGAGGTCGTGCCGGTGCTGCACGTCACCGACCTGCTCACCGACACCGACCCGGCGGCGAACGCCAGCGCGGTGTGCGCGACGTTCACCGAGGACAACGAGGTGTACGCCGTCCTCAGCATCAACGATCCGGGCGCCGAGGTGCTCGCCTGCCTCACCGAGGCGGGGGTGCCGCTCATCGCGTCGAGCGGTGCGACGTTCTCGTTCGCCGATCAGGGCGTGTACGACGCCAACCCGTTCTACTTCAACCCGTCGGGCATCAACCTCGATCGCGCCGCGACGGCGCTCGTGGAGGGGCTCGACACGGCCGGCTTCTTCACGGCCGATGCGAAGGTGGGTCTGGTGCGCCTCACCAGCCCCGAGTTCGATGCCGCTGCCACGAACAGCCTCGAGCCGGCGCTGGCCGCAGCCGGCATCACGCCGGTGGAGACGGCGGCGCTCGCGAGCATCAAGACCAGTGACGACATCGGCCGGTTCTCGTCGGAGGCCGCGGCGGCCGTGCTGAAGATGAAGGAGGCCGGGGTCACCCATCTGGTGTTCTTCGAGTCGGGTGGCGCAGCGCCGTTCTTCTTCCTCAGCAACGCGGCCAGCCAGGGGTTCACCCCGCTGCTCGGCTTCAGCTCGCTGTCGGGCGGTCAGACCCTGGTGCAGAACATCAAGACCGGTGGCACGAACGTGGCCTGGTCGCCCATCGGTGAGGTGCCCGACGCGGATCAGCTGCCCGAGTCGGCTGCGGCCACGAAGTGCCTCGACCTGATCGACAGCACCCGTGCCGTGTTCACCTCGCCCAACGCCACCAGCGAAACGCTGCGCTTCTGCGACGCGACGTGGCTGTTGGAGGCCGGCGTCACCGGTGCGGGTGCGCCGGTCGCGGCGGCCGACCTCGCTGCCGCCATCGAAGGCCTGGGCGACACCTACGAGTCGCCGGCCGCACTGAAGTCGGTGTTCGGTCCGGGTCGTCACGACGGTGTGGCCGAGTACTACATCACCGACTACGACAGCGCCTGCGCGTGCAACAAGTATCGAGCCGGTGACCCGACCCCGATCGACTGACCTGCGGCACCGCTCGCTCCGAGCGGTGATGGCAGTGGCCGCCGTGGCCGTGCTCGCGGGCTGCTCGCAGTTCGCGGTCGACGGGCTCGCGTTGCGCGCCGATCGTTCCATCGCCATCGCGGCACCGGCCGATCGGGCCGGTGTCACGGCGCCGTTGACGGTCACCTGGACCGACGCCACCCCGAAGCCGGGCGGCTCGTACCTGGTGCTCATCGATCGTGCGCCGATGCCACCGGGTGAGACCGTCGAGTGGTTCGCGAAGGGCGACGCCGACTGCGCAGCCAGCGCCGCCTGTCCCGACGAGCTGTACCTCGCTCGTCGCGGAGTGACCGTCGCGGCGAGCACCTCGGTCGAGATCGCGATCGTGCCCGAGCTGAAGGGCGAGCGGTCGAACACGTTCCACGAGCTCACGATCGTGCGGCTCGACGCCGATGGGCGCCGCGACGGCGAGACGTCGGCCACCACGCAGTTCGAGCTGGTGGAACCGTGACCGACGACCGCACTGCGACGCGCGACGCCGCTCGGCGCGCCATGGGCGTCACCGGTGCCGACACGCACGATCCGCGTGTGGCGCTCGCCACCGCGGTGCGCACGTCGCCGGCGGGGTGGTATCCCCTGCTCGCCATCTGCGCGCTGGTCATCGTCGACGAGCTGTTCGGCTTCACGCTCGCCGTGCTCGGCCCCGAGATCAGCCGCACCCTGGGCATGACGAAGGGTGCCTTCGCCGCCATCCTCTCGGCGAAGCTGCTCGCGGTGTCGATCGCCACGCTGCCGATGGCCGCGCTGGTGCAGCGGCGTCCGTGGCGGGCCTCCATCGCGATCGTCACCGCGTTCGTGTGGACCGCGGCGTCGATGCTGGCGGTCATCGTCATCGGGCCGTGGGGCCTGCTGTTGGTGGTGGTGATCGATGGCCTGTCGAGCGGCAGCGTGCGCGTGCTGCACCAGCCGTTGCTGATGGACCTCTATCCGGCCACCGCTCGGGTGCGCATCCAGACCGCGTACTCCGCAGCGGTCAGCATCGGCAGCATCGCCGCACCGTTGCTGGTGGGGTTGCTCACCACCCGCGCCGATCTCACGTGGCGCGGCGTGTTCCTGGTGGTGTCGGTGGTGTCGCTGGTGGTGGCCGTCGTGTCGGTGCGGCTGCGCGATCCGGGCGTCGGCCGGGCCGAGCGCGACTCGTTGGGCGAGGTGCTGCTCACCGGTGACGGCGACGAGATCCAGGTGCCACCATTGCGGTTCGCGGAGGTGGTGCGCCGCCTGCTCATCATCCCCACCGTGCGCCGTGCGCTCGTCGCGCAGGCGGTGTTCGGCGTGCTGATCGTGCCGTACTCGGCGTTCCTGCTGTTCTTCCTCGACGAGCGGTGGAACTTCGGCCCGGGCGCTCGGTCGGTGTTCTTCGCGGTGTCGGCGGGCGGCGCGGTGGTGGCCCTGCGGTTCTTCGGGCCGGCCGGCGAGCGACTGTTCCAGAACGATCCGGCGCGGCTCATCCGGCTGGCGTCGACGCTGCTCGCGGCGAGCGTGGTCGCCATCGCGTGCGGTGCGCTCGTGCCGTACCTGGTGCCGATGCTGATCTTCTTCATCGGGTCGTCGGCGCTGGCCGCCGCGCTCGGCCCATCGCTGGTGGTGACGATGCTCGGTGTGGTGCCGGCCGAGTTCCGTCCGCATCTCGCGGCACTTGCCGGCATGTACAGCGCGGGCATCGGCGGGTTCGCCGGTGCGCTGCTGTTGGGCACCGTCGATCGCCGGTTCGGCACAGCGGGTGCGCTCGTGGCCATCGTCATCCCCGGTCTGGTGGGCGCGTGGCTGCTGTACGGCTGCTCGCGCACGGTGAACGACGACCTCGATCAGATGCTCGACGAGATGATCGAGGAGACCGAGCTGGCGCGGCAGCGGCGGGCGGGTCAGCGCTCCGATGCGCTGGTGTGTCAGGGCCTCGACGTCGGCTACGGCTCGATCCAGGTGCTGTTCGACGTGAACCTGCGCGTGGCCGACGGTGAGATGGTGGCGCTGCTGGGCACCAACGGTGCCGGCAAGTCCACCGTGCTGCGCGCGATGTGCGGGCTGAACCTGCCGACACGCGGTTCGGTGCGGCTGTTCGGCAGCGACATCACCTGGCTCGATCCCGAACGACGACTCGCGCTGGGTCTCGCCCAGGTGCCGGGCGGGCGAGCGACATTCGGTCCGCTGTCGGTGGTCGACAACCTGCGCGCCCACGCGTACACGTTGGGCGGCGACCGGCGACTCGTGGAGTCGCGGCTCGACGAGGCCATGGCCGTGTTCCCGCGGCTGGCCGAGCGGCGCGACCAGCCGGCGGCCACGTTGTCGGGCGGCGAGCAGCAGATGCTCGCGCTGGCGAAGGCGCTCATCGTGCGGCCGAAGGTGTTGCTGATCGACGAGCTCTCGTTGGGCCTCGCACCGTCGGTGGTGGCCGAACTGTTGGGCACGGTGCGCACCATCAACCAGCAGGGCACCGCGGTGCTGTTGGTGGAGCAGTCCATCAACGTCGCGCTGTCGTTGGCCGATCGGGCGTACTTCATGGAGCGCGGACGAGTGCAGTTCGAAGGTGCCAGCTCGGCGTTGCTGGAACGCGACGACCTGCTGCGCTCGGTGTTCCTCGGTGAGGCACCGACGTGATCGGCTTCTCGCTCCACGGGCCGGTGCTGGTGCTCGGCGCCCTGACCGGCATCCTCTACGGCCTGCTGGCCGTTGGTCTGGTGCTGGTGTACCGGTCGAACCGGGTGGTGAACTTCGCGCACGGCGAGATGGGCGCGTTCGGCGCGTCGCTGTTCTCGTTGCTCGTGGTGCGATGGGGCATGCCGTACTGGCTGATGCTGCCGGTGGCGTTGCTGGCGGCGGGAGCCATCGGCAGCGCGGCCGAGGTGGTGGCCATCCGCCGCCTGCGCGCGGCGCCGGCACTGATGAGCGTGGTGGCCACGTTGGGCATCGGGCAGTTGCTGCTGTCGTTCTCGTCGGCCATCAACCCGTCGGCCACCTCGGGACTCACCTACCCGTCGCCGCCGTGGATGCCCACGTTCTCCATCGGACAGTTGCGCATCACGCCGGCGTACAGCGCGATGCTGATCCTCGGGCCGATCGTGGTGGTGGGGCTGAGTTGGTTCCTGCGCCGCAGTCGGTGGGGTCGTGCGTTGCGTGCGGCGGCAGCCAACCCCGAGTCGGCGCGGCTCGACGGCATCCCCGCCGCGCGCATGTCGTCGTTGGCGTGGTTCCTGGCTGCGGCGTTGTCGGCGTTGACCGCGATCCTCGTGTCGCCCACTCGCGGGTTCGCCGCGGCGGCCGCGTTCGGCCCGTCGTTGCTGATGCGTGCCTTGGCGGCAGCGGTGCTGGCCCGCATGGACCGTCTGGCTGTGGCGTTCGTGGCCGGCATCGGTATCGGCATCATCGAGCAGGTGGTCATCGACAACACCACCAGCCCGGGTGTGGTGGAAGTGGTGCTGTTCGTCGTGGTCGTGGTGGGCATGCTGCTGCAGCGGCCCATCGGTGGGCGGTTGGTGGAGCACACGTCGTGGGCGAACGTGCAGCCCTGGCGGCCGCTGCCGTCGGAGCTACGTGCCGTGTGGCCGGTGCGCAACCTGGGTCGGGTGGTCGGTGTGGTCGCGGTGCTGGCGACCGCGGTGATCATCGCCGTGGTCACCAACGCCACGGCGTACAGCATCACCACCATCATGGCGTTGGCCATCGTGGGCCTCGGGGCCACCATCGTGTCGGGCATGCTCGGCGAGTTGTCGCTGGGCCTGGTGGCGTTCGGCGCGTTGGGCAGCACGTTGTCCATCACCATCGCCACCAGCACCGGCAACTTCGTCGCGGCGTTCGCGGGCTCGGCCGTCACGGCGGGCGCGTTGTCGGTGTTGACCGGGCTGCCTGCGTTGCGGGCGAAGGGCCTGTTGCTCACGGTCACCACGTTGTCGTTCGCGGTGGCCACCAGCGTGTGGGCGTTGGGTCAGCCGTGGGCGTTCGGCGCGGGCACCGAGCCGGGTCGGCCCACGGTGGGCACGTTCGCGTTCGACACGGGCCGGCGCTATGCATGGCTCACCCTCGCCTTCCTGGCGTTGGCGCTGCTGTTGGCCGGCAACCTGCGCCGCGGCACGTTCGGCCGTCGACTCATCGCCGTGCGCGACAACGACCTCGGGGTGCAGGCGTTCGGCGTGTCGGCGGTACGCACGAAGCTCGCGGGGTTGTTCCTCGGCGGCGCGTTCGCCGGCATCGGCGTGGCCATCTACACGCACTCGCTCAGCACCGCGTCGCCCGAGTCGTTCCCGGTGAAGAACAACATCGACATCGTGGCCATGACCATCATCGGTGGCATCGGGTTGGTGGCCGGACCGGTGCTCGGCGCGCTGTACATCGTGGGGTTGCCGAAGTTCCTGCCGCTCGACTCGGCCGCGCTGGCCGCGTCGTCGGTGGGGTGGTTGCTGCTCATCATGTACGTGCCGGGTGGTCTGGCCTCGCTGCTCGCTCCGCTGCGGAAGCGGCTGTTGCGTGTGGTGGCACGGCGGCACCGGGTGGACGAAGGCGTGCACGAGGCCGGGGCACCCGACCGCGCCACGACGTTGGGCGGGTTCACCGCGCCCGCCGGCACCCGACCGGCAGGTGGCGAGCTGCTCGTGGCCACCGGCATCAGCAAGCGGTACGGCGGGTTGCAGGCCGTCGGCGGTGTGGACCTCACGGTGCAGGCCGGCACCATCGTGGGGCTCATCGGTCCGAACGGTGCGGGCAAGACCACGTTCTTCGAGTTGCTCGCCGGGTTCGTGCGGCCCGACACCGGCACGGTGGTGTTCGACGGCCGCGACGTCACCGGCGCGTCGCCCGCGCAGCGGGCGCGCATGGGGCTGGTGCGCGGATTCCAGGACGCGGCGCTCTTCCCGTCGCTGACCGTGCAGGAGACCATCGAGCTCGCGCTCGAGCGACGCCACCCCGGTAACGCGGTGCTGGGTCTGTTCGGCGTCGATCGGCGTCGCGCTGCACGTCAGCAGGCGGCCGACGGGTTGGTCATGTCGCTGGGCCTCGCCGCATGGCGCGACATCCCCATCGCCGAGTTGTCCACGGGCACGCGCCGCATCTGCGAGCTGGCCAGCCTGGTGGCGCTGGAGCCGCGGTTGCTGCTGCTCGACGAGCCGTCGAGCGGTCTCGCCCAGCGCGAGGTGGAGGCGTTGGGCCGAGTGCTGCGCGACCTGCGCGACGTGTCGGGCCTCACGATCGTGGTCATCGAGCACGACATCCCGCTGGTGATGTCGGTGGCCGACACGGTGGTGGCCATGGCGGCCGGCACCACGTTGCGCACGGGCACGCCCGACGAGGTGCGCAACGACCCGGAGGTCATCGCCACCTACCTCGGTGCCGACGGCGTCGCGGTGAGCCGATCGGAGGAGACGAGATGATCGATGCAGTGCGGCCCGACCTGCGCGGCACGGCGCTGTGGGATCGCGTCGAGCGCCACTTCCTCGAGCTGCACGGCCCGGGGTTCGGTCGCGCCGGCGAGCCGACCGATCCGGCCATCGATCACACCGGCACGGTGCTGGCGTGCACCGTGGTGGTGCGCAGCGATCTCCAGTCCGCGCCGCGACAGCAGGTGTTGGTGGTCGACGGCGACGGCGAGCGGGTGTTGTCGTTGCCCGACGCATCGGTGCGGGCACCTCGGTTCGCGCCGAACAGCGAGGGGCTCGCTGTCGTGGTGGATGCGGCACCGAAACTGCCGCAGCCGGCGCTGGTGCACGGCGACGAGATCACGCTGCTGCCCGCGTTGGCCGGCACCACCGAGCAGGTGTGGTGGTCGCCCGATGGCGCAGCGTTGATGGCGTTGGTGGCCGACCCCGGGGCCGACGCTGCGGGCGCACAGGGCTCGGGCCGCACGGGTCGCGGTGACGCGCCCGACTGGTTGCCGGTGGTGATGGCCGAGACGCCGGTGGGTGGATGGCGGCGCCTGTGGTGGCTGCGGATCGGTGATGCGCAGTGGCAGCAGCTGTCGCCGGAGGGGCTCACCTGTTGGGAGGCCGCCTGGGCCGGTCCCGATCACGTGGTGGCCGTCGCATCGGATCGTCCTGAGGAGGCGGCGTGGTTCTCGGCGCGCCTGGTGGAGATCAGCGTCGCCGACAGCGCGGTGCGCACGCTGTCGGAACACGGCGACCTGTGCGTGGGCCTGCCGGTGGCCAGTGTCGACGGTCGACTGGTCGCCTCGGTGGCGGCCACGTGCAGCGACCGCACCGTGGTGGCCGGCGATGTCACGATCGTCGATCGTCAGTCGGGCGAACGCCGCGAGATCGACCTGCGCGGTGTCGACGTGACGTGGCAGGCGTTCCGAGCGTCGGGCGAGTTGGTGGTGGCAGGCCAGCGTGGGCTCGACACCGTGATCGGCACGTTCGACCCTGCGACCGACACGTTCGTGGAGCGGTGGTCGTCGACCGAGCTCACCTGCGGGCAGCGGTACCCCGAACTCGCGGTGTCGGCCGGTGGGATCGCACTGGTGGTGGAGGGCTACCGACACCCGCCCGAACTCGCGCGGCTCGACTTGGAGGGCCCGAAGCTCGTCACGTCGCTGCGGCACGCGGGGCACGATGCGGTGCTGGCCGATGCCGGTCACGTGGAGGCACTCACGTGGCCGTCGGTCGACGGCACCACGATCGAGGGGTTGGTGGTGGTGCCCGACGGCCCGGGTCCGCACCCCACCATCACCTACATCCACGGTGGGCCGGTGTGGGCGTGGCGCAGTCGTTGGTCGATGGGGTACGCGTACACGTTGCTGTTCGCCCGCGCGGGCTACGCCGTGTTCCACCCGAACCCGCGCGGCAGCAGCGGTCGTGGTGATGCGTTCCGTGCCGCGGTGCTGGGCGATCTCGGTGGCGCCGAGGTGGACGACGTGATCACCGGCAACGACGCGCTGATCGACGCCGGCATCGCCGACCCCGATCGGTTGGGCGTGTTCGGCGGCAGCCACGGCGGGTTCATGGCCGCGTGGATCATCGCCGCGACCGATCGCTTCCGGGCGTCGGTGCCGTACTGCCCGGTCACCGAGTGGTCGTTCATGCGCTACACCACCAACGACATGGCGGCGCAGGATCATCTGCTGGCCGGTCGGCCGGGTCGCGATCCGCTCGGTGCGGTGGACCGCATCACCACCCCCACGTTGGTGGTCACCGGCAGCCGCGACCTCATCACCCCGGCCAGTCAGGGACTGGCGTTCCATCGGGCGCTCGCCGAGCGCGGGGTGCCCACGGGGTACGTGGAGTATCCGCTCGAGGGGCACGGTGTCCGGTCGTTCCCCGGACAGATCGACTTCACGGCGCGGGTGCTCGGCTGGTTCCAGCATCACCTGGCCGCGTCACACCTGCCCCCTGGCTGAGTCGCCCGAACTGGTCAGCTGTTCACCAGGGCCGAACCAGCTGGCACGCTGACCAGTTCGACGCTG
>SXKB01000255.1 GCA_005778215.1 Actinomycetota bacterium | reverse complement strand
GTGGGGGCGGCGGTCGGGGGCGCAGTGGGCGCGGCCGTGGGCGGCGCGGTCTCGGGCGCCACGGTGACCCCCGGCCCCTCGGTGGGCGGCGCGGCCGTCGGTTCGGGCGCCACCGTGGGCGACGGCTCGGCGGTGGGCACGGTGGTGCGGTTCGGCAGCGTGGGACGGCTCACCCCGTCGGACGAGCAGGCGGCGAGGACCAGCACGAGGGCAACGACGGAGACGGAGAGTCGACGCATCGTCACATCGTGCACCGACGCGACCGGGAACGGGTCACCCGTGCGGGGTGAACCGTCAGCGCATCGCGTCGGGCAGCGGTTCGGCGTGCACGATGGTGAGCCGCTTGGTGCTGCGGGTGAGCGCCACGTACAGCGCACGCAGCCCTTGCTCCTGGTCGCGCACGATGCGCGACGGCTCGACGACGATGACACCGTCGAGTTCGAGACCCTTCACCACACTGACCGGCACCACGGTGATGCCCATCTCGAGACCCGATCGGGTGGCCTCGCCGTGCTCGATACCTGCTGCGGTGAGCGCACCGGCGACGTCTTCGAACAACGAGTCGGGCACCACCACGGCAATGTTGCCGTCGCCGATGTCGGCGTCGAGTTCCTTCGTGGCGGCCACCACGGAAGCGAGCAGCTCCGACGGCGCGACGTGCACGAACTCGGGGTGCTCGTCGCCCTCGCGCACGCTGGTGGGGGCTCGCAACGACGGCGTGGCCGCCATCATCACACGGTTGGCCAGCTCCATGATCTGGCCGGGGATGCGGTAACCGACGCTGAGGCCGATGACCCGCGAACCCTTCTGCGTGGGCAGGAAGCGCAACACGTCGTCCCAGTCGTTCGGTGCCAGTGCACCGGTGGCCTGCGCGAGGTCGCCCACCACCGTCATGCTGCCGTTCAGCGATCGGCGGGCCACCATGTGCAACTGCATCGGGGTGAGGTCCTGCACCTCGTCGACCACGATGTGCCCGTAGGTGCGGATCTCGTCGGCCTCGTCGGTCTTCTGCTTCGACGGCTTGGATCCCAGGTAGCTGCGCGCCTCGTCGAGGAGGGCGACGTCGTGTTCGGTCCAGCGCACCTGCTGCACATCGGCCTGGCGCGGACGGTACAGCGACAGGTACTCCTGCTCGCTGAGGTGGCGATGACCGGCCAACTTCAGCAGCGCCTTGCTGCCGAACAGGTCGTGCAGCAACTGCGCAGGCGTGAGCACCGGCCACATGCGCTCGAGTGCCTCACGCACTTCGGGCATGGCGCGAATGGCGTCCTTCACCTCGGCGGCGGTGACATCGCCGAGACGCGACGACGCGGCCATGGCCGACCAGATCTCGCCCTCCACCCACTTGCGGGCGGCGTTGTGGCGGCGGAACCGGCGCTGCGCAGCCTTCACGATGCGCACGCTCTCCTCCGCCCGCAGACGGATGTAGCCGGTGCGGAACGGCACCACCAGGTCGTCACGCAGCGGCCGTTCGCGGTCGGTGACCGCCTGATCGATGACCAGTGCCATGCGCATGTCGCCCTTCACTCGAGCGGCGAGCGGCGAGTCGGCAGGGTCGATGCCGTACCGCGCCCACAGCACGTCGGGCACCAGATCGGCGAGCACCACCTGCTCCACACCGGCCTCGCCCAGCGACGGCAGCACGCGCTCGATGTACCGCAGGAACACGCGATTGGGGCCGATGACGAGTACGCCCTGGTCCTCGAGTGGGAACCGGTAGGTGTACAGCAGGTACGCCGCACGGTGCAGTGCCACGACGGTCTTGCCGGTGCCCGGGCCACCCTGCACCACCAGCACGCCGGCCTGTGGCGAGCGGATGATCTCGTCCTGCTCGCCCTGGATGGTGGCCACGATGTCGCCCAACTGTCCGGTGCGACCACGCGACAGCACGGCCAGCAGGGTGCTGTACCCGCGGATGCCTTCGGGGTTGGTGACGGTCTCGCTGTCGTCCTCGGCGCCGATGCCGAGGTGGCCCTCGCCGAACAGTTCGTCCTCGATGCCCAACAGCTGCCGGCCCTGCACGTGGAAGTGGCGGCGACGCACCAGACCCAGCGGCTCGCGGCCCGTGGCGCGGTAGAACGGCTCGGCGATCGGTGCACGCCAGTCGACCACCACGGGGTCGGCGTTGGCGTCGGCCACGGCGAGACGCCCGATGTGGAAGCTCTCGAACTGGTCGGGCTGGTCGGCGGCCCGGTCGATCCGACCGAACACCAGGGCCATGTCGCCGAGGTCGAGCTGGGTGAGCCGGTTGAAGACCGCCTCGTCGAACACATCGCGTTCGTAGCGGGCCTGGAAGGTGCCACCGAGCGTGCCTTCGTGCAGGCCACGCATCTTCCACGCGTCGGCCTTGCTCTGTTCGAGGCAGGCGTACGCGAAGTCGATGAACTCCTGCTCAGCGGGAAGATCGGGGTGGTGCTGCGTCATGAGAACGTGACCGCGTGTTCGACGAGGGGAGCCGAAAATGCGGTTCAGGAACTCTATCGGCGGCACTCCGGCCAGCAACCGCGGCGCCGAGGTGAGCGAATTCGCTAACATGGCGACGTGATCGACGGGTCGACGCTTCGCAACCTTCGCCTCCGAGCGGGCCGCACCCAGGCCGAGGTGGCCGCCGCGGTGGGCATCCCGGTCACGGTGCTCAGCGCCTACGAGCGCGGCCGGCGGGAACCCGGCGTCGTCATCGCCACGCGCATCGTCGACGCGCTCGGTTTCCACCTCCGTTTCGTGCGCGAGCCCGACCCCGCACTGCAGGCGCAGCGCCTCGCCGACGTCCTGCGCCTCGCCGAGGCGCTGCCGTACACCCCTCGTCCGTTGCATCGGGCGCGCCGATGATCACGCTCGTCGACCGCATCGTCGCCGTGACCGACGCACTGGAACGATCGGGCATGCCGTGGGCGCTCGGCGGCGCGCTGGCGCTCGCCTACGCGACCGAGGAACCTCGCGGCACGCGAGACATCGACGTCAACGTCTTCGTCGCTGCCGATCGGGTCGACGACGTGTTCGCCGCACTGCCCGAGGGGGTCACCACCACCGACGCCGACGCCGTCGAGGCACGCCGGTTCGACCAGGTGCGGGTGTGGTGGGACGACACGCCGATCGATCTGTTCTTCGCGGCCGACCCCTTCCATCACGACGTGGCGCGACGATGCCGCTCCGTGCCGTTCGAGGGACGCACCATCCGCGTGCTCTGCGCCGAGGACCTCGCCGTGTTCAAGGCGATGTTCGACCGCAGCAAGGACTGGGTCGACATCGAAGCGATGGCCGAGATGGGAGCGATCGATCTCGAACTCGCCGCCGACCGGTTGCGATCGGTGCTCGGCGACGACCCGCGCGTCGACCGCCTCCGACAGTTGGCGCGCTGATCAGCTGGTGGTGGCGATGCCGCCATCGACGGGGATGACCGCGCCGGTGACGTAGCTGCCGGCGCGGCTGGCCAGGAACACGGTGACGCCGGCCATGTCGTCGGGACGGCCGATGCGGCGCAGCGGCGCCGACGAGGCGATGTTGTCCCCGAACGCCCGCAGCGTCGCCGCCATCATCTTGCTCTCGAACGGGCCGGGCGCGACGGCGTTCACCGTGATGTGCTCGGGTCCGAGCTTGCGGGCGAGCGCTCGGGTGAGGTGGTGCACCCCCGCCTTGCTGGCGGCGTAGCTGTAGGTGTCCATCGGGTTGACGTGCAGGCCATCGATGGAACCGATGTTGATGACGCGCGCCGGATCGTCGTGGCTGCCACCGGCCCGCAACTGCGGCAGCAACTGCTGGGTGAGGAAGAACACGCCCTTCACGTTGGTGTCCATCACCTTGTCCCACGCGTGCTCGTCGAAGTCGTCGAGCGGCATGCCCCACGTGGCACCGGCGTTGTTGACCAGGATGTTCAGCACGGGGAAACGCCCGGCCACCTCGCGGGCAAGGGCCTCCACGCCCTCGAGCGAGCTCACGTCGGCGCGCACGGCCTGCACGTGACCCAGCTTCGACAGGGCCTCCTGGGCCTCGTCGAGTTCGTGCTGCTTGCGCGAACTGATGATGACGCTGGCACCCGCCTGCAGCAGACCGCTGGCGATCATGAAACCGATACCGCGGCTGCCACCCGTGACGACCGCGGTCTTGCCCTCGAGGGAGAAGAGATCCGACATGCCGGACATCCTGCTCCACGGCCCGTGCGGATAGCGTGCCGGACGATGAGAGGCGTTCCCTTCCTCGACGCTGCGGCCGGCCGGCCCGCGTCGCACACGCCCGTGTGGTTCATGCGCCAGGCGGGTCGCAGCCTGCCCGAGTACCGGGCCCTGCGCGGCGAGGGCAGCATCCTCGACGCGATCAAGCAGGTCGACCTGTCCGTGGAGCTCACGTTGCAGCCCGTGCGTCGCTATGGCGTCGATGCGGCCGTGCTGTACAGCGACATCGTGGTGCCCGCCCACGCCGTGGGGTTCGGCATCGACGTGGCGCCCGGCACCGGGCCGGTGTGCGCCGAACCGTTCCGCACCGCGGCCGATCTGCAACGCCTGCGCGAGTTCGAACCCGAGGCCGACACGCCGTACGTGCTCGACACGGTGCGCGCGCTCGCCGGCGAGTTGTCGCCCGACGTGCCGTTGCTGGCGTTCGCCGGCGCACCGTTCACCGTGGCCAGCTACCTCATCGAAGGTCGCCCCAGCCGCACCTACGAGCACACGAAACGGATGATGCACACCGATCCGGCACTGTGGCACGCGCTGATGGAGCGCCTCACACAGCACGCCGTGGCGTCGGTGAGCAGCCAGCTCGCCCACGGCGGCCGGGCCTTCCAGTTGTTCGACAGCTGGGCCGGCACGCTCAGCCGCGCCGACTACGACCGGTTCGTGCTGCCGCACTCCTCGGCCGTGTTCGCACAGCTGAAGGAGCGCCACCCCGATGCCCCCGGCATCCACTACGGCGTCGGCTGCGACCATCTGCTCGAGAGCATGTACGCCGCCGGCACCACGGTGCTGGGCCTCGACTGGCGTACCCCCATCCGCCAGGCCCGCACCCGCATGGGCGAGCACCTGGTGGTGCAGGGCAACCTCGACCCGGTGCTCGCGCTCGCCGGCACCGAGGTGGCGCTCGCCGGTGCCGATGCGGTGCTCGACGACAACGACGGCCATCCCGGCCACATCTTCAACCTCGGTCACGGTGTGCACCCGCCCACCGACCCCGAGGTGCTCACCGCCGTGGTCGCCCACGTGCACGAACGGACCTCCCGATGACCTCCGACAATGCCCAGCGCACGGCCGTGCTCCTGATGGCCTACGGCACACCTCGCACCCCCGAGGAGATCGAGCCGTACTACACCGACATCCGCCGCGGCCGTCCGCCCACCCCGGAGGCCCTCGCCGACCTCGTCGCCCGCTACGACGCACTCGGCGGCACCAGCCCGCTGGCAGCACGCACCGAGGCGCAGCGCGACGCACTGCAGGCGGCGCTCGACGCGGCGGCGCCGGGCCAGTACGAGGTGAGCCTCGGACTGAAGCACGCCGAACCGAAGATCGAAGCCGCCGTCGACGCCATCGCGGCGAAGGGGTTCCGGCGCATCGTCGGGCTGGTGCTCGCGCCGCACTACTCGTCGTTCTCCATCGGTCAGTACCTCGATCGCGCTCGCACTGCCGCCGAACCGCACGGCATCGCGGTGGCCGGCATCGACAGCTGGGCCACCGAACCGGCGTACGTGGCGTTCATCGCCGCCGATCTGCAGGCCAAGCTCGCCACGATGCCCGACGACACGAAGGTGCTGTTCACCGCACACTCGCTGCCGCAGCGCATCATCGACGCCGGCGACCCCTATCCCGACCAGTTGCGCGCCACCGCCGAGGCCGTGGCCGAGGCAGCCGGCCTGAGCCAATGGAGCAACTGGGCCATCGCATGGCAGAGCGCCGGCCGCACCCCCGAGCCGTGGCTGGGGCCCGACATCCTCACCGTCATCGACGACCTGGCGGCCGCCGAGCACGACGCATCGCGCCCGCGGGGTGTGCTCGTGAGCGCGGTCGGCTTCGTGGCCGATCACCTCGAGGTGCTGTACGACCTCGACATCGAGGCCGCCCATCGCGCCGAGTCGCTCGGCATCGCGTTCGCTCGCACGGCATGCGTGAACGACGACGCGACCGTGATGGCCGCGCTCGCACAACGGGTCATCGCGGCGGTCTGAGCATGGGCACGGGTCAGCGTCGCGTCGCGGTGGTCGGAGGCGGCATCGCCGGCCTGGCCGCAGCGCACGCGCTGGCCACCCGCGAGTCGGCACCCGAGGTGGTGCTGTTCGAGGGCGACACGCGCCTCGGCGGCAAGCTGCACACGTCACCGTTCGCGGGCCATCCGGCCATCGACGAAGGCCCCGATGCGTTCCTCGCCCGCCTCCCGTGGGGCACCGGGTTGGCCAAGGCCGTCGGCCTCGGCGACGAACTGGTGTCGCCCGCGGCAGGCAAGGCCGCAGTGTGGTGGAACCGCCTGCACGACATCCCCCAGGGACTGTTGCTCGGCATGCCCACCGACGTCCTCGCGCTCGCGAAGTCGCGGCTCATCCCGTGGCCGGGCAAGCTGCGCGCCGCCACCGAACCCTTCCGTCCGCGCACCTCGCTCGACGACGACTCGCTCGGCGGCTACGTGCGCCGCCGCTTCGGCGACGCCGTGCACCTGCGGCTCGTCGATCCGCTGGTGGGCAGCATCTACGCCGCCGACACCGACCACTTCAGCCTCGCCGCCGTGCCACAGATCGCCGACCTCGCCGGGAAGGCGCGCAGCATCCTCGTCGCCGGTCGGAAGATGCCGAAGCCTTCACCCGCGGCCGGGCCGGTGTTCTACGCACCCGTCGGCGGCATGGGCGCCCTCGCCCAGGCCACCGCACGGGCGGCGCAGGCTGCCGGGGCAGCGCTGCGTACCGGTGCCGTCGTGCAGCAGGTGGCCCGTGATGGCGACGGTTGGATGGTCGACGGCGAACGGTTCGACGCGCTGCTGCTGGCGTGCCCCGCGGCGGCCAGTGCCGTGCTGTTGCGCGACACGCTGCCCGACACGGCCGCCGCGCTCGCCACCATCCCGGTGGCCGACGTCGCGATGGTCACCCTCGCGATTCCCACCGCGGTGTGGCCCGAGCACCTCCGAGCCCTCAGCGGCTACCTGGTGCCGAAGCCGGTGCAGCACCTGGTGACCGCCGCGTCGTTCGGCTCGCAGAAGTGGGCCCACTGGGCGAACGACGACCATGTGGTGCTCCGCATCTCACTGGGGCGCGACGGCCTGCCCGTGCTGCACCTCGACGACCAGCAGTTGCTCTCCGCCGCCGTGCAGGAAGTGGGCCGGCATCTCGGTCTCGACCTGCAGCCCACCGCCTCTCGTGTCACCCGATGGGCCGGCGCGTTCCCCCAGTACCGCCCGCACCACGCAGCGAAGGTGGCCGCCATCGAGGCGGCGCTGCCCCGTGGCCTGGCCCTCGCCGGTGCCGGATATCACGGCATCGGCGTGCCGGCGTGCATCAACAGCGCGCAGAAGGCTGCCGCGACGCTGGCAGAATGAACCGATGACGCGGCGCCTCGCCCTCGCCTCCCTGGCCACCCTGTCGTTGGTGGCGTGCGGCAGCGAACAGCCCGAGGCCGCCGACACGGTGGCGCCCAGCACCACGCTGGCCACCACCACCTCGTCGTCCACCAGCACCACGGCGAGCACCACCACCACGCTGGCGCCCACCACCACCACCGAGCCGTTGCCGGTGCCGGCGCCACCCCCCGATCCGCACGCCGATGAGCCGATCGTCGAGGTGGGCATCATCGAGATCCCCAAGATCGACATGACGAAGACCATGTTCGAAGGCGTGTCGCTGACGGTGCTCGACCACGGACCCGGGCACTGGCCGGGTACGGCGATGCCCGGGCATCGCGGCAACGTGGTGATCGCCGGGCACCGCACCAGCCACGACCGGCCGTTCCGCCGGCTCGACGAGTTGGTGCCGGGTGACGAGATGTTCCTCAGCACGCTCGAGGGGCGATTCCGCTACCTCGTGGTGAGCACCGAGATCGTCGATCCCACGGCCATCCGCATCATCGAACAGCGTGACGGTCACACCGCCACGCTGTTCGCATGTCATCCTCCGGGCTCCACCAAGGAGCGCATCGTCGTCCACCTCGAGTTGGCGGACTGAACCTCACGCCCGACGGCGGGTGAGCACCAACGCACCGCCGATGCAGGCGATGCCGAAACCGATGAGCAGCAGCGGGGTCGGGCTGCTGCCACCCGTGCGGGGCAGATCGCCGGGCGACGTGGTGGTGGGACCACCGATCTCCACCGAGGTGGTCGTGGAACCGGGCGTCGTGGAGGGCGGCGGCGGATCGGAGCCGACGATGGTGGTGGTGACCTCGGCCGAGAGGGCGCACACGTGGCCTGCCACCGGCGGGATGCACGACAGCGGGGAGCCGACGGCCTCGGGCGGACGAGTGCCCTCACCGTAGGCGCCGACGATCTTCGCCTGGTTGGTGAGCGACGCGTTGGCCGCCACGTCGGTGTCGACGTTCACCACGATGGTGATGACCGGCGTGGTGGCACCTGCGGCCAGCGAACCGACCATCTCGCACGTCACCAGCTGCGGACGGGTGCTTTCGGTGAGCGAGCACGAACCGGCGTCACCGGCCACCGAGGCCGACACGAACGACACGGCGCTCGGCAGGCGATCGAGCACGGTCACCGGATTCAGCG
This sequence comes from Actinomycetota bacterium, assembly GCA_005778215.1. GTDB lineage: Bacteria > Actinomycetota > Acidimicrobiia > Acidimicrobiales > Ilumatobacteraceae > UBA668. The sequence continues at coordinate 6,688 of SXKB01000255.1, read as the reverse complement.
TGAGGCCACCGGTGTTGGTGCCCTGCAGGGTGTAGGTCAGCTGTCCCCCGGCGGCGACGCGCTCGTCGGACACCTGCTTGTCGATGCTCACCGAGGCGTAGCCGTTGGTGACCACCACGCTCACACTGGCACCGAGGTGCCCGGCGAGCGTGAGCTCCGACGGCGTGACCACGCTGGTGGCTGCCGTGCCGCGGCCGGTCTCCTCCACCTTGTAGGTGATGCCGGCCGGATCGAGGGTGCTGGGCAGGCTGATGGTGGTGGGCGTGCCCGCCACCAGGTCGAACACCAACTCCTGCACGTAGGTGTCACCCACGAGTCGCGACACCGTCACGGTGTACGTCTCGGGGGTGGCCGGTGCGCCGATGAGGATCTTCTCCACCACGACCGTGCGGGTGCACACCACGTCGGTGGCTGGCACGGTGGCGATCACGCTGCCGGCGTGCTGCAACGACAGCGGTGCCGTGGTCGAGCCGATGGTGCGGCTCTCGCCGGCGGGCACGGTGGTGCTGCCGCCGTCCCACGACACCTCGACCGCCTCGGCCTCGGTGTTCGTGACGGTGAACCAGTACGTGGTGACGTCGCCGGTCACCGTGACCGTGTTGCACTGCGCCACCACGTCGAAGTTCGGGTCGCAGTCGACGGTGATCTCCACGTCGGGCATGGCCACGCCGTTGATGGCCACGGTGAAGGTGTGCACGCCGTCGGTGAGGTCGCCGATGGTGACCGTGAGCGTGCCGCCCGGGGCCACGACGTGATCGACACCGTCGATGGTGAAGGTGGCGTCGCGGTCGTCCCCGAGGTTCTCGAGGAAGAAGTCGACGCTGCCGTCGAAGGCGGCGCACGCCTGGGTGACCGTGACACGGGGCGAGAGATCACAGGCGATGTCGACGTCGAACGACAGATCCTGCTTGCCCGCCGTGACATGGATGGTGTGGGTGCCGTCGGTGAGGCCGCTCAGCACGACGTCCTTCGACTCGCCCGGCTCCACTTCGTACGTGACGCCTTCCACCACGAAGGTGACCGACTCATCACCACCGACGGTGCGCAGGGTGATGGTGACCTGACCGTCGTTGGCCACGCAGGCCTTCGACACCTCGATCGTGCCCTGGCCCTCGTCGGGCGGCTCGCAGTCGTGCTCGTCGCCGCCGGGCACCGACGTGCTCGTCGACGAGCCGTGCTCGTCGTCGGTGGTGCTGGGGTGGCTGGAGCTGCTCGACGAACCGTGCTCCTCGTCGGTGGTGCTCGGGCTGCTGGAGCTGCTCGACGAGCCGTACTCCTTCACGCTGGTGCTGCTCGACGCGGGTGCCGACGTGCTGGAGCCGTAGGTGTTGGTGCGAGCGGCGTACGGCTTCGTGCTCGAGCTGCTCGGGCTGCTGGAGCTGCTGGACGAGCCGTACTCCTCGTCACCCTCGGTGGAGCTGCTGGGGCTGCTGCTCGACGAACCGTGCTCGTCGTCGTCATCGTCGTCGTGCATCGAGCTGCTGGTCGACGAGTCGTGCTCGTCGTCGTCACCCGGTTCGGCGGGGCACTCGTCGTCGGGCTCGTGCTCGTCGTGGTCGTCGCAGTCGACCTCGAACCACTGCGAGAAGTCGGCCTCCTCGGTGTACACCTTCACCTGGTACTCGCCGTCGGCGAGGCCGGTGAACGTGCGGCTCTCCGAACCGTTCGGGGCCACCTGCACGTCGCTGGACTCGTGGGTGATCGGGTCCTCGATGGTGTAGGTGACCACTTCGCCACCCGTGTTGAACATGTTCACCGTGATGGCGCCGTCACCGGCGATGCACGCCTGCGAGGCCGTCACCGACGGCACTTCTTCGTCGCAGTCGACCTCGACCTCGCGGGAGTGATCCTCGTCGTCCTTGGTGACCTTGATGTGGTGGCGACCCTCGGACAGACCGTGGAAGCGCACCTGCTCCTCGCCGCCGGCCGGCACCGAGTAGGACTCGTGCTCGTCGTCGGAATCGGGGCTGTAGACCTGGAACTCGGCGTCGTGGGCGAAGGGCCCGGCCGGGTTGCTGAGGGTGATGGTGACGGAGCCGTCGGCATAGCCGGGCGCGCTGCCGTCGCACTGCAGTTCGTGCTCGACGTGCGCGTCCTCGTCGCAGTCGGGCTTCTCCAGATGCACTTCGTCGGGGCCGTCGGCGTCGGGCGACTCACCGTTGCCCCACTCGCTCTCGGGCGACGACGACACGACGATCGACGAGGCTCCCTCGGGCCACGAGAAGCTGCCCGAGAACTCGTAGCCGTTCTCCTCGCCGTACGAGCCGTGGCCCACTTCCTGCGGCGAACCACCGTCGCTGCTGCGGTGCACGCGAACGTCGTCGTTCGAGCCGTTCTCGCTCTTCTCCCAGGAGTGCGAGGTCCACTCGACGGTGCCGTCGCACGTGGCGGAGGCCTCGAGGTGCGCCTTGTGGGCGCTGGCGGCGCCCGACAGCATCGGCGTCACCGTGAGGAGGCCGAGCAGCAGCATCACCGCCATGGCCACACGACCGACACCTGAACGGAACGCGCTGCGCACCTGAGCCATACCCCTACCTCCATCGATGTCCGGGCGGGAGACCCGGTTCAGTACAGGGGTCGGTTTCGCTCTAGCTCCCCGCAGGCCAAGCGACCAGTTGCAGCCCGGCGGTTCAACGCATCCCGTCGTGATCCCGATGCGGGATCACTCCCGGCGACGCTACGTGACGAAATTGACGAACTCAAGCGAAGTGCTTTCAAGAAATCGACAAGCGATCCCACCCTCCGTGCCCGCCTGCGATGCCCTCGGGGGCCGGTCGCCCCGCACTAGCGTCGACCCTCAGTGTCGTTCCGTCCTCGCCTCTCCCGCCAGGGGTTCACCGCGTTCGCCGGTGGCCTGCTGGTCGCCGCATCACTCCCCCCGTGGGGCTTCTGGCCGCTCGCGTTCGCAGGGGTCGCCCTGTTCGAGTCCGCCGTGCAACGGGCCGACACCGGCCGACAGCGCGCGCTGCGTGGCTGGCTGTTCGGCGCCGGCTGGCTGTTCCCCGGGATGGTGTGGATGTGGTTCCTCACCGTGCCCGGCTACCTGCTCGCCGCGACCATGTTCGCCGGGTTCCACGCCGCCGCCGCCTGGATCGCCCCGCGCGGGCCGTGGCGCGTGTTCGGCCGGCCGGCGGCGCACACCCTGGCCGAGGCACTACGACTGTGCTTCCCGTTCGGTGGCGTGCCCCTGGCCACCCTCGCCATCGGCCAGGCGGACGGCATCTTCGTCGGTGTGGTGCGCATCGGCGGCGTGCTGTTGCTCACCTGGTTCACGTTCCAGGTCGGGTTCGCGCTCGCCGGACCGTCACCCGTGGTGCCGGCGCTGGCGCGCAAGCGGGGTGTCACTGCGAAGGGCGAGTGGCACGGCGTCATCGCCCTCGGTCTCGCGCTGCTGGCGTTGTTCGTCAGTCCACTCGCCGACGGCACCACCGCCGTGGGCAGCGGCCAGACCATCCGCGTCGCCGCGGTCCAGGGTGGCGGCGAGCAGGGCACCCATGCGGTCGACACGCCCGACGACATCGTGTTCGAACGGCACCTGGAGGCCACGGCCGGCATCGAGCCGGGTTCGGTCGACATGGTGCTGTGGCCCGAGAACGTCATCGACATCGACGGTGGCGACACGTTCGAGGACAGCCCAGAGTTCGACGCAGTGGCGGCCGAGGCGGCACGCATCGGCGCGCCGTTCAGCGTGGGCATCACCGAGGACACGCCCGACGGCGAGCACTTCCTGAACGCGCAGGTCATCGTCACCCCCGAGGGCGAACTGGTCGATCGCTACGACAAGGTGCGCCGGGTGCCGTTCGGTGAGTACATGCCGATGCGCGGGCTGCTCGATGCGCTGGGCGCGCCCACCGACCTCGTGCCCACCGACGCCGCCGCCGGTGAAGGCCCCGCCGTGCTGGAACTGCCCGACGGCACGCGAATGGGCGTGGTGATCTCGTGGGAGGTGTTCTTCGGTGGCCGCGCCAACGAGGGCGTGGAGGAAGGTGGCCTGTTCATCGTCAACCCGACCAACGGCAGCAGCTACACCTGGACCGTGTTGCAGACCCAGCAGGTCGCGTCGTCTCGGCTGCGTGCCCACGAACAGGGCCGCTGGGTGGTGCAGGCGTCGCCCACCGGCTTCACTGCGTTCATCACGCCCGATGGCGACGTGCTCGACCGCACTGCCGTGAGCGAGCAGGCCGTCATCACCCGCGACGTCGAGCTACGCGAGGGCCGTACGTGGTACTCGCAACTCGGCGACCTGCCGTGGGTGGCGATGATGGTGGTGCTGCTCGCCCTGTCGTGGTGGGGCTTCAGGAAGCAGGCGCCGGAATCGGCGTAGGCGGCTCGACGCCGTTCAGCACGTTCACCGCGTTGTGCGCCGCGAGGCGGGCCATGGCCGATCGGGTCTCCACCGTGGCCGAACCGAGGTGTGGCACGAGCACGGCGTTCTCGCACTCCAGCAGACCGGGGTGCACGGCGGGCTCGGCCTCGAACACGTCGAGGCCGGCACCAGCGATCTCGCCCGACTGCAACGCCGCCACGAGTGCGGCCTCGTCGACGATGGGGCCGCGGGCCGTGTTCACCAGGAAGGCCGACGGCTTCATCGCCGCCAGTTCGGCCGCGCCGATGAGGTGATGGGTGGCCGGCGAGTAGGGACAGTTGATGCTCACCACGTCACTGGTGCTGAGCAGCTCGTCCATGCTCATGAACTCCGCACCGAGTTCGGCCTCGACCGAGGGCGCCACGGGCTTGCGGTTGGAGTAGGCGATGGTCATGCCGAACGCCTTCGCGCGACGTGCGAGCGCCTGGCCGATGTCGCCCATGCCCACGATGCCGAGGCGACGGCCCTGGATGCCCGAGCCGAGCATGTAGAACATGCCCCACTGCCACGGGGTGTTGCTGCGAATGACGCGCTCGCCCTCGCCGAGGCGACGGGTGGCCATCAACACCAGCGCCATCGCAATGTCGGCGGTGGCCTCGGTGAGCACGCCGGGCGTGTTGGTGCACACCACACCGCGAGCGGCGCAGGCGGCGACGTCGATGTTGTTGTAGCCGACCGCCACGTTGGCGACCACCTTCAACTGCGGGCCGGCCGCGTCGAGGAACGCATCGTCCACCTTCGTGGTGAGCAGGGTGAGCACGGCGTCGGCGCCTGCCACCATCTCGTGCACCTGTGCCACCGAGGGCACGTCGAGCGAATCCCAGGCGACCACGTCGCCGGCCTCGTGCAGCAGTTCGAACCCGGCATCGGGGATGCGGCCGGTGACGGCGATGCGCGGCGTGCCCATCAGGGGGCCTCGATCCAGCGGCGCAGGCCCGACAGGCCTTCCTGGATGTCGTCGACCGAGAGGCCCGAATAGGCGAAGCGCACGAAGTGGTCGGCCTCGCCGGGCTGCGGCCGACCGAAGTGCTTGCGGGTGCAGAACGACACACCGGTCTCGTGCAGCGCCGCGGTGGCGAACGCGCCGACCTCGTCGAACCCCATGCGGGCCATCACGTCGGTGACCTTGGGGAACAGGTAGAAGGTGGCGTCGGGCTTCGGGCACACCAGGCCGTCGATCTGCGACAGCTCGCCCCAGGCGGCGTCGCGGCGGCGCTGCAACTCGGCCAGGATGGCCAGTGGGCCGTCCTGCGCGCCGACGATGCCCTCCACGCCGGCGGCCTGCACGAAGTGGGTGGTGCAGCTCTCGTCGTTGGTGTTCAGCTTGGCGATGCTCTCGGCCACCGGCAGCGGCGCGATGGCGGCACCGAGACGCCAGCCGGTCATCGCGAACTTCTTCGAGAACGTGTACAGGATGACCGTGCGCTCGAACATGCCGGGCAGCGACGCGATGGACGACGACGTGCCCGCGTAGCGCATCTCGAAGTACGCCTCGTCGGCCAGCACCATCAGGTCGTGCTCGATGGCGATGTCGGCGATGGCCTGCATCTCCTCGGGTGTGCTCTCGCAGCCGAGTGGGTTCTGCAGGTTGTTGTAGATGATGGCCCGAGTGCGCGGGGTGATGAGCGAGCGCAGGTGGTCGAGGTCGATCGCGAAGCCCTTGTCGGTCTGCACGTAGCGGTAGGCCAGGCTCTCGCCGCCGTAGTACTCGATCATGCTCTCGTAGATCGGATAGCCGGGGTTGGGGTACAGCACGCCGTCGCCCGGGTTCATCACGGTCTGGATGAACTTGCCGATCACGGGCTTGCCGCCGGGCTGCACCACCACGTTGGCCGCGGTGTAGTCGAGCCCACGGCGGGCACCGGTGTCGGCGGCCAACGCCTCGCGCAGCGGCATGATGCCGGCGGCCGGGCAGTAGCCGGTCTTGCCCTCGGCGATGGCGCGGTTCATCGCCTCCACCATGTTCGACGGGGTCGGCAGGTTGATGTCGCCGAGATGGAACGGGAACACCCGGTTCCCCTTCGACGCCCAGTCCGCCGCAGCGAGGGACACCGCGAACGCGGTCTCCGTGCCGAGGTTCTCGAGCCGTGTTGCGAGCGCCATTGCTCCTACCTTCCCCCACGAGACTGGGACGAAAACGTGCGGACACACAGTAGCGCAACCGTCCCGCATCCCGGAACGGTTCCGCATCGTGGACCGTTCCGGCGGCGGATGGCGCGGTCAGAGTTCGAGCAGCACCGTGACGGGGCCGTCGTTCTGGATGTCGACCAGCATCTCGGTGCGGAACCGGCCGGTGGCCACCGTGGCACCCAGGTGGCGGAG
>SXKB01000032.1 GCA_005778215.1 Actinomycetota bacterium | reverse complement strand
GCGGTGCCCGCGGTCATCGTGAGCGCCATGCCACCCCGCGCCTTCTCGGCGTGGTACGCCGCGTAGCGCTCCTTGGGCATGCCGTCCTCGCTGTACGCGGGTTCGTGCGAACTGCTCATCACGCGGTTCTTCAGCGTGAGGTGCTTGAGCTGGAACGGTTGGAGGAGAGGATCGTCGCTCATCGTGGCTCAGTCGTGGTCGTGCTCGATCAGGTCGGGCAGGGGTGGGTGGTAGTCGCCGTGTTCGGCCATCCAGATCTGCGTGGTGGTGTGCAGCCCGGTGGGTTGGTCGAGGCAGCCGGCGCTCAGCGAGACGAGTGCGGGGCGGTCGGCGAGGCGCCAGAACAGCGACGAGCCGCAGTGCGAGCAGAAGCCGTACTCCACGCCGTCAGCGGGGGAGTACCAACGCAGCGCGCTCGAGGTGTCGGTGATGGTGAGCCGATCGGTGTCGGCGGCCGTGGCGGCCCAGTAGTGGCCGGTCCACTGGCGGCAGCGGTGGCAGTGGCAGTTGACGACGTCGCGCAGTTCGCCCTCGACGGTGAAGGTCACGTCGCCGCACATGCAGCGGCCGTGTGCCGGCATCAGTACCACTGGTCCGGCATCGACGCCTTCCGGCGGGCCACGAAGTCGCGCAGTTGCTCGTCGACGGCGTCGTCCATCGGCGGGGCCTCGTAGTTGGCCAGCGTCTGGCGCCACGAGGCGGCGGCGCGCTGCTCGCTCGACTGTGACCCGGCGTCGCGCCACTGCTCGAACGAGTTGTTGTCGCTGATGGGCGGCTCGTAGAACGCGGTCTGGTAGTGGCGCAGCGTGTGCTGCGAACCGAAGAAGTGCTTGCCGGGGCCCACTTCGGCGAACGCGTCCATCGCGAACTGGTCCTCGTCGAGCGAGATGCCCTTCAGGTACGTGTGTGCGGCGCCGCACAGGTCGAGGTCGAGCACGAACTTCTCGTAGCCCATGGTGAGGGCACCCTCCAGCCAGCCGGCCGAGTGGAGGATGAAGTTCGCACCGCACTGCAGTGCTGCGATGAAGCTGACGGCGCTCTCGGTCATCGCCTGGCCGTCGGGCAGCTTCGACGAGGTGAACGCGCCCGAGCAGCGCAGCGGCAGGCCGACCCTGCGGGCGAGTTGGCCCACCACCAACGAGCCGAGTGCGGGCTCGGGCATGCCGAACGTGGGGCTGCCGCTGCGCAGCGCCATCGACGACAGGAAGTTGCCGTAGATGACGGGCGAACCCTTGCGCACGAGTTGGCCGAGCGCCACGCCGACGAGTGTCTCGGCGTGGGCCTGGGCGATGGCCCCGGCATTGGTGACGGGCCCCATCGCGCCACCGAGGATGAACGGCACCACCACGGGCGCCTGGTTGGCGCGTGCGTACGTCTTCAGTGCGCCCGTCATCGTGGCGTCCCACACGAGCGGGGAGTTCACGTTCACGTTGCCGAGGATGACGCAGTTGTTGTCGACCACGTCGTCGCCGAACACGAAGCGCGCCATCTGGATGCTGTCGGCGGCGCGCTCGGGTGCGGTGACCGAGCCCATGAACGCCTTGTCGCTGTAGCGGAGGTGGGCGTACACCATGTCGAGGTGGCGCTTGTTCACCGGGATGTCGGTGGGCTCGCACACCGTGCCGCCCGAGTGGTGCAGGTACGGGGTGGAGTAGGCGAGCTTCACGAAGTTCTCGAAGTCGGCGAGCGTGGCGTAGCGGCGGCCGGCCTCGAGATCGTGCACGAACGGTGAGCCGTACGCCGGCACCAGCACCACGTTGTTGCCGCCGATCTGTACCGAGTTGCCGGGGTTGCGCGCCAGCTGGGTGAACTCGCGCGGCGCAGTGGCGCACAGGGCGCGCACATGGCCGGGGTCGAACCGCACCAGGTTGTCGGTGACGGTGGCGCCCGCGTCGCGGAACAGCTGCAACGCTTCGGCGTCGTCGCGGATCTCCATGCCGATCTCGGCGAGGAGGCGGTCGGCGTGAGCCTCGATGGAAGCGAGGCCTTCCTCCGACAGCAGCTCGTACGGCGGGATCTCGCGCCGGATGAACGCCGGGGCGCTCGGGTGTGCGGCCTGTGCGCTGCGTGCAGCCTGGCGTGCCGCGCGACCCGAGCGGGTGCGTGTGGTGGCTTCGATGTCGGTCATCGCGATCTCCTCGCTGCGGCCCCCGCCGCATTCACGGGACGACCGTACCATAAATGATTCGCGATCTCAGCCTTGGGACTGCAACGCCTTCAGTTCGTCGGCGGGGATGTGGCAGCGGATGGAGTGACCGAGCGACACCTCCACCACCGGCGGCTCGGTGGCGTCGCACGTACCGGCGATGGCGCGATGGCAACGCGGGTGGAACACGCAGCCCGACGGCGGATTCGCCGGGCTGGGAATCTCGCCGGCGAGCCGGATGCGCGAACTGACCTGGCCGTCGACGCTGGGCACGGCCGACAGCAGCGCTTCGGTGTACGGGTGGTTCGGGCCCTTGAACAGGTCGTCGGTGGTGCCGACCTCCATGATGCGCCCGAGGTACATGACGGCGATGCGGTCGGCCAGGTAGCGAACCACGCCGAGGTCGTGGCTGATGAACACGTAGCTCGTGCGCTGTTCGCTCTGCAGTTCGGCGAGCAGGTTCAAGATGGCGGCCTGCACGGACACGTCGAGTGCCGAGGTGGGCTCGTCGCACACCACGATGCGCGGGTCGCCGGCGAACGCACGAGCGATGGCCACGCGCTGCTTCAGACCACCCGACAGCTGACTGGGCTTCATGTCGAGGTGTCGCGGCGACAGGCGCAGATGCTCGGCCAGTTCGGCGACGCGAGCGTCGGTGGCCTGGGCGTCCTTGCCGGTGAGCTTGCGCACCGAGCGCTGCAGGATGCGACGCACCGTCCACGATGCATTGAGCGCCGAGTCGGGGTTCTGGAACACGATCTGCATCGCACGCTTGTCGTCGGTGCTGCGCTGCTCGATGGTGCTTGCCAGCGCGTGCTGGTCGAGCGTCAGCGAGCTGCCCTCGTCGGGTGAGTGGACGCCGAGGAGCGCCTTGGCGAGCGTGCTCTTGCCCGAGCCCGACTCACCGACGAGGCCGAGCGTCTCGCCGTCGTTGAGGCTGAGGTTCACGCCCACGAGTGCGGGGATGTCGTGGCCGCCCTGACGGAAGGTCTTCGACACGCCCGTGATCTGCAGCACGGTCTCGCTACCGGCGGTGCGCAGCGTGCTGGGCACGCTCTCGTTGATCTCGGCCACGGCATCGACGTGGTGGCAGCGGGTGTAGTGCCCGGCGTCGAGTTGCACGACCGGCGGCACCTCGTTGCGGCACGTGTCGTC
>SXKB01000254.1 GCA_005778215.1 Actinomycetota bacterium | reverse complement strand
CGCGCACCGGCCTCCGGCTGCCAGGTGTAGGGGAGTGGGTTGTTGACCGGATCCTGGATCCACACGATGGCCATGTCGAGGTCGAACACCACGGGAAGGTCCCAGAACACGGCGTCGGTCTCGGTGATCTGGAAGTCGTGGATCATCGTGCTGCGCGGGATGGTCACCGGTTCGTTGCGGCTCATCGTGCCGTCGGGCTCGATGACGTAGTACGAGAGCAGCGGGTCGGTGAACCCGTAGCCGAACGCGTGCAGCTTGCCGGTGCGCGGGTCGAGTTTCGGGTGTGCGGTGAACGAACCGGTGAGCGCGCCGCCGTAGGTGTGGGTGCCGAGGGTGTCGAGCGTGGCCGGGTCGAGTTCGTACGGGAAACCCACCTCGCCACTGCTGAGCAGCCGACCGGCATGCCAGATGGTGGAGACGTTCGACTGGTTGCCCTCGCCGCCGGGCGCGCCCTTGCCGAACCCGACGCCGGCCTTGAACGGCTGCGTCTGGACGTACCGGTTGCGGTACCACTCGGCACGGCCGTCGCGGAGGCTGACGCCGTGCACCATGCCATCGCCGAAGAACCAGTGCGGCGAGTCGGCGCGGGGCGGGTTCGAGCCGTTCTTCACGTACAGGCCGGTGAGTTCGGGTGGCAACGCGCCGCGCACGACGAGGTCGAACGACTCGACCTCGTCCATCACGGGCGCGTAGTTGGCCTGCAACCACCATGGAGTCGACGGGTCGAACGGTGCGGTCGTGGCCGGTGCGGTGGTGGGGGCCGCCGTGGTGGCGGGCGCGGTCGACGTCGAGCCCGCCCCGGTGGTGCCCGGTGCGGCGGTGCCGTTGTCGCTGCACGCGGCGATCAACGCAGCGATCGGTGCCGCCCCGGCGCCCAGCAGCGACCAGCGCATCAGATCCCGTCGATTCATCGTCCCGCCCATGGCCGCACACAATGCCACAGCCACAAGCAGGTCTTTCACCATACGATCGTCCCGGGATAGTGTCGGCGAGCGAGTGTTCATCGAGGTCTGGGGGACAACATGAGCCGGGTGGTCTACGACGGCACGCCCATCGAGTACGAGGAGGGCGACAGCCTGGCGCTGGCCGCGCTGCGCGCCGGACAGCACCCCGCTCGTGGCGGCACGCTGTGCATGGCCGGCGACTGCGGGAACTGCGTGGCCATCGTCGACGGCACGCCCTGGGTGCGCACCTGCCAGACCGACGCTCGGCCGGGCATCGTCGTGCGTCGCCACCCCAACGGTTCGCACCCGTCGCCCGGCGGCCCCGAACAGCACACGTCGGTCACCGTGCGGCACCGCACGGCCGACCACGTGGTGGTGGGCCACGGCGAGAGTGGTGCCGCGGCTGCGGCTGCGTTGCGCGCCGAGGGCCACGACGTCACGGTGTTCGACGCCGCCGACGGCGACGAGGTGGTGGGCGTGTTCGACGGCCCGTCCGTCATCGTGCGCCGCGCCGACGGCATCGATCACTTCCACGTGCACCACATCACCCTCGCCACCGGCGCGGCCGAGGTGCAACCGGTCTGCCCCGGGAACCTGCTCGCCGGCATCTACACCCCGAAGGCGGCGGCCGTGGCCATCGCCGCCGGTATCGACCTCGGCACCGTGGTGACGGTGGGGCACGACGTGAAGGCGTTCCACGGCGAGGGCCGTGTGAGCGAGGTGGAGTTCCGCGACGGCACGCGGGTTGCGTGCGACAGCGTGATCGCCGACCTGGGGTCGGCGCCGCGCGACGTGCTGGCCCGCATGGCGCCGCTGGTGCCGGTCGAGGTGGTGGGCCCGGCTGCGCAGGCGCACCCGCTCCCCCCGGTCGCGGAGGAGGGCGTGCTCTGCCCGTGCGGAAAGATCACCGTCGAGGACCTGCAGGGTGTGTGGGACAAGGGGTTCCGCGATCTCGAACTGGTGAAACGGGCCAGCCTGTGTGGCGTCGGCACCTGTCAGGGCGGCGTGTGCATGCCGCACCTGCGCTCGTTCGTCGCCGATCGCAGCGGAGTGGAGCCGAAGCCGTTCACGGGTCGCCCCGCCGCCCGCCAGGTCACCCTGGCCGAAGCCGCCGCCGGCTACCACATCGACACGTTCCGCCGAACCCCGCTGCACGCCGAACACGAAGCGCTCGGCGCGAACCTCGACAAGTTCGGCGGCTGGTTCCGGCCGTGGAACTACGGCGATCCGATCGCCGAGTACTGGGCGGTGCGCGAGGGCGTGTCGTTGGGCGACGTGAGCACACTGGGCAAGATGCTCGTGTCGGGTCCCGACGTGGTGGAGGCGCTCGAGCGGCTGTACCCGAACCACGTGCACGACATCAAGGTCGGCCGCTCGCGTTACGTCATCAACCTCAACGAGCGCGGCCACGTGCTCGATGACGGCATGATCTGCCGCGAGGGCGACACCCGCTTCCTGCTCACCTTCACCTCCGGCGGTGCCAGCACGGCCGAGATGTGGGTGCGCGACTGGGTGGAGACCTGGGGTCTGAAGGTGCACGTGCTCGACCGCACCGTGTCGCACGGCGCCATCAACGTCACCGGCCCGTTGGCCGGTGAGCTGCTGCGACGTGCCGGGGTGGCCGACGACGATCGACCGAAGTTCCTGCAACACCGACACGTCACCGTGGCCGGCGTGCCGTGCCACATCATGCGCCTGTCGTTCACCGGTGAGGCCAGCTACGAGCTGCACCACCAGATCGACCGCTCGGTCGAACTGTGGCAGGCGTTGATGGAACTGGGTCGACCGCTCGGCATCAAGCCGCACGGCCTGCAGGCGCTGTTCGGGTTGCGGCTCGAGAAGGGCCACGTGATCGTGGGCCAGGACACCGAGCTCGACAGCTCACCGCGGCGCATCAACATGGACTGGGCGGTGAAGATGGAGAAGGCCGACTTCCTCGGCCGCGAGGCGCTCGCCCGCACCGCGAACCTGCCCGACGAACGTCGGCTGTTCGGCTTCACCATGGACGGCCCTGCGCCGTTGGAGGGCAGCGTCATCCGCGTCGACGGCGACGTGGTGGGTCACGTCACGTCGAGCTGGGACTCGCCGATGTACGGCCACGCGGTGCTGCTCGGTTGGCAGAAGCGTCTGCCGCACGCCGACGTGGTGGAGATCGACGGCCGCGAGGCCCGGGTGAGCCCGGTGCCGTTCTACGACAAGGAGGGTGCTCGTGCCCGCATGTGAACCGCTGGTCGGTTGGCGCATCATCGCCGACCCCACCGCGCTCGACCAGGCCCCCTGGCCGGCGGGCTCGCACGTCGTGCGCATCTCGCCCGACGACGTGTTCCTCATCGGTGCCGCAGAGCCGACGGTTCCGGCCGATCCGCACGCCATCGTCACCCCCGAGCACGGCTTCGCCGGCGCCTCGCTGACGGCCGACGAGGTGGACCACACGGCGCTGCACCACATCGAATGGCAGCTACCCGCCGTTCGGCCTGCGCTGGCCCAGGGGCAGATCGCCGGCGTGCCCGCGAAGTTGGTGCTGCACGCCGACGGTTCGGCGCTGCTGCTGGTGGCCTGCGCCGCCCGTCACGAACTGGAGGACCGGCTCGCATGAACGAGTTCGTCGAAACCCTGCTCGACCTGCCGTGGCAGACCGGTGAACCGAAGTCGTCGTACGACGTGGTCATCATCGGCGCCGGCGGCCATGGTCTGGCGACGGCCTACTACCTGGCCACCCGACACGGCATCACCAACGTGTGCGTGCTCGACAGCAACTTCATCGGCGCGGGCAACTCGGGGCGCAACACCACGATCATCCGCAGCAACTACGGCATCCCCGAGAGCGTGCGGTTCTACCAGCGCAGTCTCGAGATGTACCAGACGCTCGAGGACGAGACCGGTTGCTGGATCATGCACAACCAGAAGGGCCAGATCTGGATGGCCCACTCGGTGAGCACCGCCCGCACCGAACAGACCCGGGCGCTGATGAACCAGGCGTGTGGCGCGAAGACCGACTACATCGGCCCCGACGAGATCAAGCAGCTGTGCCCGCAGATCGATCTCACCGGCGGCGGTCGCTACCCGGTGTACGGCGCGAGCTACCACCACGAGGGCGCCACCGCTCGCCACGACCGTGTGGTGTGGGCGTACGCGCAGGGTGCGCTGCGCGCCGGCGTGCACGTGTTCCAGCACACCCCGGTCACCGGTCTGCTGAAGGACGGTGACCGCGTGGTGGGCGTGCAGACACCGCGCGGCAACATCGCCGCCGGCACGGTCATCTCGGCCGTCGGCGGCGACGTCACCACCGTGGCCAACTGGGCCGGTGTGCGCCTCCCCATCCGCACCCACGCGCTGCAGGCGTTCGTCACCAACGCCTACGCGCAGGAGTTCGCGCCGATCGTGTCGAGCAACGACCTCGTGTTCTACGTCAGCCAGACACCACGCGGCCAGATGCTCATCGGCGCCGAGTACGACCGCTTCGCCAGCTACCGCCAGGCCACATCGTTCTCGTACCTGCAGGCGTGCTCGAAGAAGAGCATCACCATGTTCCCGTTCCTCGCGAAGCTGCGCATCCTGCGGTCGTGGACCGGCATCTGCGACGTGAGCACCGACTTCTCGCCCATCATCGGGCACACCGGTGTCGATGGGTTCATGATCACCACCGGCTGGGGCACGTGGGGCTTCAAGGCCATCCCCGCCGGCGGCTCGCAACTCGCGGAGCTCGTCGCCACCGGCTCGGCGACGCTCATCGAACCGTTCGGTCTGCAGCGCTTCGCCCACGAAGCGGCCATGGCCGACCCGAGCTCGGCAGGAACGAGGTAGTCATGCTGTGGGTCGAATGCCCCAACTGCGGGTCGCGTCCGTTCGAGGAGTACCGCTACGGCAACGTGTTCCCCACGACGCCCGACACCATCACCGATCCCGACGCGCGCAACGTCGACCATGCCTGGATGCAGGACAACGTGGGCGGGGAGACGCTCGAGCGCTGGTTCCACGAGGCCGGCTGCCGGCGGTGGTTCACCGCCCGTCGCAACACGCGCACCGACGAGTTCCTCCCCGTCGACCCCTGATCGCGGCACGCTCCGAGGCCAGTTCGGCGCGATGACCAAGGTCCCCTTGTCATGCGCCAAGCAATGGCGCACTGTGAGATCGGAAGGAGGTGCGGACGGCCAGCAGGGGTCGGAAGAACCAACTGAGCAGTGAAGAGAGATGGCCATGCGACGCCAATTCGTACTCCTCTTCGCACTGGCGGGACTGCTGTTCGCAGCGGTGGCAGCCGGGGCCTCGATGCTGGTGCTGGACGGGTCGAACTCGGCCCCCGGGTCCGGCAAGACCGAGGCGGCATGCGCCGGCCCGCTGATCGTCACGCATCCGGTGGAGCGTGCAGGGCACGACAACAACCGGATCGTCTACGTGCGCATCGAGGGTGACATGACGGCATGTGCCGGCCAGACGATGCTGGTCGAGGTCGACCTGACCGATCTGGCACACGCCTACGCGGTGTACGTGTTCGACGGCACCGAGACCGATCTGTCGTTCGTGTTCGACGCGACGACCGGTGACTTCTACGACACCGACCCGACTTCGCTCGACGGGAGTCTGGTGCCGGCCGGGAACCGACTCGATCCGATCAAGGTGAAGGACTTCGGTCTGGTCACCTTGACCATCGCGGCGGAGTGGGCCTGAGGGCGCCTGGCGCCGCTGGTCGCTCTGGTTGCCGCTGGTGTGCCTCGCGGCATGGTGGGTCGGATGTGCGCCGACCGCACTGGGTGGATGGTGCTCCTACGCCGTCGTGAGCGGACACTCGATGGAGCCGATGTTCGGGCCGGGCGACCTGGTGATCGCCCGGTCGGACCTGGACCCACACGTGGGTGACGTGGTGCTGGCGGAGGTGAACGGCGGGATGGTGTTGCACCGTCTGGTGGCCCGTGAGGCCGATGGCGATTGGCGCACCAAGGGCGATGCGAACCGTGCGATCGACGGGTGGCGCGTGACCGACGACGACATCGTCGGGCGGGTCTGGGTCATCGTCCCGAGCGGTGGCGACGTACTGATCTGGGTGGCGGCGCACCCGCTGACCTCGGCGTGGATCGCCGCAGTCCTGTCGGTGCTGATCGGGTGGCCGTGGCGTGCGACCTGGCGAGCTACTTCCGCTTCTGGATGTTCGCCCACTCGTCCTTGAGGCCGACGGTGCGGTGGAACAGCATGCCGCCGTCGGGGTCGTGGGCGAAGTAGCCGAGGCGCTCGAACTGCACCACCTGGCCGGGTGACGTGTCGGCGAGGGCACGCTCCACCTTGGCCGCCACCACTTCCTTCGAGTTGCGGTTCAGGTCGTCGAACGGCTCGCCGGTGCGCTCGCCCGGCACCTCGGCCGTGAACAGTCGGTCGTACAGGCGCACCTCGGCGTCGACCGCGTCGTGGGCCGACACCCAGTGGATGGTGGCCTTCACCTTGCGGCCGTCGGGTGCCTGGCCGCCGGTGGTGGCCGGGTCGTACGTGCACAGCACCTCGGTGACGTTGCCGTCGGCGTCGGTGTGGAAGCCGGTGCACTGCACGAAGTACGCGCCGCGCAGGCGCACCTCGGCGCCGGGCGTGAGGCGGTAGTACTTCGGCGGCGCCTCCGCCATGAAGTCGTCGGACTCGATGAACAACTCGCCGCTGAACGCCACCTGGCGGGTGCCGTCGGCTTCGTTCTCCGGGTTGTTCTGCAACGTCATGTGTTCCACCCGGCCCTCGGGCCAGTTGGTGATGGTGAGCTTCACCGGCCGCAGCACGGCCATGCGCCGCTGTGCGGTGCGGTTCAGTTCGTTGCGGATGAACGACTCGAGCAACTCGATGGCATGACGGCTGTTGGTCTTCGCGACACCGATGAAGGTGCAGAAGTCGGTGATCGCGCTCGCGGGGTAACCGCGGCGACGGAGTGCCTTCAGCGTGGGCAGGCGCGGATCGTCCCAACCGTCGACCACACCGTCGTCGATGAGCTGGCGCAGGGGCCT
>SXKB01000253.1 GCA_005778215.1 Actinomycetota bacterium | reverse complement strand
GAGCTGACGCTGGCCACGCCCGATGGGGGTCATGGCGTCGACCGACTTGATGCCGGTCTGCAGCGGCTCGTGCACGGGCTTGCGGCCCATGATGCCGGGGGCCTGGATCTCGACACGGCGGGGGATGCCGCCGACGATGTCGCCCTTGCCGTCGATGGGCTGACCGAGCGCGTTGATCACGCGACCGAGCAGTGCATCGCCGACCGGCACGCTGAGGATGCGGCCGGTGGCCTTCACGGGCTGGCCTTCCTCGATGTGGTCGGCGTCGCCGAGCACGACGGCGCCGATGCTCTCCTCGTCGAGGTTCAGTGCGAGGCCGACGGTGCCGTCCTCGAACTCGAGCAGCTCGTTCACCGCGCAGTCGGGCAGGCCGCTGACGCGGGCGATGCCGTCGCCCACTTCCGAGACGCGACCAACGGTGCGGGCCTCCAGGGAGGGCTCGAAGCCCTCCAGGTTCTTCTTCAGCGCCGATGCAATGTCGTTGGCGCTCAACGTGAGTTCAGCCATGGTTCCTGGGCTCCTAGAGGCGGGACTTCAACTGGTCGATACGGGTGCGGACGCTGCCGTCGATGACGGTGTCGCCCACGGTGGCCACCACGCCGCCGATGACGCTGGGGTCGACGACGACCTTCAGGTTCACCTGCTTGCCGGTGGCGTTGACGATGGCCGCCGCGAGGCGGGCCTGCTGGTCGCTGGTGAGCGGCACGGCCGTGCGCACTTCGGCGACCTCGAGGTTCTTGGCCGAGGAGGCCCGGGCCACGAGCTTGTCGATGATGGCGGGCAGGTCGCGACCGCGACCCGAGCCGACCACCATGCTGACGAGCTGGGTGGTGGTGCCGGTGGCCTTGCCGCCGAGGAGGTCCTCCACGATGGCCTGGCGCTTGGCGGCCGGGATCTGCTCGTCGGTGAGGGCGTTGCGGAGGGCATCGCTGCTCTCGTAGCTGCGGGCGAACCGGAACAGTTCGTCCTCGACCTCGTCGAGCGTGCCCTCGGCACGGGCGATCTCGAACAGTGCGCGGGCGTAGCCCTCGATGCGGTTGTCGCTCATTGTGCAGCCCCCACTCGTGCGATGAAGTTCTCGATGAGCTCCTGCTGGGTGGCGTCGTCGAGCGAACCGCTCACGACGTGATCGACCGCAGCGCTCGACAGACGGCTGATCTCGGCACGCAGCTCGTCGCCCACGCGACCGCGGCTGGCCTCGATCTCGGCGGCCGAACGGGCCTCGAGCTCGGCGACCTCGGTGACCAGGCGAGTGCGGCCCTCGGCGAGGATGCTCTCGGCCTGTGCCTTGGCCTCGGCCATGATGCGGCCACGCTCGGCCTCGATGTCGCCCTTGGCCTGGCGGATCCCCTGGGCCTCTGTGGCAGCGGCGGCCTTGTCGGCGGCCGCGGCGTCGAGTTCCTTCTGGATGCGCTCGGTGCGGGCGTTGAAGCTCTTCTTCATCTGCGGCCAGCCGAACTTGTACAGCGCGTAGAAGATGATGAGCGAGGCGAGACCGCCCCAGATGATCTCGGGGGTCTCGGGCAGCCAGGGGCTGTGCGTGACGACGTTGCCCTCGGAGTCGAGGACGACCTCCTCGGCGCCGACGAAGCGACCGGTGGTGGCGATGATGCCCAGAACGTTCATCGTGCCATCACCTCGCTCACGACTCGGGTGACCACCTCGGGGCTGGGACGGCGGCCCGTGGCCAGCTCGCCGGCAAGACCGGCCACGTCGCTCACGGCGGCGTGGATCTGGTCGCGGGCGGCATCACGCTCGGCCTGTGCTTCGGCGGCGGCCGCGGCGCGCTGCTGCGCGAGACGGGCGTTCACCTCGGCCAGCTTGGCCTGGCGCTCGGTCTCCAGCGTGTTCCGTGCCGCTTCGACCTCGCGAGCAGCCTCGGCCTTGATGGCCGCGAGCTGCGCCTCGTAGTCGGCCACTTCGGCGCGAGCGGCAGCCCGCTCGGCGTCGGCGGCAGCATGTGCGGACTGGATGCCCTGATAGCGGGCTTCCATGCCCTTCTTCAGCTTCGGGAACAGGAAGAACCGCATCAGCAGTGCGAACACCACGAAGGAGCCGAAGCTCCAATACAGCTCTTTCAGTTCCGGAACGATGGGGCCCGGGTCCTTGCTCACTGCTTCACCCGTTTCGGCGGTGATGAAGCGAACGATGGACCCGTGGAGGTGTACGACGGCGGAGTGCACGTCAGCTCCTTCGGATGAGACGGACGGAAATCAGAGGTGGCTCAGAGGCCGATGAGGATGAAGACCACGAAGCCGATGAGGGCGAGTGCTTCGGTGAAGGCGATGCCGAGGAACATGGTGGTGCGCACCATGCCGGCGGCCTCGGGCTGGCGGGCCATGGCCTCGACCGACTTGCCGACGAGGTAACCGATGCCGATGCCGGGGCCGATGGCCGCGAGGCCGTAGGCGAAACCGGCCGACGAGGCGGCCTGCGCTGCCTTGGCTTCCTCACCGGTGAGACCGGTTGCGGCTGCGACGTAGCTGAAAGCTTCCATTTGTGATTTTCTCCTGGATGAGGTTCTGGGTAGTTGGAGACTTGACGGACTCAGTGCTCGGGATGAGCAGCGCCACCGATGTACACGGCGGTGAGGATCGTGAAGATGTAGGCCTGCAGGAAGGCGACGAGCACCTCGAAGGCCGTCAGGAACACGAGCATGCCGAAGGGCAGCACGGCCATGGGCTTGAGGAGGAACTGCATCGTCTCGGCCGTGATGAGCGCCTGCGTGAGCAGTGCGAACGTCACGAGCAGGATGTGACCCGCCAGCATGTTGGCGAAGAGTCGGACCGTCAGCGAGAAGGGACGGACGATGATGTTCGAGATGAACTCGATGACACCCACGAGCGGCTTCAGCGCCACCGGCACGCCGGGGGGCCAGATGGTGTGGGTGATGTACTTGATGCCCTGGTGCTTCAGACCCACGCCGTTGTAGATGACCCACACGAGCAGTGCGAGGAACATCGGGATGGCCATGCGGGCCGTGGCGGGCATCTGGATGAGCGGGATGATGCCGGGCACGTTGCAGAGGTAGATGAACACGAACAGGCTCAGCAGGAACGGGGTCCAGCCGAGGCCGCTCTTGCCCATCGTCTGCATGACGATGCCGTCCTCGATGAACTCGACCGACACCTCGGCGAGGTTGCGCACGCCCTTCGGGGCGACCGACGCGTCCTTGCGACCTGCGAGCAGGAACACGACGATGCCGATCACGGCGGCAGCCACCGCGATGAGGGCGATCTTGTTGAACGAGACGAAGATGTCCTGCCACCGGAGGATGGCATTGATCTCGGGGAACTCGAAAGATTCTGCGATCACGATTCAGACCGTTCCTGTTGCGTTACGGGCGAGTGGGTTTCAAGCCGGGATGGGCAAGAGAGAGTGCAACGTACTTCATCTCCCACACGAGGAGACCGAGGTGCGTCACGATGATGGTCGCTCCGAGTGCCGGGAGCGAAATCCAACCGGTGTCCTTCACGAGGAGCACGGCCAGAAGGATGAGTCCGAGACGGACCAGATAACCGAACAGCACGGCGCCCATCATGAGGCCGAGACTGATGCGTGCCGTCATGGCCACGAGGCCGGCGGCGAGACCGAAGTTCACGAGCACGATGGCGATGCCGTACGCAGCGCTGTACGCGCCGTTCATCCCCCAGATGAAACCGCACACCGCGATGATGAGCGGGGCGACGATGAGCCCACGCTTGATCATGTCCTTGGTGACGCTCACCTCGGGCGCCGGCCCGTCGAGCGACATGGTGATGGGACTGGGTTCGGTCACCTGGTTCACCGCGGCTTCGCCTGACGTGCAGCGGCACGATCGGCCTCGTGGGCCTCCATCGTGGCGGTGTAGTCGTAGTACATCTTGATGAACTGGCCGACGACCGAGAAGATCACGAGCCCGATCATGAACCAGGGCCGGGTGTCGAGCAGACGGTCGACCACGTACCCGATGCCCAGGAACACCAGCACGACCAGCGCGAAGTCCATGCCCTTGCCGAGGGTCTGGTCGGACCGCTGCGCAGCAGCGATCTCTTCCTGGGACGGCAGCAGTTTCACGGGCGGGGTTGACCTCGGGGCGGCGTGCGGGCCACGACGTTGTGACCGCGCTTGTGAACGCGCACACAATCTAGCCGAGCCGACCCTGCCCTGCGCAAGACGAAGCGCAAATCTCCGGGATCATTCGCGGCGGCGACGGATCTGCGGGTGCAGCACGGTGTACAGCACCAACACCAGCATGGCACCTCCGATGGGGATGTAGCTCACGCCGCTGCCCGTGAGTGCCGGGTACAGCACGAACGCCGACAGCAATGCGGTCCACGCCCACAGGATGAGCACGCTTCGTCGCTGCCCGTGCCCCATCTCCATCAGGCGATGGTGCAAGTGGCCCTTGTCGGCCGACGCGACGCCCTGGCGCTTCGCCGCGCGCCGCACGATGGCGAACGCGGTGTCGAGGATGGGCACACCGAGGATGAACAGCGGGATGAACAGTGGTGCGAGGAAGAAGTAGGTCTGCCCCACGTAGCGGTCGGCGTTCGGATCGGCGCGACCACCCACCACGCTGGTGCTCACCGCCATCAGCAGACCCAGCAACAGCGCGCCGCCGTCGCCCATGAAGATCTTCGCCGGGTTGAAGTTGTGCGGCAGGAAGCCGACGCAGATGCCCACCGCGAGGATGGCCACGAGCGGCCCGATGTTCGGTTGCTCCAACATGCCCACCGAGGGGTCCGCCAGTTGCTGTGCGAACAGGAAGAACGCACCGGCGCCGATGGCCACGATGCCGGCCGCGAGCCCGTCGAGTCCGTCGATGAGGTTGATGGCGTTGGTCATGCCCAACAGCCACAGCACGGTGATGAGGGGGATCCACTGGTCGGTGAGCACGAACACGTCGACGAACGGGACGCGGAAGTAGAACATCGTGACGCCGAAGTACACGAGCACCGCGCCCACCACCACCGTGCCGAACACCTTCGCCGGCGCCGAGATCTCACGGATGTCGTCGATGAACCCGACCAGGAACATCAGCGTCGCGGCGTAGAGCACGCCACGCGGTTCGGAGTTGCGGGCGAACAACGGGTCGAACACGTCCCACAGCCGTGCCGCGGCGAACGCAGCGATGAAGCCGACGAACATGCCGATGCCACCCACGTCGGGTGTGATCACCTTGTGCACTCGCCGCTCGTCGGGCTCCACCACCCAACCCATGCGCTTCGCGACGCGGATGACCAGCGGGGTGACGGCGAACGTCACCACCGCAGCGATGGCACCGATGACCAGGTATTCGCCGGTGCCGGGCATCAGCCCACCTTAGTGATCAGGAGTAGGCGGGGAACTGCGCACACAGCGCGGCCACTTCGGCCTTCACCGCGGCCACGGCGGCGGCATCGGTGCGGTTGCGCAGCACGCGAGCGATGAACTCGGCGATCTGCGCCATCTGCGGCTCCTTCATGCCCTGCGTGGTGACCGACGGGGTGCCGATGCGCACGCCACTGGTGACGAACGGGCTGCGCGGGTCGTCGGGGATGCCGTTCTTGTTGAGCGTGATGCCGCCCTCGTCGAGCACGGCCTGCGCTTCCTTGCCGGTCAGGTCGGCGTCGAACGGGCGGAGGTCGACCACCATCAGGTGACTGTCGGTGCCGCCGCTCACGAGGCGGAACCCCTGCTGCACCAGCGCGTCGGCCAGCGCATCGGCGTTCTTCAGGATCTGCTGCGCGTACTCCTTGAAGCTCGGCTGCGACGCCTCGAAGAACGCCACGGCCTTGCCGGCGATGACGTGCTCGAGCGGACCGCCCTGCCAGCCGGGGAACACGGCCTTGTCGATCGCGGCCGCGTACTCGGCCTTGCACAGGATGGTGCCACCGCGCGGACCGCGCAGGGTCTTGTGCGTGGTGAACGTGACGATGTCGGCGTAGGGCACCGGGTTGGGATACGCACCACCGGCGATGAGGCCGGCGAGGTGCGCGGCGTCGAACAGGAACATCGCGCCGACTTCGTCGGCGATGGCCTTGAACGCGGCCGGGTCGAGCCGGCGCGGGTAGCTGGTGGTGCCGGCCACGATGAGCTTCGGCCGGTGCTGCAGCGCGAGGTCGCGCACCTGGTCCATGTCGATGCGCTCGTCACCGGGCGTCACCTTGTAGGGCACGAACGAGTACAGCTTGCCGCTCGCGTTGACCGGCGAGCCGTGCGTGAGGTGGCCACCGTGGTCGAGGCTGAGGCCGAGCACCGTGTCGCCCGGCTCGAGGATGGCCTGGTACGCGCACATGTTGGCGTTGGCACCCGAGTGCGGCTGCACGTTCGCGTGGTCGGCACCGAACAGCGCCTTCACGCGTTCGATGGCGAGCGCCTCGATGTCGTCGACGATGGCGTTGCCGCCGTAGTAGCGCTTGCCCG
>SXKB01000252.1 GCA_005778215.1 Actinomycetota bacterium | reverse complement strand
CTCACCATGGTCGACGGCGTGTTGCTGCTCGTCGACGCCGCCGAGG
Source organism: Actinomycetota bacterium (assembly GCA_005778215.1). GTDB lineage: Bacteria > Actinomycetota > Acidimicrobiia > Acidimicrobiales > Ilumatobacteraceae > UBA668. The sequence goes on along the minus strand of SXKB01000252.1, from coordinate 7,776 downwards.
GCCCGCTCCCGCAGACCCGCTACGTGCTGCAGAAGGCGCTCGCTCGCGACCTGCCGGCCATCGTCATCATCAACAAGGTCGATCGTCAGGACGCCCGCGCCGACGAGGTGCTCGACGAGGTGTACCAGCTGTTCATCGACCTCGATGCCGGCGACGAGCACATCGACTTCGAGATCATCTCGGCCGTGGCCCGCGAGGGCCGCGCCATGAAGGGCATCGGCATGCCCGACGACGACGCCGACCTGTCGCCGTTGCTCGACACCATCCTCGAGGCCATCCCGCACCCGCAGGGCGACGTGGATGCCCCGCTGCAGGCCATGGTCACCCAGCTCGACGCGAGCGAGTACCTCGGCCGTCTGGCCATCGGCCGCGTCGTCAACGGCGTGATGCGCCGTGGTGAGACCGTGGCACTGCTGGAGGAGGAGTTCGCCGAGGGCCAGCCGCCGCTGAAGCGCCGTCTCTCCCAGCTCATGGCGTTCCAGGGCGTGAACCGTGAGGAGGTCGACGAGCTCAGTGCCGGCGACCTGTTCGTGATGGCCGGGTTCCCCGAGGTGGAGATCGGCGACACCATCGCCTCCACCGAGACCCCTGTGGCCCTGCCCCGCCTCGTCGTCGACGAGCCGGTGCTGCGCATGACCTTCGGTGTCAACACCTCGCCGCTCGCCGGCAAGGACGGCAAGTTCCTCACCAGCCGTCACCTCATCGACCGGCTGAACAAGGAGATCCTCGGCAACGTCAGCATCAAGCTGTTCGAAACCGGGTCGCCCGACGTCATCGAAGTGGCAGGCCGCGGCGAGTTGCAGCTCGCCGTGCTCATCGAGAGCATGCGTCGTGAGGGCTACGAGCTCCAGGTCAGCCGCCCCGAGGTGATCACCAAGGAAGTCAACGGCAAGCGCTTCGAGCCGCAGGAACGCGGCGTCGTCGACGTCCCCGACGAGCACGTCGGCACCGTCACCCAGGAACTCGCACCGCGCAAGGGTCGCATCACCGACCTGCGCCCCGGCGACACGGGCCGCACCATCGTCACCTTCGAGTGCCCGAGCCGTGGCCTCATCGGTTTCCGTTCGCTGCTCATGACCGCCACCCGTGGTACGGCGCTGTTGCACCAGCACCACCTCGGCTGGATGCCGTGGGCCGGCGACATGCCCGACGCCCGTGGTGGCGCCATGGTGGCCGACCGTCTCGGTGTCAGCACCGCCTACGCACTCGACAACCTGCAGTCCAGCGGTGAGTTCTTCATCGAGCCGGGCGAGCAGGTGTACGAGGGCATGGTCGTGGGCGAGTGCGCCCGCGAGCACGAGATGGTGGTGAACGTGGTGCGTGCGAAGGAGAAGAACAACATCCGCACGCACAGCCACGACGACGCCGTCAAGCTGCCGGCGCCGCGCATCCACACGCTCGAGACCGCGATCGAATGGATCGCCGGCGACGAACTGGTGGAAGTGACGCCGAAGGCCATCCGCGTGCGCAAGCGCCACCTCGGCCTCGAGGACCGTCGCAAGGCCAACAAGAAGGTCGCCGTCGGCTGACCTCGCCGGCGGACTCAGGTTCGCGGAGTGGCGGGGCGGAACTCGCTCGCGGTGAGGCGACCCACCACGGTGCTCACGTCGTGGGCCGCCGAGGTGGCCACGTCGTCCTCCCACCCGCGGGCGAGCAACTCGCGCCCCGACACACACTCGGCGACCGCCTCGTACAGACGCGGCCGGGCGGCGACGAACGCTGCTCGGGCTGCGGCTGCCTCCGGGGAGCATCGCGGCGGGCTGATGGCACCCGATGGGTCGAGCGCGGCCAGCACCGCGCCGGCACCGAGCATGTCCTCCACGGCGGGGCGGAGCGGCCCCTCGTGCACGCCCCACCGTTCGCCCGCGGCGATGACGCCGATCGCGCCGCCGTCGGCCAGATGGCGGGCGACGCGTGCCGTCGCCGAGGCATTGCGGACGCAGCCCGCGAGCACGTGGCCCACGCCCATGTCGCGCGCCATGAAGGCGAGCGTGGAGCCGTTGGGAGACGGCAGCACCAGCCGAGTACCGGGTGCCACGGTGAGCAGATCGGTGGGCGAGAGTGACAACGCGCCGTCCTCGCGTCGCCCCGCCAGCAACGCGTCGTTGGCCACCGCGTAACCGGCCGCGCCGTCGTCGTTCCACCGATACGGCAGCACGGTTGCGCCCGACTCGAGCGCACAGGTGACCGCAGTGGTGAACCGCAGCACGTCGACGATCACCACGACGGCACAGTGCGGCGCCAGCGCCGCCAGACCTTCGGCGCCCCAGTCGAACCGGTAGGCGTCGGGGTCCTGTCGTGTCACCAGGTGTCCCAGTGCATGATCGGGTCGAGCGGCAGGCGCGTGGCGGGCTTGAAGTCGGTGCCGATGGTGTAGGCCACCGGGAACAGACCGGCCTGGGTGATGCCCTCGGGGATGCCCAGGATCTCTGCGGCCTTCTGCTCGCCGCCGTTCATCAGATGGATGGTGGTCCAGGCGGTACCGAGGCCGCGCTCACGGGCGGCGAGCATGAAGCTCCACACCGCCGGCAGCAGCGAGCCCCACACCGAGGCGGCGGCGAACGTGGGCAGACGGTCGAGCGCGCCCGTGATGCACGGCACCATCATCACCGGCACGCGATGGAAGTGCTCGGTGAGATAGTCGGCCGACGAGAGCACGCGCGCCTGCTGATCGACACGGGGGTCGTCGCTCGGCATCGGATTCGCCGCACCGAGCTGGCGGTACATCGCGAAGTTCTCGGCGTAGATGTCGGCGAGCGCCTTCTTCTTCGCAGGGTCGGTGACGAACATCCAGTGCCAACCCTGTGCGTTGCTGCCCGTGGGCGCCTGCACGGCCAGCTCGAGGCACTCCAGGATCACCTCACGCTCGACGGGGCGGTCGAAGTCGAGGCGCTTGCGCACGGCGCGGGTGGTGGAGAGCACTTCGTCGGCGGTGAGGTTCAAATGCATGGCGGGAGTCTTGCACGGCCTGCGAGGCTGGTCATCGTGGACGTCGACCCTGCCGACTACCGGCGCATCAACCTCGCGAACTGGAACAGTCGCGTGCCGCATCACGAGGTGGGGTATGCGCTGCACGAACATCGCGGCGACCCGACACACCTGTCGAGCGTCGTGCGCTTCGACCGTCCACGCCTCGGCGACATCGCGGGCCTGAAGGGCGTGCACCTGCAGTGCCACATCGGCACCGACACCGTGTCGCTCGCACGCCTGGGCGCGCGCATGAGCGGCCTCGACTTCTCGGCGCCCGCGCTCGACGTCGCCCGTCGCCTCGCGGGGGAGTGCGGGCAGGACATCCGCTACGAGGAGGCCGACGTGTACGACGCCGTCGACGTGTTCGGTAGCGAGCAGTTCGATTTCGTGTACACCGGCGTGGGCGCACTGTGCTGGCTGCCGTCGGCGGTTCGATGGGCCGAGGTGGTGGCGGCGCTGCTGCGGCCCGGTGGGTTCCTGTTCATCCGTGAGGGTCACCCGATGCTGTGGTCGATGTGCGACCCGCGCGACGACCAACTGCTCGTGGTGGAGTACCCGTACTTCGAGACCGACGGCGTGATCTTCCACGAGGAGACCACGTACGTGGAACACGAGGCGCCCCTCGAGTCGCCCACCATCGTGAGCTTCAACCACTCGCTCAGCGAGATCTTCAATGCGTTGTGGAACGCCGGGCTCACCATCACGGTGTTCGAGGAGCACGACTCGGTGCCGTGGAACGCGATGGGCGACGCAATGGTGGAGTGCGAGCCGGGGGAGTTCCGCCTCCGTGATCAACCCGAGCGCATGGCCTGCAGCTACACGCTGCGAGCCGAGCGGCGGTGACCTGACAGACTTCGGGCCATGTCCGAGGACCGCGTCTCCATCACCATCACCGACGGCATCGCCGACGTGCGCATGACCCGTACCGACAAGCGCAATGCGCTCGACAACGCCATGTTCATGGCGCTTGCCGAGGCCGGTGAGCGCCTGAAGACCGAGCCCGGCGTGCGTGTCGCAGTGCTCAGCGGCGACGGTGCGTCGGTCTGCGCCGGCCTCGACCTCGGCACCATGACCCAGTTGGCCGGCGGCGGCGAGCGCCCCACCGAAGGCAACCCGGGCGAGATGAAGGAAGGCCGCATCACCCACCTCGGCCAGCAGGTCTGCTGGGTGTGGCAGGAGGTGCCGGTGCCCGTGATCGCCGCAGTGCACGGACACGCCCTCGGTGGCGGCATCCAGCTGGCGCTCGGCGCCGACATCCGCATCGTGCACCCCGATACGCAGATGAGCGTGCGCGAGGTGTTCTGGGGGCTCGTTCCCGACATGACCGGCACGCTCTTCCTGTCGCAGCTCGTGGGCGCCGACGTGGCCAAGGAACTGGTGTTCACCGCACGCATCTTCGACGGCCGCGAGGCCAAGGAGCTCGGCCTGGCCACCAAGCTGAGCGACACGCCGTACGACGACGCGATGGCGATGGCCCGTGAGATCGCTGGCCGCAGCCCCGACGCCGTGCGGGCCGCGAAGCAGCTGATGAACGGTCTGTTCAACCAGGGTGCTGCCGAGCAGTTCGCCGCCGAGCGTGCCGGTATCGGCTCGCTGATCGGTCGGCACAACCAGAAGGAGAGCGTGGTCTCCTGGTTCGAGAAGCGCCCTCCGAACTTCGTCGACCCGAGCTGACAGGACCAGTGCCATGACCGACGCCGCCGTCGACCCCGACAAGCTGAAGCTCTACTCGTACCAACTGTTCACCAAGCTCGAGGGCGCGGTCACAGCGGGCATGATCCACCTCGGCGATCAACTCGGCTTGTACGCCGCGATGAAGCGTGCCGGTCGACCGCTGTCGACCACCGAACTCGCGGCCGAGACCGACACCATCGAGCGGTGGGTGCGCGAGTGGGCGTTCAACCAGGCTGCGGCGCGCATGATCGAGGCACATCCCGACGGCACGTTCTCGCTGTCGCCCGAGGCGGCCATCGTGCTGGCCGATCACGAGCACCCGGCGTTCGGGATGGGCATGTTCCACCGCCTGCCGCAGACCATGAAGGCGCTCGAGCACGTACGTGACAGCTTCCGCACCGGCGTGGGGCACGACTACGACAGCCACGGCCCGGAGGGTGCGGTCGGCATCGAGCGCAGCTTCGAACCCTGGAACCGCGCCTTCCTGGTGCCGGTGGTGCTGCCCGCCCTCGACGGGGTGCTGCCGAAGTTGGACGCCGGAGCGCAGGTCGCCGACGTCGGCTGTGGCGCCGGCAGCGCGGTGCTGCTCATGGCCGGCACCTACCCGAACAGCACGTTCACCGGGTACGACATCAGTCAGTACGCACTCGACCGGGCGCGCACGAAGCTGGATGCCAGCGGGTTGCCGAACGCCGCGTTCCACGATCCACGGCACCAGGGGCTGCCCGAGGACGCCTCGCTCGACCTGGTGTGCACGTTCGATTGCATCCACGACATGGCGCACCCGCAGCAGGTGATCGAGGCCATCCACGCGTCGCTGAAGCCCGACGGCACCTGGTTGCTCGTCGACATCAAGGCACTCGACACGTTCGAGGAGAACGCCCGGAAGAACCCGATGGCGTCGCTGATGTACGGCATCAGCGTGTTGTCGTGCATGTCGTCGGCGCTCAGTGAGCCGGGTGGCCTCGGGTTGGGCACGCTCGGCCTGTCGGAGAACCGTGCCCGGGAGATGGCCGAGGCCGCCGGCTTCACACGCTTCCGTCGACTCGACGTCGACCACAGCGTGAACGCCTTCTACGAAGTGCGCCCCTGACCCGCCCCCGAGCCCAGTCCGCAGAGCGGTGCCGGAGTGTTCGCGGACCGACTGTGGGCAGGGAATGTTGCGCCTGGCGCAACCTTCGCTGCCCACGACGTCTGGGCAGCGGGAGCGCGCCGGGCGCTCTGCGGGTCAGGACTGGTCGATGACCTCGATGCGGCGTTCGGCGAACTGCCACACGCCCTGACGGCGCACATAGCGGTCGTGGTACACCCCGACCAGCGAACCGGGCCCGCCCTTGGTCTTCTTGAACTGTTCGACGATGGCCACGCGTCCCGATGCCGTGCCGCTGGCCTCGTCGACCTCGAACACCGCGTTCGGCGCGCTCTGCACCAGCCAGGCGAAGCCCTTCATGAGCTTGTCGAACGCCGCCACGATGGCGTCGCGACCTGCGATGGGCTTGCTCAACTGCCACACGCCGTCGGCGGCCCACACCTCGCCGAACGCCGCGCTGTCGCGACGGAGCACGGCGTCGCAGTAGCGGGCGATGAGCTGCCGCAGCGCGATGTCGGTGGCCGGTGCGGCCACGGCGATCTCCACTCTGGGCGATGCCGACTCACGAAGCGAATCGGGCTCGAGCCCCACCTCCCACGCCGCGATGGTACGCACGTGCTCGATGAGCTGATCGCGGTTCATCATCCCGTCGTGGGCGGCGAACTGCACCGCCAGACCGTCGACCATCGCCGTGATGCGCATCGCTGCCGCAGCAGGGTTGCTGCACACGAACTCGGCGCGCTCGACGCCCTTGGTGATGACGCGCTCGAGCAACTCGGCCGACTGCTCGTCGAGCTCCTGGCTGATCTTGCGCATCATCGGGTTCCGCAGCGCCTCGCCCCAGCCGTCGATCCAGAGCATCCACTCCATGTCGTTGCTGCCCTCGGGCACGTAGTTCTGCACCACCCGGTCGAGCTGGGCCACCGACGTGGGGGCGGCCTCCACCTCGGCCTCCATCTCGGCCACGTCCTTGCGCGCGTAGTGCGCGAAGGCCTCGGCGAGCAGTTGCTCCTTGGAGTCGAAGTGGTAGTGGATGAGGCTGCTCGACACGCCGAGCTTCTTCGCCACGTCGGCGATGCGCGTGGCGGCGAATCCGCGCTCGATGACCACCTGACAGGTGACCTCGAGGATCTCGGCACGGCGCTCGGCGACGGTGGGCTTCTTCACCTCGCGCACGATACCGGCCGCTGATCTACGGTGCGGGTGATATGGACATGAACGACATCCAGCACGAGGCGGCCGCGTGGGCAGGCTGACGCAACTCTCGCGATCCGTGCACGGCAAGCGTGTGCTGGTCACCGGCGCTGCCTCGGGCATGGGGCGTGCCACGGCGTTCGTGTTCGCCGACGAGGGCGCCCGCGTGGCGGTGGTCGACCTCCACGCCGAACGGGTGCTGGAGGTGGTGGACGAGATTCGCGCCGCGCACGGCGCCGACGCCGCGCACGGGTTCGTGGCCGACGTGGGTGACCACGACTCCCTGAAGCGTCTGGTCACCGGTGTGGTCGACACGTTCGGCGGCATCGACGTGCTGGTGAACAATGCGGGCATCTCGCTGGTGAACTCGGCGTTCCAGGGCGAGGACGACTACGAGACCAACTGGGCGCGCACGCTCGACGTGAACCTCACGGCGCACTCGCGCCTCATCCGTCTGTGCCTGCCACACCTGCAGGCGGCGGACGGCGGTGGGCGAGTGGTGAACATCGCCTCCACCGAGGCCATCGTCACCACGCCCGGCCTCGCCGCCTACGCCGCCACCAAGGCGGGCGTGGTGGGCCTCACGAAGAGCTTCGCGGTCGAGTTGGGCCGGCACGGCGTGACGGTGAACTGCATCTGCCCGGGTCCCATCAACACGGGCATGACCGCACCGATCCCCGACGAGGCCAAGGAGGTGTACGCGAAGCGCCGCGAAGGCCCTCGCCAACACTCAGCTGGCAATCAAGAAAATCACCGACATAAGAAACGACAGGGGAATCACCGTTGCCGGTGGCGAGCACTGTTTGGATTGCCCTTTAAATAGGTCTTGTGACCTGAGTGTGGGCGAT
>SXKB01000251.1 GCA_005778215.1 Actinomycetota bacterium | reverse complement strand
CTAGCCTGTCGCACGATTGGTGGTGAGACCATGTCGTTCGAACAGACCGACGACGAATCGATCCAGGAATTTCATCTCGACGCGATCGCCGACGCCGACCCGTATCCGTACTGGTACGACGACGCCGACGAGCCCGACTCCAACCCCACACTGGTGCGCACCGAGAGCTGCGACCTGTGTGTCATCGGCGGTGGGTACAACGGGCTGTGGACCGCGATCATCGCGAAGGAACGCGACCCCAGCCGCGACGTCGTGCTCATCGACGCGCACGAGGTGGGGTCGCAGGCCAGTGGTCGCAACGGTGGCTTCATGGAGAGCAGCCTCACGCACGGCGTGGCGAACGGGCAGGAACGGTTCCCCAACGAGCTGCCGCTGCTCGAGGAGTTGGGGCTGAAGAACCTCAACGACATCGAGGACGCGATCCACCGCTACCACATCGACTGCGACTACGAACGCACGGGCGTGATCGACGTGGCCACCACGTTCCACGCGCCCAGCTACGTCGACGAACTGCGCGACGACTACACACAGCTGCGCGCACTCGGCCAGAAGGTGGAGTGGCTCGACGAGGCAGCGATGCGCGAGCAGGTGAACTCGCCCACGTACCTCGGCGGTCTGTGGCGCAAGGACCGCGCCGCCATCGTCGACCCGGCACGTCTCGCATGGGGTCTCAAGGCCGCGGCGATGTCGCTGGGCGTGCGCATCTACGAGGACACCAAGGCCACGTCCATCGAGAAGGACGGCGTGGGCGTGCTGGTCACCACCCCGCTCGGACGCATCCGCGCCGGCAAGGTGGCGCTGGCCACCAACGCGGCCAAGCCGTTGCTGAAGCGCATCGGGCACTACATCGCCCCGGTGTACGACTACTGCATGGTCACCGAGCCGCTGTCGAACGCACAGCTGGCCGAAGTGGGCTGGAAGCTGCGCCAGGGCCTCAGCGACATCAGCAACCAGTTCCACTACTACCGACTCACCGAGGACAACCGCATTCTGTGGGGCGGCTACGACGTCATCTACTACTGGCGCGGGAAGATCAACCCCGAGTTCGAGAGCCGGCCCGAGACCTGGGCGAAGCTCAGCAAGCACTTCTTCGACACGTTCCCGCAGCTCGAGGGCTTGAAGTTCACCCACGTGTGGGGTGGCGTCATCGACACGTGCAGCCGGTTCTGCGTCTTCTGGGGCCGCGGCATGCAGGGGCGCGTCGCCTACTCGGTCGGCTACACCGGCCTCGGTGTCGCGTCCACGCGTTTCGGCGCCGAGGTGATGCTCGACATGCTCGACGGTCGCCGCTCGAAGGCCACCGAGACCGAATTCGTGAAGACCAAGCCCATTCCGTTCCCGCCCGAACCGTTCCGTTTCATCGGCATCCAGGCCACCCGCTACTCGCTCGACCGCGAGGACAAGACGGGTAAGCGCAACCTGTGGCTGCGCGGCCTCGACCGTTTCGGGCTGGGCTTCGACAGCTGACGCGTCAGCGGCGTTCCAGCACCACCACGCTGCGCGGGGGCACCACGCACGTGGTGCCGTCGAGGTGCGCGGGCGCGGTGCTGAGCACCAGCTGCCATTCGCCCGTGGTCTGCACCTCGAACGTGAGCGGCTCCCACCACGCGTTCACCATCACGTAGAGCCCGTCGACCGACCACGCGAGGCTGTGCGAGTGCCAGCCGAGGTCGGGTTGCGCGCCGACGCCGTGGAACGTGAACTGCACCAGCGAGTGCCGACGACGCACGGCGGTGAGCGCCTGCACGAAGCCCGTGAGGCCACGCCACTCCTCGGCCCGCGACCAGTCGACCCAGCTGAGCGGACCGTCGACGTCGTAGGGGTTGTCGTGCCCCTGTTGGGTGCGCGCGAACTCGTCGCCCATCACCCACATCGGGGTGCCGGCCGACAGCAGCAGCACCGCGAAGAAGTTCTTCAGTTGCTGCAGCCGCAGTTCGGGTCCGCAGTCCCACGCGTGGTGATGGTCGCTGTTCACGGCCGTGAGGTCGTGCATCGTGAGCCCGTCGTGCGCGTCGATGAAGTTCAGTGATCGCATCGCACCGTCGGGGCCGAACAGGTCGGGGCTGCCCTGCACACGCTGGCGCACGGCACGCACCAACCCGGGCTCACCGCGCAGGAGCCCACGCACCTGGTCGCGGTAGCGGTCGTTCCACTGCAGCCACGTGGGCCACGGCCAGCCGTGCCCGAGTTGGTAGCCGCCCATGTCCCACGGCTCGGCCACCAGCGTGACACCACGATCGGCGGCCCACTCGGTGATGCGCGTCACCAGCCCGCCGCGGTCCCGGGTGAGCAGCGACGCGAGGTCGAAACGGAACCCGTCGACACCGAGGTCGGCGTAGCGGTCGAGTCCTTCGATCACCAGGTCGCGCGCCCACGGGTGTGCCGGGTCGATGTCGTTGCCGCAGCCGCTGTCGTTGGTGAACTGACCGTCGGCAGTGCGGCGGTACACCGTGGGGTCGTAGCCGCGCAGGCCGTTGCTGCCGATGGCGGGTTCGTCCTCGCCGGTGTGGTTGTAGACGACGTCGATCCACACGTGCAGACCGTGATCGTGCGCCGCGGCGATCAACTCGGCGAGCTCCTCAGCCGCGCGATCGGGCTGCTCGGCATAGCCGCGGTGCACCGCGCCCCACACCACCGGCATGTACCCCCAGTAGTTGGTGGCCGGGTTGAACGGGTGCACCGGCATCAACTCGATGACGTTGGCGCCAACGGCGCGTACGTGGGCGAGGTGCTCGATGCAGCCCCGGTACGACCCGCCGAACCCCTTCACGTGCAGCTCGTACACGACCGGCGACTCGGTGAGCGGCGCCCCCTGCGGATGACGGGGCCACGGGTCGCGCACCACGCTCGAGGCGCCGGTGTCGGTGATGAGCAGGTCGTGGGTGTGCGGGTCGAACAGCAGCGGGCCGTCGTCGAGCCGGATGCCGTAGTGGTCGCCGTCGGCGGCCTCGAACTCGGCCACCCATCCGCCGGCCACCTCGGCGTCACGACGGGCCGCGAACGTGGCCTGGTCGGTGCCTGGTTGCACCACCACCGTCGCCCGCGTCGCGTCAGGAGCGCGGAAGCGGACGGTTCGCGGCGATCGGGCACCCATCCGCCCCAGCCTAAGAGCGCACGCCCGCCGCAGCACCCCTTGACATCCGGGACCGGGTCCGACATTTTCTGGGCATGCCCAGAACGACCCCGGGGTGCTTCTGGGCATGCCCAGAACCTTCGATGCATCCGGCGTCGGCTCGCCGAGCGCCCCGCCGGACTCGCACCGCGCGCCTTGCGGGGATCGCCATGGTGGTCACGCTCGCAGTCAGCTGCACGGACGACGGCGGCAACGCTGATCCGGTCACGGCGCAACGCATCGCCGCCCTGCAGTCGTTCGCAGCAGACCCAACCCTGTCGGGGCATCAGTGCGCCGACCTCTCGGTGTCGAACGGCACGGTGCAACTCGATGCAACGGGTTCGTCGCTGACGGCGACGTTGCAGACGGAACAGCCGGTCGCGCCCACCGCGCTGCACCTGGTGGTGCACTTCGGTCGCGGCTTCCCGTCGTTCACCTGCACCGATGCCGAGCCCGAACGACTCGCGGTCATCGACGCGACATGGCCGGCGACGGCCGGGTCGGCGACCTTCACCGTGCGCGGCGCACCACAGTGCTCGACGGCGACGCTGCGACTCGTCGGGGTGGCCGCACGCGCCCCTGATGGGCAAGAGGTCTCGCTCGGGGATGTCACCATCACGAACACCGCCTGGCAGTGGTGGCCACCGTTCGAGTGCCATCGCGACGACCACACCCAGGGCTGAAACCGACGGCGGCGGGTCGGCGCATCTAACCTGCACGAAATGGCTGTCATGCCCGCAACTCCCGACGACGTCCACGAGGCACTCTCGCTGTACGGCTACATCCCCGACGAGGGTCTCGCCACGTCGGTGTTCCTCTCCATGGTGCTGCAGCGGCCGCTGGTGCTGGAGGGCGAGGCCGGTGTCGGCAAGCCGGAGGTGGCGAAGGTGCTCAGCCGCTGGACCGGCGGCGAGCTCATCCGTCTGCAGTGCTACGAGGGCATCGACGTGTCGCAAGCAGTGTACGACTGGGACTACAGCCGCCAGCTGCTGCACCTGCGCGCGGCCGAGGCCACCGGCGAGTCGCTCGGCCTCACCACGTCGGCACTCGAACAGCAGCTGTACCACGAACGGTTCCTGCTGAAGCGTGCGCTGCTGAAGGCCATCGACCACCACCACG
>SXKB01000250.1 GCA_005778215.1 Actinomycetota bacterium | reverse complement strand
GTACGCGATGCACTGGCCGTACCGTCAGCCCGACACGGCCCGCGGCGCGCGTCGCAGTGCGGTGCACGACCGGCTCGCTGCGCGTGGCGCCTGCTTCGGCGAGGTGGCTGGCTGGGAACGCGCCAACTGGTTCGCGCCCGAGGGCGTGGAGCCGAAGTACGAGTACACGTACGGCAAGCAGAACTGGCATCCCTATTCGGGGGCCGAGCACACCGCGGTGCGCACGGCCGTGGGCATGTTCGACCAGTCGTCGTTCGGCAAGTTCCTCGTCGAGGGCCCCGATGCCGAGGCAGTCCTGAACCAGATCTGCGCGAACGACGTGTCGGTACCGGTCGGCAAGCTCGTCTACACGCAGTGGCTCAACGAGCGCGGCACCATCGAGGCCGACCTCACGGTCACCCGTGAGGCGCACGACCGCTACCTGGTGGTCACCGCAGCCGCCACCCAGGTGCGCGACTTCAGTTGGCTGAAGGACCACATCCCGGCCGACGCGCGCTGCATCGCCGTCGACGTCACGTCGTCGATGGCCGTGCTGAACGTGCAGGGCCCGAACTCGCGCGACCTGCTGCAGTCGCTCACCACCGACGACCTGTCGAACGAAGCATTCCCGTTCGGCACGTCGCAGATCATCGACCTCGGGTATGCCCGAGTACGCGCCAGTCGCGTCACGTACGTGGGCGAGCTGGGGTGGGAACTGTACATCCCCACCGAGTGCGTGCAGGACGTGTTCGACGTCATCGTGGCCGCGGGGCCGCAGTACGGACTGCAGCTGTGCGGCTACCACGCGCTCAACTCGCTGCGCATGGAGAAGGGCTACCGCCACTGGGGTCACGACATCTCGCCCGACGAGACGCCGCTGGAGGCGGGTCTCGGGTTCGTGGTGGCGTGGAACAAGCCCGACGGCTTCCTGGGTCGCGAAGCGCTGCTCGCGCAGAAGGAGACCGGCGTGCGCAAGCGCCTGGCCCAGTTCCGCCTGCACGACGGCGACAAGCTGCTCTACCACAACGAGCCGATCTGGCGCGACGATGTCATCGTCGGGCACATCACGTCCGGGATGTACGGCCACACGGTCGACGCGTCGCTCGGCATGGGGTACGTCACGCATCCCGACGGCCTGTGCGAGCGCGACTGGGTGCTGTCGGGCCGGTACGAGATCGAAGTGGCCGGCGAGCGCATCGCTGCCACGGTGTCGCTCGACCCGTTCTACGACCCGAAGAGCGCGCGTGTGCGAACCTGAACGTCAGGGAAGGGGGCACCATGGCGATCCGGGCGCTCAGTTCGGCCGACGAGGCAACCGCACCGCAGGCTGACGACCAGTACGACACCGACGCGCCCGTCGGCGGTCGGATCCGCGAGCTCCGCAAGGCACAGGGTCGCACGCTGCAGGACGTGGCGTCGGCGGTGGGCATCTCGGTCAGCTATCTGAGTCAGATCGAACGCGACGTGTCGCGGTTGCCCATCGGCGTGCTGCAGCAGATCGCCGACACGCTGGGTGTGCACATGCACTGGTTCTTCCACCAGGGTGGCGAGGGGCCGGTCGACGAGCGCGACGTCATCGTGCGCGCCGCCAACCGGCGCAACCTCACGTTCACCGGGCTGGGCATCACCGAGGAGTTGCTGTCACCGAACCTCAGTGGTCCACTCGAGTTGCTCATCAGCACCATCCACCCCGGGGCCGACAGCGAGTTCTACGCGCACGACGGCGCCGAGGCCGGACTGGTGATGAGCGGCACGCTCGAGCTGTGGATCGGTGACCGCGAGTTCACCTTGCACGCCGGCGACAGCTTCGCGTTCACCAGCACCGAGCCGCACCGCTGTGCGAACCGCGGCACGGTGCCGGTGAAGGTGTTCTGGGTGATCACGCCGCCCCACTACTGAGCCGCCCGACTACTGCGCCGGTCAGCACTACTGGTCGCCGTGCACCTCGGCCTGCAGCCAGTCGGCGAACGCGCTCACGTGCGGCAGGTGTTGCTGCCCGTTGCGGCACACGAGGTACCACTGCCGCGGTTGGGGTATCGACACGTCGAACGGGGTGACGAGCCGGCCGCTGCGCAGGTCGGCCGCCACCAGGAAGCTCGGCACCACGGCGATGCCTTGTCCCTCGATGGCGGCCTCGATGGCCAGCAGGTACGAGTCGAATCGTGTGGTGCCGTCAGCGACCGACCCGGGCAGTCCCGCCGCGAGCCGCCAGTCCTCCGCCTCCTCGGGGGCGGTGTACAGCTGCAGCAGCGGCCGCGTGGTCGGGTCGACCGGCAGCACGGTGGGGCTGCACACTGCGATCAGCGTGGCGTCGAACAGATGGGTGGCGTGGAGTCCTGGGCGGTCGGGTCGCTCGGTGCACACGATGGCCACGTCGCCGGCGGTGTCGTCGAACTCCCAGTCGAACGTGCTGGTGTTCAGGCGCACCTTCGTGTCGGGGTGGGCCGCGTTGAAGTGGTGCAGCCGAGGGATCAACCATCGCACCGCCACGGTGACGTACACCTGCACATCGAGGGTGGCGCTGCCGCGGGTGACCAGGGCGGTGCCCTGCTCGATCCGGTCGAACGCCTCGCGCAGGTAGGGCTGGTAGGTGGCGCCGGCGTCGGTGAGTTCGACCCGGCGGCTGCGACGGTGGAACAGGGGCACGCCCAGCCGTCGTTCGAGCTCGGCCACCTGGTGGCTGATGGCCGACTGGGTGACGTTCAACTCCTCCGCGGCGGCCCTGAAGCTGAGGAGGCGGGCGGCGGCCTCGAAGGCACGCAGCGAGGCCAGGGGAGGAAGGTTCGGCACGGGGTCAGCGTACATGAGTGGAATTCATCGATGCATGAGAGGGAATCGCTTGTTGGACGCGTTGCCGCAGTTCAGACTGTGTCCATCTGTCGTGTGGAGGATCATCGATGAGTGACGTTCAAGCTCCGGCCCGCCGTGGAGGCCGCGAGGCCCGGAAGGCGCTGCGTGCAGCACCGCTGGCGCGTGACGTGCGTCCGGTGAACCCCGGCATGGAGGGCGGCCGGTACAAGGTGCTCACCGATGCCGAGGTGCTGAAGGTGCACGAGGCTGCGCTGAACGTGCTGGCGAACATCGGCATGGCCGACGCCATCCCGTCGTGCATCGAACTGCTCACTGCGAAGGGCTGCACGATGACGCCCGAGGGCCGCATGCTCTTCCCGCGTGCACTGGTGGAGGACACGCTCGCCATTGCCGGGCGCCACTTCCCGCTGTACGCGCAGGACCCGCAGTACGACATGGAGCCGTGGGGGAAGAACGTCTACTACGGCACCGCCGGTGCCGCCGTGCAGATCATCGACCCCGTCACCGGGGCGTACCGCGAGAGCACCGCACAGGACTGCTACGACATCGCGCGCCTCGTCGACACGATGGAGCACATCCACTTCTACCAGCGCACCGTCGTGCCCCGCGACCTGCCCGACCCGGCCGAGATGGACATCAACACCTGCTACCTCAGCGTGTCGGGCACCACGAAGCACGTCGGCACGTCGTGGGTGCACCCCGACCACCTCGAGGCGTCGCTCCAGATGCTGCACCACATCGCCGGTGGCGAGAAGGCGTGGCGTGAGCGGCCGTTCGTGAGCCAGTCGAACTGCTTCGTCGTGCCGCCGCTGAAGTTCGCGTCCGACGCCTGCAAGTGCCTCGAGGTCGCCGTGCGCGGCGGCATGCCGGTGCTGTTGCTGTCGGCCGGCCAGGCCGGTGCCACGGCACCTGCTGCGCTCGCTGGTTCGCTGGTGCAGGAGGTGGCCGAGGTGCTCGCCGGTCTCGTGTACGTGAACGCCATTCAGCCGGGCGCCCCGGCCATCTTCGGGCTGTGGCCGTTCGTCAGCGACCTGCGCAGCGGGGCGATGTCGGGTGGCAGCCCCGAGCAGGCGCTGCTGTCGTCGGCATGCGCGCAGATGGCGCACTTCTACGACCTCACGGGCGGCACCTCGTCGGGCATCAGCGACGCGAAGATGCCCGACGTGCAGGCGGGGGCCGAGAAGGGCTACAACCACGCCCTCGTCGGCAACGCCGGGGCGAACCTCATCTACGAGTCGGCCGGCATGCACGCCAGCCTGCTCGGCTTCTCGCTCGAGGGTGTGGTGCTCGACAACGACATCATCGGTTCGTGCCTGCGCACCATCAAGGGCATCGAGATCAGCGACGACACGATGTCGCTCGACGTCATCCGCGATGCCGTCATCGGTGGGCCGGGTCACTATCTCGGCTCGAAGCAGACGCTCGAGATCATGCAGACCGAGTACATCTACCCGAAGATGCACGACCGTCTGAGCCACAAGGAGTGGGCCGAGCTCGGCCGCCCGAAGGTGCTCGACCGGGCCATCGAAACGGTGAAGGACGTGCTGTCCACGCACTATCCGTCGCACGTGTCCGAGGCCACCGATGCACTCATCCGCAGCGAGCTGCCCATCCGCCTCGACCGCGAGAAGATGCGCCCGCCGCACGCCTGACCGAGTCGGGTCAGGCCGTCTCCTCGGCGAGGAGCCGGTCGACGATCGGCTTCGTGATCGCGATGTACGCCAGGCTCGCGAGCCCGGCGGCCAACGCGAACGCCGTGATGGTCCACTGCACGCCGATGGCCTCGCTGGTGATGCCGGCCGACAGGCTGCTGATGCTCATCACCAACGTCACGATGGCGAAGTCGCCGGCCATCACCCGACCGCGGATGGCGTCGGGTGTTCGCACCTGCAGGCCGTAGGTGCTGAGTGTCCACTGTGAGCCGCCACCGAGGTGCGCGACGGCGATGGCCGCCGCCGCGAGGAAGATGACCGGTGCCCATGCGCCTGCCATGTAGAACACGCTGAACAGCAGGCCGGACACGCCACACACGCGCAGCACGCGGGAGAGTTGCCCGCGTGTGAAACGCGATGCGACCAGCGGGCCGAGACCCGCGCCCAGGCCGCGCGCGCCGAGCAGGATGCCGGTGCCGCCGTCGCCCCAGCCGAACACCTCGGTGGCCAGCACGGGCAGCTGGCTCACGGTGCCGGCGCCGATGGCGAACGTGGCCTTGCTGGCCAGCAGTGCCAACACCACGTGGTCCTTGCGGGCGTACCGCGCGGCCTCCTTCATGTCCTGCACCGGGCGCACTCGGCCGCGGTGGGCGTGCTGCGGCTCCTGCATCGGTGTGCGGATGAGCGCGAACAAGCCGAGTGCGATGACGAACGACACGGCGTCGGCGATGAACGATGCCCGCCGACCGAACACCTCGCTGAACGCGCCGCCGAGTGCGGCGCCGAGCGCCAGCATCACGCCCCACGTGCTGCCGAACAGCGCGTTGGCCTTCCGGAACTCGTCGGGGGTGCGCGCCAGGTTCGGCACGCCGGCGTCGATCGCGGGCTTCACGAACGCGGCGAGTGCGCTGATGGTGCCCTGGAACACGAACAGCGGCCAGATGCGGTCGGTGCTGGTGGTGAGCAGCCCCATCGCGGCCACCGCCTGGGCGGCCGAGATGACCAGCAGCAGACGCCGACGGTCGAAGCGGTCCACCACCGGTCCGGCGATGGGGGAGGCGAGGAACGCCGGCAGGCTGAAGGACACATAGGCCAACGACACCAGGAACTCGCTGCCGGTGGCGTCCTTGATGAGGCCGGCGAGCGCGACGAACGTGAACCAGTCGCCCATGAACGACACCACCTGCGCGACGAACAGCCACCGCAGGTCGCGGTTCGTCCGCAGCATCTGCAACATCAGCGCGTCGCGTGCGAGTGCAGGAGGTGGGCGACGACGCGAGTGATGCGCCGTGCCGTGGTGACGTCGAGGTACTCGTTGGGGCCGTGCGCGTTGGAGTCGGGTCCGAGCGCGCCGGTGACCACGAACTGAGCCTCGGGGAAGCGCTCGCCGAGCATGCCCATGAACGGGATGGAACCGCCCTCGCCGAACGCCCGGTGCGGCTCGCCGAACGCCGTGATCGACGCCTCGGTGAGCGCCGCGTCGAGCCACGGAGCGAACTCGGGTGCGTTCCAGCCGGGCCCGGCGTGTGCGTCGAGGAACTCCACCTTGGCGTCGTACGGCGGATCGGCGGTGAGCGCCTGCGTGAGCTCGTCGAGCGCCACTGCGGGATCGCACGTCGGAGGCAGTCGCACGCTCACCTGGAGGGTGGTCTGCGGGCGCAGCACGTTGCCGGCCTTCGCCACCTCGGGCATGCCCTCGCTGCCGATGTAGCTCACCGTGGGCCGCCAGGTGGTGGCCAGCAGTTGCTCCACCGGGTCGGTCTCCATCGGCTGCACGTGGTCGTGCACCCAGGGGAAGTCGTCGCCGATCGTGAACTCCGAGGCGGTCTCCTCGATCTGGGCGCGGCGGTCGGCCGGGATGTCGACGTGCAGCCGGGGCAGCAGCACCCGGCCGGTCTCGGCGTCCTCGATGCGGTCGAGCAGTTGACGGATGATGCGGAACGTCGACGGCACCACACCGCTGGCGGCACCGGAGTGCACACCTTCGCGCAGCACCTCCACGCGCAGGGTGCCCGCCGCCAGCCCGCGCAGCGACGTGGTGACCCACTTTAGCAGGCCAATCTCTAGGGTGCGTTGGGCCACCGCTACCAGCATGACATTCATGATCAGGATGCCGGCGACGGCCAGGCTGATGGCGGCGATACC
>SXKB01000249.1 GCA_005778215.1 Actinomycetota bacterium | reverse complement strand
GGCCACGGCATCGTCGCCCAACGCAGCGGTGAGCCAGTCGCGCGCAGCGGTGGCATTGGTGATGGTCTCGATGGTGGTGAACGTCTTGCTGCTCACCACCACCAGCGTCGTGGCGGGGTCGAGATCGATGAGGTTGCTGTGGATGTCGGCACCGTCGACGTTGCTGACGAACCGGCACTGGAGGTCGCGCTGTCCGAAGGCCGCCGTGGCCAGGTAGGCCATCGCCGGTCCGAGGTCGCTGCCACCGATGCCGATGTTCACCACCGTGCGGATGCGTTGCCCGGTGGCGCCGTTCCAGTGACCGTTGCGCACACGTCCGGCGAACGTGGCCATGCGGCTGAGCACCTCGTGCACGTCGGGCACGACATCGTGTCCGTCGACCATCACGGTGGCCGCCACCGGCGCACGCAACGCCGTGTGCAGCACGGCCCGCTGCTCGGTGGTGTTGATGCGTTCGCCGGCGAACATCGCCTCGCGGTGTTCGGCCACCCCGGCAGCGCGAGCCACCGCCATCAACGCGGCCACGACCCGATCGTCGACCAGGTGCTTCGACCAGTCGACCCGCAGGTCGCCTGCCGACGTGACGTAGCGCTCGGCACGTTGCGGGTCGGTCGCGAACAACTCACGGAGGTGGGCCGGGCTGGGCGTGGCGAGCAGGGTTGCCCACTCGGGTGTGGCGGTGATGTCCATCGTGTCGACGACGCTAGCCACCGACGCCGGGCAGCCGCGACGCTGCCGCAGCATCCACCACCACCACCGTGCCCGACGACCGCACCCGCGCCACCGGAAGATCGACGGCGTCGAGCAGCCAGCCTTCCAGCGCCACTGCCTTGTCGGGCCCGGCTGCCAGCACCAGGCGATGTCGGGCAGCGTTCACTGCGACCGGGGTGAGCGTCATGCGCACATGACCGCGGTAGCGACCGCAGAGGTCGACCGTCGACCGGCTGCGCACCACCGGGTCGCCAGGTGGCCACGACGCGGTGTGGCCGTCGTCGCCGAGGCCGAGGTGCACCACGTCGAGTCGGTCGGGCAGTCGACCGGCGTACTCACCCGCCGCAGCGGCGAGGTCGGCCGCAGTCACGTCCATCGGCACCACGGATGCGGCCGCTGGGAAGATGCCGAGCAGTGTCGCGTTGCGGGCCGGATCGCCATCGGGCGCCACCCGTTCGTCCACCTGGAACACCGTCACCTTCGACCACGGCACATCGTCGGCCGCCAGGGCAGCGAACATCGCAGCAGGCGTGGTGCCACCACTCACCGCCAGCGTGGCGCGACCCCGCCGCTGCACTGCGTTGCGCAACTGCTGCGCCGTCCATCGGGCCGCCTCGTGCGCAGCGGCGATCGCGTCGTGGGCGACTCGCAGATCCATCGGATCAGCCTGCCAGGTCAGAGCGAACGGAGGAAGGCCACCACCGGCGGGGTGAACGCGTCGTTGCGATCACCGGCCACCATGTGATGCGCGTCCTGCACGTCGACGAACTGGGCCTGCGGCACCAGGTCGAGGAACTCGCGCACGGTCTCCTCGCTCACCACGTCGCTCATCCGCCCGCGCACCAGCAGCACGGGCAACGTGAGGCGTTTCGCATGCTCCACGAAGATGTCGATGTGCACGCTCGACCGCGGACGCCGCTCGTCGCTCATGAACGCCGGATCCCAGTGCCAGCGGTACCGGCCGTCGTCGCCGAGTCGCAGGTTGCGCGCCAACCCGTCGAGGTTCTTCGGCCGCGGCCGGTGCGGCATGTAGGCCGCCACCGCATCGGCCGCTTCGTCCAGCGACGCGAAACCTTCGGGATTGCCCGTCATGAACGAGATGATGCGTTGCACGCCGGCGGCCTCGGAACGATGGGCGATGTCGACCAGCACGAGCGCACTCGAGGCCGGTTCGAGGCCCTCCTCGGCACGGGTGCCCTCGGTCCACATCCCGGTGATGCCACCCATCGACGCGCCCACCAGCGCCGGTCGATCGAGCACGTCACACCACGCCTCGGTGTCGGCGCGCATCACGGCCATGCTGTAGTCACCCGTCGGGTCCCAGTCGCTCTCGCCGTGGCCGCGCAGATCGGCGCTGACGGCGTAGAAGCCCTCGCCCGCCAACGCGGCGGCCGTGCCACCCCACGAGTGCCGGGTCTGGCCGCCGCCGTGCAGCAACAGCACATGCGGGTCGGACGACTCGCCGTACGCGTCGGCCACCAGTCGCACACCGTTCGCGCCGGTGCAATGGATGGTCTCGTGCCGCACGTGCTCAGTGCCCCGTGAAGTGCGGTTCGCGCTTCTCGAGGAATGCGCGCACGCCTTCCTTGTGGTCGTCGGTGCGGAACAGTTGGCCGAGGGTGGTGCTCACCCACACGCCGAAGTCGGTCCAGTCGGGGTCGAGCACGCGGCGCATGCCGGCCTTCAGTTGCTGCACCGCCAGCGGAGGGCGCGACGCGATCTTTCCGGCCAACTGCATCGCTGCCGGCAGCAGATCCTCGTGCTCGACCACACGGCTGACGAGGCCCCATCCTTCGGCGGTCGCTGCATCGATGACGTCGCCGGTGAACAGCATCTCGGCGGCGCGTTCGCGACCCACCAGTTGCGCGAGCCGACCCATGCCGGCCACATCGCTGCACAATCCGCGCAGCACGAACAGCTCGCCGAACTTCGCCCGCTGCGAGGCGATGCGGATGTCGGCCATGAGCGCCAACTCCATGCCCCAACCGACGGCAGCACCGTTCACGGCGGCGATGACGGGCACGTTCGTGTGCAGTAGCGCGTCGGCCGCAGGGGTGAGTCGGGGTGCCACCGGCGTGGGCTTCGGGCCGGTGCCACCGCCCATCACTTCGCGCACGTCGTCCCCCGAGCAGAACGCCGGGTCGGTGCCGGTGATGACGACGCAGCGCGCCGTGGTGGTGCGCACCGCTGCTTCCAGCTCGTCGTAGCTCTGGAACCGCAGCGCGTTGCGCACGTCGGGACGGTCGATCGTGACGACGTCGACCTCACCCACGCGATGCACGTTCACGTCGGCCATCGGGCACCTCCCCATCTCGCAACCCGTGCGAAGCGACCCGTACTGTAGGAGCCATGACCGCCCTCTCCCGCACCGGACTCGACGCGCTGCACGAGCGCATCCAGCAGGAGGTCGACCGTGGTCATGTGACGGCGGCACAGGTAGCGATCGGTCTCGACGGCCAGGTGGCCGACTTCCGTTCGTTCGGCACCGCCGGCGACGACGACCACTTCGTCATCTTCTCGGCCACCAAGGCGCTGGTGGCGATGGCGTTGCTCCCCCACTTCGCCGATGGGTCGCTCGAGCTCACTCGTCCCGTTGCGCACTATCTGCCATCGTTCGGTCACCACGGCAAGGACGACGTGACGGTGCTGCAACTGCTCACGATGCAGGGCGGATTCCCGCAGGCACCCATCGGCCCCGACCGTTGGGGCTCCAGCGAGGGTCGGCGCGCGGCGTTCGCCGAGTGGCACCTCGACTGGCCGTCCGGCACCCGCACCGAGTACCACCCCGTCGCCGCGCACTGGGTGATCGCCGAGCTGCTGCAGACCCTGAACGGCCGCTCCTACGTCGACGTGGTGCACGAGCGCGTGGCCAACCCCGCCGGGGTGGCTGCCGTGCTCGGCCCGCAGGCTGCCGCAACGCCGGCGGTCACCATCCGCGCCACCGGCGAGTACCCGGCCGACACATCCCTGCTGGTGGCCACGTACGGCAGACCCGACCTCGTGCCCGTCGCATCGGTGGGCCCCGAGATGCTGCTGTCGCTCAACGACCCCCGCGCCCAGGCGGCCGCCATTCCCGGGGGTGGTGGGTTGGCTCGCGCCGACCAGATGGCGCGCATCTACCAGCACTTCCTGCACGACTTCGACGACGCGCTGCCGAAGGACTGGCTCGCCGATGCCGTCGGCACGGTGCGCAACGGCAGCGTGAGCGCCACCGACGGCGTACCCGCCAACCGCACCATCGCGGGGTACGTGGCCGGCAACGACGGCTACCACCTGCACCGCTGGATGCCCGCGGCGCCGCGAGCGTTCGGCCATGCGGGTGCCGGCGGACAGCTGAACTGGTGCGACCCGGTGTCGGGCATCAGCTTCTCGTTCCTGCACGACACGCTGCACCAGGACCCGCGCGTCGAGTTCCGTCGCGCCGCCGACCTCCACGGACTCGTGCTGGACCTCATCGATGGATGAGCACGCCGAACAACGCAAGGGCATCATCGCCGGCATCACCGCGTACGTGGTGTGGGGTCTGCTCACCATCTACTGGAAGCAGCTCCGACGTTTCGACGCGTTCGAGTTGATCGGCTGGCGCATCACGGCCGCAGCGGCGGTGATGGCCATCGTGCTCACCGTCACCCGACGTTGGGGCCACCTGCGCGTGCTGCGCCGCAATCGGTCGCTCCAACTCCGAGTGGCCGCTGCGGCGTTGCTGCTCACCACCAACTGGACGGCCTACGTGTGGGCCGTGGTGCACGACCACGTGCTCGAGACCGCGCTCGGTTACTTCATCGCACCCATCGGCACCGTCATGGTGGGTGTGCTGGTGCTCGGCGAGCACCTCCGCAATGCGCAGCGCATCGCACTCGGCTTCGCCGTTGCCTCGGTCGTGGTGCTCACCGTGTCGTACGGGGCCGTGCCGTGGCTCGCGTTGGTGATCGCCGTGTCGTGGACCATCTACGGCTACCTGAAGAAGCAGGTGCCGCTCACGCCCGTCGAGAGCATGGCGGCCGAGAGCTTCCTGCTGCTCGTGCCTGCCGTGATCCTCGCCGTCGCGCTGTCGGGCGGCGCCGACAGCATCCCCAACGCCGCATCGGGCAAGGAACTCGCGTTCACGCTGCTGTCGGGTCTCGCCACGGTGACGCCGCTGATGCTGTTCGCCTATGCAGCCCAGCGCATGCCGCTCAGCATCATCGGGCCGATGCAGTACATCGTGCCGTCGATGAACTTCCTCATCGGCTGGCTGCTCTACGACGAGGCCCTGCCACCGTCGCGCATCGTCGGCTTCGCGCTCGTGTGGGTGGGACTCGCCATCCTCACCATCGACTCGGCCCGACGCGCGCGGGCTGCGCGCATCACCGCGACCGAGCCGGCGATGGTGCCGACATGAGCATCGCGTGGCGTGTCGCCGCCGTGGCGTCGCTCGCGCTGCTGGCCGCGTGCAGCGCCGACGGCGAGGACTTCCGCCAGTCCGCCGAGGACTACATCGAGGGCGACGCCATCACGGAACAGTCGGACACCTCGTTCTCGTCGGCCGAGTGCGGCGAACCGACGAGCACCGAACCCGGCACGACGTTCGGGTGCACTGCCACCGCCGCCGACGGAGCCGAGTGGCGTTTCGTCGTCACCATCGTCGACGACGGCAACTTCGAGATCACCGGCCAACCCGCCAGCGCCTCGTGAACACGGCTCAGCCGGGGCGGAAGGCGCCCGGGTCGATGGGCATGTCGAAGCGGATGCGGTTGTGCGCATGGCCGAGGTGCTGCAACGAGAACGCCGCGCGGAACGCCGTGAACTGACCCTGCGCGTCGAGTGTCTGGTTGACGCTCTCCTTCGCCAGCCGGAGCGCGAACGACGGTCGTTGCGCGATGCGCGCCGCCATGTCCATGGTGAACGTACGCAGGTCGGCGGCCGGCACCACCTGGTTCACCATGCCCAGGCGGTGCGCGTCGGCGGCCGTCACCCAGTCGCCCGTGAACAACAACTCCTTCGCCTTGCGCGCACCGAGTTCCCAGGGGTGGGCGAAGTACTCCACGCCGTTCACGCCCATGCCCACCACGGGGTCGCTGAACAGGGCGTCGTCGGCGGCGATGATGACGTCGGCCACCCACAACAGCATCAGGCCCCCGGCAATGGTCTTGCCCTGCGCTGCGGCGAGCAACGGCTTGGGCAGATTGCGCCACCGCCAGCACATCTGGAAGTAGAGCTCCTCCTCCCAGGCCATGTGACCCTCCTGGCCGGGCGCATCGAACCCACCGTGCGGCGACACCGTGTCGAACTCGTCGAACGACTCGCTGTCGCGCAGGTCGTGACCGCTCGAGAAGTGCGGGCCGTCGGCCTGCAACACGATCACCTTCACGTCCGTGCGTCGCGCCGCATCGTCGAACGCCGCATTGAGCTCGTAGGTCATGCGCTTGTTCTGCGCGTTCCGACTGGCAGGGCGATCGAGGGTGACGACGGCGATGCCGTGCTCGCCCGGGTCGATCACCTCGTAGCGGATGGTGGTCAGGTCGTCGAGCGACACCGGCATGGCAGTTCCTCCCCGGGCGCACAGTAGTGCCGGGACGCGACAGGGCCCGCCCCGTGGGGCGGGCCCTGCTCAGTTCCGGTCCGGTGGACGGATCAGCTGGTGGTCTCGAACTCCGTGATCAGTTCACCGATGTCGGTGAACGTCGCGGTCTCGAAGTCGTACTGCAGCACCTGCAGCGACTCGGCGAGGAACGGGTCGTCGGCACCGTTCATGGTGTCGACGACGCCCTCACGGGCGAGCATCGGGGTGTACTCGAAGTTGCGCGCCGCATTGATGATCGACGCACGGGTGAGACCCTCCGGGCTCTCCATCGCCTGCTTGATGATGGCGACGGTGACCTCGGCCGTGGTCCAGCCGGCGGCCGCCGTGGCGGCGATGTCGGCGAGACCCTGCGACTCCATGTAGGCCAGGTACTCGGCCACCGCGGGATCCTCGGCGTTCGACGGAGCGACGACGTCCTTCAGGTTGCCCGACGTGTACAGCCCATCGGCGGCCGCACCGGCGGCACCGAGGATGAGGCTGCTCGCGCAGGTGTTGGTGATGAAGGTCGCGGGCGTCCAGCCGGCGTTCTGCGCCTTGGCGGCGGCCAGCTCGGTGAGGAAGCCGATGCAACCGGCGCCCAGCGGCACTGCCATCACCACGTCGGGGGCCTTGGCGGCGATGCTGGTGATCTGCGAGGTCGGCGGCGCGGCGTCGGTGGCCTCGATGGTCTGCTCGTCGACGATCTCGAGACCGAAGTCACCGGCGAGTTCCTTGAACGCGTCGGCGTAGACCTGACCGAACTCGTTGTTCACGTAGAACAGCGCGACCGTGGCACCCTCGGGGTACAGCTCGGCGAGCTGCGCCGCGTACACCTTCGACTCCACCGTGTACGGCACGAGGATGCCGGTGGTCCACGGGTACTCGTCGACCTGGCCCCATGCGGGCGAGCCGGTGAGGGCGTTGAGCTGCGGGATGCACTCCTCGTTGAGGGTGTCACGCACGGCAGCGTTGTTCGGCGAACCGATGATGCCGGAGAAGATGTGTACGCCGGCATCGATCTGCTTCGAGACGGCGCCCGGCGTGAGGTCCTTGTTGTACTGGTCGTCCTCGATGGTGGCGGACACCTTGAGGTCGCCGAGCAGGCCCTTCTCGTTGGCGTAGTTGATGTACGCCTCGAAGCCACCCTTGACGGGAGCGAACGCAGCGGCGGCGACGCCACCGGTGAGCGGCATGGCCGAACCGATCTTGATCTCGCCCTCGATGGGAGCGTTGGCGGCATCGGGATCGATGCAGGCCTCGGTGTCGACGGCCCAGCCCTCGGCCTCGGGCGTCGTCTCGGCCACCGTGGTCTCGCTGCCACTGGTGTCGGCCACGGTGGTCTCGCCACCGCTGGTCTCAGCAGTGGTCTCGGCCGTGGTGCCGTCGGTGCTCTCGTCGTCGCCGCTGCACGCAGCGACCAGCAACGAGCCGGCCGCCAGGGCAGCCAGCAGGCGTGCGGATGCGCCTCGCTTCATGCCATTCCCCCTCAGGTTGTGGTTGGTGTGACTCAGGCCTCGACAGGTGTCGCGGCCGGTGCCGAGATCGTACCCGTACCGGCAGGCTTGGGAACAACCGTCACCACGCGCGCCTGCAACCGCCGGTACATGCCGACGATGCCGAACGGGGCCACGAACATCAGCACGATGAGCAGCACGGCGAAGATGCCGGTGCCGGGCGGGGTGTTCGACCAGCCGAACAACGGGCGCAACACGGCCGGGATGGCATCGGTGTCGCTCCAGTCGCCGGTGAGTTCGGTGACGAACACGTACAGCACCGAACCGACGATCGGGCCCCACAGCGAACCGGCGCCGCCCACCACCATCACGATGAGGAACGTGATGGAGCCGGCCACCGTGATGTTGGTGGAGTCGGGCGTGACGTTCCCGGTGCGGATGGCCGACAGGCAGCCCGGCAGCGAGCACAGTGCGGCCGAGAGGCCGAACACCAGTGCCTTCGTACCGGCCAGGTTCACGCCCATCACGGCGGCGGCGGTCTCGTTGTCGCGGATGGCGATCAGCGAACGACCCGCACGACTCTTCACCACGCCGCGGCACGCCAGGTACACGATGACGACGATGCCCATCGCGATCCAGAAGTGGAACGGCTTCACGTTCTCGCCGCGCAGCGTGCCCCACGGGTTCCAGCCGAAGATCTCGTAGGTGGGATTGTCCTTGGTGAAGCGGAACCCGGTCTTGTCGAGACCGCGTGCACCACCGGTGAGCCATTCGAGCTTCGGCCACTTGATGATCTGCGGGAACACCAGACCGAGGGCGAGCGTCACGAGCGCGAGGTACACGCCCTTGATGCGCAGCGCCGGCAACGACACCAGCGCACCGACCACGAACGCGATGACGAACGCGACCGCGAAGGTCTGGAACGGGCTCCACCCGTACCCCGACACCAGGATGCCCGTGGTGTAGGCCCCGATGCCGAAGAACGCCGAGTGGCCGATGGAGATCTGCCCGGTGTACCCGAGGAGCAGGTTGAGCGCCATCGCGCACGCCATGAGCGTGAGCGCCGTGATGCACGAGTCGATGAGGCCGTTGCTGGCGGAGGTGGGGATCCACAGCGCCAGGCCCGCCAGCGCAGCGGCGATGACGATGCGGATGGCCCAACTGGCCGTGCCGCCGGACTTGATGGTGAACGGTGCCGGGTTCATACGCGCTCCACCTTCGCCGTACCGAACAGACCGGAGGGTTTCACCAGCAGCACCACGAGGATGACCACGAGGGCGACGCCCACCTTCAACTCCTGACCCACCCACTCCTCGGCGTAGCCGGCGGCCATGTTCTCGATGACACCGATGATGAGACCACCGAGCACCGCACCACCGGGGCTGTCGAAGCCACCCAAGGTGGCCGCGGCCGAGGCGTAGATGAACACGGTGAACATCAGACCGAGGTTCACGTTGCTGTTGATGCCGGCGAACACCACGCCGCCCAACGCACCGATGGCGGCGGCGAGGCCCCAGCTCACCATCAGCACCATGTTGGTGCGGATGCCGACCAGCTTGGCGCTCTCGGCGTTGCTGGCCACGGCGTTCATGGCCAGGCCGAGCTTGGTGTAGTTGAACAGCAGGAACAGCAGGCCGAACAACACCAGCACCAACAGGAACACGCCGATCGACTGCAGCTTGATGGCGGCGCCGAACACATTGATGAAGTCGTCGGGCTTGTTGGGGAACAGGCTCGGGAACGACTGCTGATTGCTGCCCACGCCGCTGTTCGGCAGCGGCTGGTCGCTCCAGATGGCACCGTCGAGCCAGTTCAGGAACTGGAACAGACCCAGCGTCACGATGAAGACCGCGAACGCCGACTTCTTCGCGACGGGCCGGATGAGGGTGACCTCGGTGACCGCGCCCAGAGCGAAGCCGACGAGCATGCCGATGATGACCGAGATGCCGATGGGCAGGCCCCACTCACCGCACTGGTAGACGACGTAGGTGCAGAACAGCGCCATCTCGCCCTGGGCGAAGTTGAGGTGGCCGGTGCCGCGGTAGATGATGACGAGGCCGAGCGCGATGAGCGAGTACACGCTGCCCTGGCTGAGGCCGTCGAAGAGTCGCTGCAGGAACAGTTCCATCAGAACCCCAGGTATGCCTTGCGGATGGCGTCGTCGGCACTGAGTTCGGCGGCCGAACCCTGGGCGACGATGCGACCGGTCTCGAGGAGGTACACGCGGCTGGCCATGTGCATGGCCAGGTTCGCGTTCTGTTCGACGAGCAGCACCGAGAGGCCCTCCTCCTTGTTCAGCCGCTCGATGACGGCGAACAGTTCCTGCGTGATGAGCGGCGCGAGACCGAGGCTCGGCTCGTCGCACAGCAGCAGCGTCGGCCGGCTCATCAACGCGCGGGCG
>SXKB01000248.1 GCA_005778215.1 Actinomycetota bacterium | reverse complement strand
GCTGGCGTTCGAGGGCGACAGCCAGGTGCGGTGGTTCGAGGGCAACTTCAGCGAGTACGAGGCCTGGCGCCACAAGGAACTCGGCGCCTCCGCCGATCAGCCGCACCGCATCAAGTACAAGCCGCTGGCGCGCTGACCCATGGCACGGCGTTGGATCCCCCGGGTGTGCGGCCTCGTGTTCGTCGCGGGCATCGCCGGGTTGATCATCTCGTCGGTCGGCGGCAACAACGCCGGCATCGTGCTCAGCGTGGGGCTGGTCATCGTGTTCGCCGCCGTCGCGCTGCTCACCTATGGCGCGGTCACGCCGAAGCAGCGCATCGAGCCGTTCGACGAGGCGCGCGCCGAACAGTTGGAGGAACAGGTGGCCGAACTGGTGCAGGCCGGCGCCCCCGAGGACAAGGTGCGCGCCCTCGTGCGCGACGCGATGCGCGTCGCCCGCGGATGAGCACCGAGACCGACACACAGCTCGCCACCCGGTTGGCCGTCGAAGCCGGGCAACTGCTCGTGCAGCTGCGCCACGAGATGGTGCAGCGCGGCGCCCCCTCGTGGCAGGTGATGGACAACGGCGATCTCGCCAGTCACCGGTTCCTGCTCGACGAACTCCGCCGCGCCCGACCCGACGACGCAGTGCTCAGCGAGGAGGGCGTGGAGGACCCCCGCCGCTTCGGCGCCGACCGTGTCTGGATCGTCGACCCGCTCGACGGCACGAACGAGTACGGCGAACGCGGTCGCCACGACTGGGCCGTGCACGTGGCCCTCTGGGACCGCGGGCGCTTCGGGGCCGGCGCCGTGAGCCTGCCCGCGCTCGACCTGGTGTTCGCCACCGACCCGGCTCCCACACTGCCGCCGCAGCAGCGCGAGATCCCGCGGGTCATCACCAGCCGCAACCGCAACCCACCCGCTGCCGTCATCGTGGCCAACGCCCTGGGCGCCGACGCCGTGCGCCTCGGCTCGGCGGGTGCGAAGGCGATGGCCGTGGTGGTGGGCGAGGCCGACATCTACGTGCACGACGGTGGCATGTACCAGTGGGACAGCGCGGCGCCCGCCGCAGTGGCCGAGGCAGCCGGGCTGCACGTCAGCCGCGTCGACGGCTCACCGCTGGTGTACAACGCCCGCGACCCGTGGCTGCCCGACTTCCTGGTGTGCCGCAAGGAGTACGCGGCGGCCGTGTTCGAGGCGCTGTGGGGCGACCCGAACGGTCGCCAGCCGAAGCGTTAGCGTCACCGCGATGGAGCTCAGCGCGGTGCGGTTCGAGGTCGACGATCACGTGGCCACCGTGTGGCTGCACCGACCGCATCGACACAATGCCTGGACCGGCCGCATGCACCGCGAGTACCGCGAGGTGCTCGCCCACCTCCACGACGATCCGGCGGTACGCGCGGTGGTGGTCACGGGCACGCCGCCCGCGTTCTGCGTGGGTGGCGACAGCGAGGCGCTGGCGGGGCACGCCGAGCGTGGTGCGTACGACCACGGCCTCACCGATGCACCTACGGCACCGGGGTACGGCGTGCGACCCGAGTTCGACGCCGACTTCGCGTTCCAGTTCGCGCTGCGGTTCCCGCTCATCGCCGCCGTCAACGGCGCCACGGCCGGTGTCGGATTGGCGCTGGCGCTGTTCTGCGATCTCCGCTTCGGCGCGGCCGCCGCCAAGCTCACCACCGCCGCGCCGAAACTGGGCCTGCCTGCCGAGTACGGCATGAGTTGGCAGCTCCCGCGGCTCGTGGGCGTCACCCGCGCCGCCGACCTGCTGCTGTCGGGTCGGGTGTTCACACCCGCCGAGACCGAGGGATGGGGCCTGTGGAACGGGGTGCTCCCCGATGGTGGCGACACGCTCGACGCAGCGCAGGAGTACGCCCACCGCCTGGCCACCACCGTGGGGCCGAACGCGCTGGTCACCACCAAGGCCCAGCTGTACCGCGACCTGCTGCACCACTCCCCTGCCGCCGCCATCGACGACGCGCAACGACTGCTCGCCGAGGCGATGACCACGGCCGAGTACCGCGAGGGCGTGGCCGCCCTGCGAGATCGCCGTCCCGCACGCTTCGACTGATCGGCCTGTCCTACACTCCCTCCATGGAGCCGACCCCGATCGAGGCACCGGTGGCGACGCCTGCGCCCACCACCGTTCCGAACACCACCGAGCGCTACCCGGGCCTGGCCGTGGCCGCACTCGCGTCCCTGGGCGCCGGCGCGGTGCACGCTGCGGCCACCGGTATTCACGCCGAACACCCCGAGCTGGCACGTCTGTTCGTCGTCGTCACCGTGCTGCAGTTGGGCGTCGGCCTGTGGGCGCTGCTGCGTCCCACGCGACTGGCCGCTGCCGCCGTGGTGCTGGTGAACGCCGTGGCCGTCGGCGGGTGGCTGGTCACGCGCCTCACCGGCATCTCGTGGATCGACGGGCTGGCCGACCGCGAGGCAGCCCAGTTCGCCGACACGGTGTGCGCCGCGCTGGGCGCGTTGGCCGCCGGCGCCGCGGTGGCCGCGCTGCTGGTGGGCAAGCGTCCGGCTGCCCCCACTCGACTCGCCGTACCCGCACTGTGCATCGCGGTGCTGGCCGTGCCGGCGATGTGGACCGGCGGTACGCACGTGCACTCGCACGACCACGCCGCCGCCGACGGGGCACTGGCGGCAGGCGACGAGAGCCAACCACACGATCACGCCGAAGGCGAGACGCACGACACCACCCCCACCGGTGACACGGTCGACGAGGGCCAGCCGCACACGCACGACACCACTGCCGAGGAACTCGCTGCCGCCGGGTGGCCGCGTCCGTGGGACCCCGCCGACGGCATCGACCTGTCGGGTGTGCCGGGCGTGACCGCCGAACAGCAGGCTCGCGCGCAGCAACTCATCGACGACACCCTGCGCGAGCTGCCGAAGTGGTCCACCGTCGAGGCCGCCGAGGCCGACGGATACCGCAGCATCGGCGATGCCGGCACCGGCAGCGAGCACTTCATCCGGCGCGACCTCATCGAGGACGACGTGATGCTCGACCCCACCCAGCCCGAGTCGCTGGTGTTCACCGTGAAGGGCAACACCAAGACGCTGGCGGGCGCGATGTTCATCGCCAGCGCACGTCCCACCGACGATCCGTCGCTCACCAACTGGGGTGGCGCGCTGATGACCTGGCACAACCACGGCAACCTGTGCTGGGACATCGTCAACGGCGTGGCGCAGGTGGTCGGCATCACCGACGGTGCCGGCAAGTGCGCCCGCGGCCTGAACACCGGCGGGGCCAACCCGATGGTGCACGTGTGGATCACGCCGCACCAGTGCGGACCGTTCGCTGCGCTCGAGGGTGTCGGCGCCGGCCAGGCGGCCGTGTCGGAGTCCGAGCGGGTCGACATGTGCCAGGAGCACGGCGATGGTCACGGCGACCATGGCGCACCCACGGTGGAGCCGAAGCCGTACGACCCCACGAAGCCCATCGACCTCTCCGGCACGCCCGGCGTCACGCCCGAGCAGCAGGCAGCCGCGGAGAACCTCATCGCGGTCACGCTGGTGCGTCTGCCGCAGTGGAGTGACTACAAGGTGGCCGAGGCCGCGGGCTTCCGCAGCATCGGTGACGCCCTCACGGGCCACGAGCACTTCATCAACTGGGACTGGATCAACGACGACGTCACCCTCGATCCCGACATGCCCGAGAGCCTCGTGTACGAACCGCAGCCCGACGGCTCGAAGAAGCTGGTCAGCGCGATGTACATGCTGCCCGACGACGTGGCGCTGGAGGACGTGCCCGACATCGGCGGGGCCCTGATGCAGTGGCACATCCACGACAACCTGTGCTTCACGAACGACCCCGACGCGCCGAAGGTGGCCGGGCTCACCAACGGGCAGGGCGAGTGCAATCCGCCGCTGGTGAAGTTCCGACCTGCGCCGATGATCCACGTGTGGATCACGCCACACCGTTGTGGACCGTTCGCCGCGCTCGAGGGTGTGGGCGCGGGTCAGATCGAGGCCGGCGAGGAACGCCTCTGCGATCACGACCACGGCGGCGGTTTCTGATCAGCTGGTGACGCACGGCGCGGCGTTGCCGCGCCGATGATCAGGCCGCGCGAGAACGGGCCACCATGGTGGCCCGGGCGTCCTCGTCACGGATGAACAGTGCGAAGAACGCCGCCAGCACGGCGAAGCCCACGGCGACGGCGAACGCCACGTGCACGCCGGTGAGCGCCCGGTCGAGTCCGGCGGCGTCGAGCCCCGGCGACAGCGCCCCGTAGGACACCAGCACCGAGGCCAGGATGGCCACACCGAACGACACGCCCACCTGGCGCTGTGTGCTGAACAGCGACGACGCCCGCCCGTTCTGTGCCGGCGGGATGGTGGCGTAGCTGGCGGCCTGCATCGGCACGAACGCGAAGCCCATGCACAGGCCGCGCAGCAGCATCAGCCCACGGATGAGCCACAGGTTCGTGTCGATCTCGAGCATCGTGTACAGCGTGATCGCGAGCGCGGCCGCGAAGAACCCGCCCGACATCAGACGCCGCGGCCCGACCGTGGCGTACACCCGGCCCGCGATGAGGGACGAGGCCATCACGCCGAACGCCTGCGGGAACGTGGTGAGACCGCTGGCCAGCGGCGACATGCCGCGCAGGTTCTGCAGGTAGATGGGCATCACGAACGTGACGCCCAGGAAGCTGGCGATGGAGAAGAAGCTCACGGTGTTGCACTGCCGGAACATGCGGTTGCCGAGCAGTCGCAGGTCGAGCATCGGGTTGTCGACGCGCAGCTCCACCACCACGGTGAGCAGTACGCACAGCGCACCGGCCACGCCGGTGGCGAGCACCAGCGTGGAGGTCCAACCCGACCGCGGACCTTCGCTGAGGGCGAACACGACGAGGGCGAGCGCCGCACCCGACAACACGAACCCGTAGGGGTCGAAGTGACGCGCTGATG
This sequence comes from Actinomycetota bacterium, assembly GCA_005778215.1. Classification (GTDB taxonomy): domain Bacteria; phylum Actinomycetota; class Acidimicrobiia; order Acidimicrobiales; family Ilumatobacteraceae; genus UBA668. The sequence goes on along the minus strand of SXKB01000248.1, from coordinate 5,628 downwards.
GCTCCTTGTGCTCGCGGAGGAACCGCATGCCGAACCACAGCGCCACCAGGGCGATGGGCACGTTCACCCAGAAGATCCACCGCCAGTGGAAGTGCGTGGTGATGAGGCCGCCGAGCACCGGTCCCATGGCGGGGGCCACGAGCGTGGGGATCATGATGATGGTGGAGGCCTTCGCACGCTCCGCCGGCGGGAACGCTCGGAAGAGCATCGCGATGCCGACCGGCGTGAGCATGCCGCCGCCGACGCCTTGCAGCACCCGGAACGCGATGAGCTGGCCGATGCCCTGCGCGAAGCCACAGGCCAACGACCCGAAGGTGAACGCCGCGAGGGCGATCATGAACACCTTCTTCGTGCCGAACCGGTCACCCAGCCATCCGCTGGTGGGGATGAACACGGCGAGGCTGAGGGTGTAGCCCAGCACCACCCATTCCACTGCGTCGGTCTGGAACTCGCGACCCATCGAGATGAGCGCGACGTTGACGATGGTGGTGTCGAGGATGTCGAGGAACAGTGCCGACACGTACACGACGGCCACCACCCACTTGTACGCCATCTTCCTGCCCAGGACGTCGACGATGTCGTCGGCGCTCTGTGGCGGCGTGGCGGTGGCGGTCATCGCCGCCGACCGTATCCGGCGGTCAGGGCAGTTCGAGAACCGTGACGGCGCCGGTGCTGCCGTCGACGCGAATGCGTGCGCCGTCGGGGATGCGACGGGTGGCACCCGTGGCGCTGATGACGCAGGGAATGCCGAGTTCGCGGCTCACGATGATCGCGTGGCTGAGCGGAGCCCCCACGTCGACCACCACGCCCGCCGCGGGCACGAACAGCGGCGTCCACGACGGGTCGGTGATCGGAGCGATGAGGATGTCGCCAGGTTCCAGCGCGAACGGGTCGTTGCTGTCGAGCACCACCCGCGCAATGCCTTCGGCCTGACCCGGGCAGCCGGGCATGCCGGCCATCACATCGCCGGCGCCGAGACGGTTCGAGGCGACCGCGTCGCGTCGCGACCAGGTGTCGGGACCGTCGGTGCGCCCCACGAACACGAACGGTGGCTCGAGCTCGCACAGGCGGTCGTACTCGGCGCGACGTTCGCGCACCGTGCCCAACATGGCCGGCGGGTCGGCGAAGAGTGCGGTCATCTCGTCCTTGCGCACGAACCCGAAGTCCTCGACGTCGTCGAAGCCACCGGCCTCCACCATGCGACGGCCGATCTCGCGCATCGTCATCCGCATCTCGTGGATGAGGCGGATGTTGTTGGTCTTCGTGCGCTCGCGGCCGGGCAGCCACGCCTTCGAGCAGCCGATGGCCGCTGCCAGCTGGCCGTGGGTGGCCGGATCGGCTTCCACCATCGCGAGCAGCTCGGCCGAGGCGGCCTCGCGCTCGGCGGCGCGTTCGGCATGATGGCCGGCCGGGTCGGCCGAATCGGGCGCCTGACGCATGCGGTCGATGGCGGCCAGCGCGAGTGCCGGGCGGGTCTCCCAGCTGGGCGACCGCGACTCCCACTCGTTCGGGCCACGGCTGCCGTACTCGTACAGGAACGCAGCGAAGCCGTCGGCGAACTCCTGCGACGCCGGATCGAGACGCGACAGTGCCCACATCGCATGGCTCGGCTCCGCCGAGTCGACCTCGCCGATGCCGGCGATGATGGGCATGATCAGGTCGGGGCGGCCCACGGCGGTGGCGACACCGCTGATCACGCCGACCGGCACCGTGGCCATGTACGTGGTGAACAGGTGCTGGGCGAACAGCTTCCGGTGGATGGGGATGAGGCCGAGATATCGGTCCCACAGCTCGCCGAGCGACAGCGTGGTGAGGTCGGGCCGCTGGTCGCGCAGCTCCTTGGTCATCCGCCGGTCCTCGGTGAGCTCGTCGAGATCGGACAGGCTCTGCTTGCTGAACACCCACGCGAACGTGCCGCCGATCTTCTCCGACAGGTCGGGCCGCACATCGCCGGCCATCTCCTCGTACGGCGGGATGCCGGGCTGCGCCCCGAAGAACTGCTCGTCCATCGCCTGCCAGCTGAGGCCGGGCGCTCGCTCGCCGAACAGGCGGATCAGCGAGGCGTTCAGGTAGCAGTAGCCACCCTGCACGCCGAGCTGGCAGAAGATGCCCTCGGGAAACTCGTCGGCCTCGAACGCACCCATGCGGATCCACGCATCGCGCCAGCCGAGTTCGGCGTCGTAGAGCGCCGTGTCGGCCGTGAGCGGCGTGACCGGGTCGGGGAACACCTCCCCCACGTTGGCGCGCGTGTAGATCGGAAAGCGCTCCGAGAGATCGGAGTCCGTGACGTAGTAACGATCACCCATGAGTCCCCCCAGACGTCGTGTGGTGGGCGGATGTTAGCCACACGACGAGGGGCCGCGCTGACCCGCACTACCGTCGGGTCATGCCTGCCCTTCGGTTCGTGGCCTACGACCACCTCGGCGACATCCCGAACGTGGTGGTCGACGGGTCCCCCACCGCCTCCACCCGGCTCACCCTGTCGCACTGGCCGGGTAGTCCCACCCCGGTCGATCTGCTCGACGACCTGTCGGCACAGATCGCATTCCACGCACTCGACCGGCCGGCGCTGCTCGACGGCATCGAGGCGGTGTCGAACAACCACTTCGACCAGGACGGTCTGATGAGCGCCTACGCGCTGCTCGAGCCCGAGGCGGCGACCGCTCGGCGCGACCTGGTGATCGACGTGGCGAGCGCCGGCGACTTCGCCACGTTCCGCGACCGCACGGCGATGCGCATCGCGATGGCCATCGCCGCATTCGACGACCCTCGCCGGTCCCCGCTCCCGGCCGCCGTGTTCGAGGACGGGTACGAGGCGCAGTGCGCCGCCCTGTACGAGGCCCTGCTGCCCCGCTGCACCGAACTGCTCGACGACCCGGAGTCGGTGCGGTCGCTGTGGGAGGACGAGGACGCGCACCTCACCGACAGCCTCGACGCCATCGACCTCGGCACCGTGTCGTTGCGCGAGGAGCCCGACCTCGACCTGGCCGTGTGCGTGGTGCCCGACGCGTGGGCCCAGCGAGCCGCCACACGGTTCACCATCGCCCGCAGCGGCGCCCTGCACCCGGCGGCCCTGCCGAACCGCACGACGTGCATGCGCCTGCTGGTGTCGCACGGCGGGGAACATCGCCTGGAGTGCCGCTACGAGACGTGGGTGATGTACCGGTCCCGTGCGCTGGCACCGCGCCCCGACCTGCGCCCGCTCGCCGCTCGCCTCGACGAACTCGAAGGCCGCGCCACCTGGCACGCCGACGGCCCCGGCGGCCTCACCCCCGCCCTCGCCCCCCAGCACGGCACCGACCTGCCGTTCGAGCAGTTCGCCGACGAGGTGCGTCGGTTCCTCGCCACCGCCGCACCCGCCTGGGACCCGGTCGCCACCGCCGTGTGACGCGTGCACCGGCCGCACGCGTGGAAGCGGGGGTGGTTCGCTGCGATCATGGACGCACCATGACGCCGCTGGACGATCGCAACTGGGCCGCCTTCACCGAAGAAGGGCCGTGGACGCTGCACCGCGACGACATCCGCTGGATGCCGGTCGCCGCCGACCTGCGCGCCGCCGCCCAGGCCGAGGTGCCCGGCCTCACTCGGGCCGCCAAGGTGCCGCCCGGCCGTCGGGTGGTGCGGGTGGTGGGCACCCTCGCCGGTGCCGTCGGGCCGTGGATGATCGCCAAGAAGCGTCGGAAGTACGCCACGCCCGAGGCCAGCCGGGCCGACATCTCGCTGCGACTGCGCCGTGCCGCCGAACAACTCGGCCCCACCTACATCAAGCTCGGGCAGATCATCTCCAGCGGGGAGGGCCTGTTCCCGCCCGAACTGGTGAACGAGTTCAAGAAGTGCCGCGACCAGGTGCCCGCCGAGCCGTTCGCCGTGGTCCGCACCGTGGTCGAGTCCGACCTCGGCTGCCGCCTCGAGGACCTGTTCAGCGAGTTCGACCCCACACCGCTCGCCGCCGCATCGATCGCCCAGGTGCACGCTGCCACGCTGCGCACCGGCGAGCAGGTCGTGGTGAAGGTGCAGCGACCCACGGTGTCGAAGTTCGTGCGCAACGACCTGCGCGTCATGGCCTGGCTCGCACCGTTCCTCGTCGGCCGCATCCCCATCGCCTCACTCGCCAACCCACCCGCGCTGGTGGAGTTGTTCGCGGAGACCATCGTGGAGGAACTCGACTTCCGCATGGAGGCCGCGAACATGGTCGACGTTGCCGCGATGCTGCACGAGTTGGGCAACCACGGCTATGTGGTGCCGCGCCCACATCCCTCCCTGGTCACCCGCCGGGTGCTGGTCATGCAGCGCGTCAGCGGCTTCAACTTCGACGACGTCGTCGGCATGCAGGACGCCGGCATCGACACCGAGGAAGTGGTGCGCACGGCGATGGTGGCCCTGATGGAGGGCGCCATGGTCTACGGCGTGTTCCACGGCGACCTGCACGGCGGCAACCTGTTCGTGCTCGCCGACGGCCGCACGGCACTGCTCGACTTCGGCATCGTCGGCCGCCTCACCGGCGACCGGCGACTCGCGTTCCTTCGACTGATGCTGGGTGCCACCACCAACGACATCAAGGGCCAGCTGGCCGCGATGCGCGACCTGGGCGCGCTGCCGCACGACACCGACCTCGACGCGGTCATCCGCGACCTGCGGCTCGACGAACCCCGCGTCGACCCCACCACCATGTCGGGCGAGGAACTCGTGGCCGAGGTGCAGCGCGTCGTGAAGGCGTTGCTGGGCTACGGCGCGAAGCTGCCCAAGGAGCTGATGCTCTACGTCAAGAACATGGTGTTCATCGACGGCGCGATGGCCCGCCTGGCACCCGACCTCGACCTGTTGGGCGAGATCGCGAAGATCTCGTTGATGTTCGCCGAACGCCACGGCGAGCGCCTCGGGCGCGAGCTGGGCATCGACCACAACGCCGTCGAGATCTCGATGGACGGTGTGAAGACCAGCCTCGGCGTCGACACCTCCACCGAGAGCCTCACCTACCGCGAGCTGCAGGCCCGGCGCGAACTCATCCAGAAGCGGATGAGGGACCACGTCGGCCGCTGACCCCGTTCGCTAGATTCCACCCTCGTGCGTCTTGTCGTTGCCCGCTGCACCGTCGACTACCGAGGTCGGCTCGATGCCCACCTCCCCGAGGCCGTCCGGCTCATCATGGTGAAGGCCGACGGCTGCGTCGCCATCCATGCCGACGGTGGCGCGTACAAGCCGTTGAACTGGATGAACGCACCCAACACGCTGGTCGATCACGGCGATCACTGGACGGTCACGAACCCGAAGGGCGAGGAGCTCACGATCCGTCTGCTCGAGGTGCTCACCGAGACGGCACACGAGTTCGGCGACGACCCCGGGTTGCAGAAGGACGGCGTGGAGGCCCACCTCCAGGAGCTGTTGGCGGCCTCGCCGCACGCCATCGAGGACGGTCTCACGTTGGTGCGCCGCGAGTACCCCACGGCCATCGGGCCGATCGACCTCGTGTGCCGCGACACCGGCGGCCAGGTGGTGGCCATCGAGGTGAAGCGCCGGGGCGAGATCGACGGCGTCGAACAACTGGCCCGCTACATCGAACGGCTGCACCTCGACTCCTCACTCGGTGCCGTGCGCGGCGTGTTCGTGGCGCAGGTGGTGAAACCACAG
>SXKB01000031.1 GCA_005778215.1 Actinomycetota bacterium | reverse complement strand
CGAACGCCGCTACATCGCTGCCGCCAGCGTCGCTGAGCTCACCACCGACACCATCGAACTATCCTTGCCCGCAGCACCCCGAACCTGACCAACAGCTTCGAGGAGAACACGACCTTCTACACCACGTGTCGGGACGCCATCTGCAACCGGTCCATTCTGCTGGCAGGAGCAGACTGTGCAGCAACGCTGCTCCGTCAGGAGCGAGCGAAAACAACTTGGCACGAGGAACCGCACGCAGCAAGTCATACTGGGCACTCGCTGCGCCCGCTGGGGCCAGAGCCTCGTTGTGTCCCGCCGTCTGGGTTCTGTCTGCTGCGGCAGCAACGATGAGTACGGGCCAGCGAAGCCGCGAACCATTTGTTGATGCCGGGTTCCGCTTCCCTTGGCCGATTGCGTTCCACCTCTGGGGCGTGCGAACCCAGAGATTCAGTCTCGAATCTCCGGCCTCACAGCTCCGCCCCATCAGGTCAGTGAATGTGTCATCGGAAGCTATGAGGTGTGATTCGTACTCGTCACCTCGGATGACGCTCGATTTGGTGAGCCCAAGGTCGACGGCAAACCGTTACTCTCACATCCGATGGTGGACGACCAAGAGATTGCCGACCATCCCCGTCGGGGCGTTGAAGGAAGTTGTAGTCCGCACTGGCCCAGCACTGAGTGTCGCCAAGCAGCAAACAGTGGCGTTGCCCGGGTTCAGGCGTGACCGCTTCGCCCTTCCTCGAGATCGCCGAGAGCGAGTGGTTGGCGAGTAACGCGTTGGCGTTCGCCGTCGCTGACCGCTTCCCCGTGTCGCCTGGCCACACATTGGTGATCACGCGACGCCTTACCCCGACGTGGTGGGACGCAACTGCACTCGAGCAGGCCGCCCTTATCGCGCTGGTCAACGAAGTCCGCGATCTCCTCACACGGCGGTTCCAGCCGGATGGCTTCAATGTCGGCTTCAACGCGGGCGATGCTGCGGGCCAGACGATCGACCACCTTCACCTCCATGTGATTCCCCGTTACCGCGGCGACGTCGAGGACCCGCGGGGTGGCGTTCGGCATGTCATCCCTGCGCTCGGCAACTACCTCGCAGAACGACCCGAGCAATCCGAGTCGCCCGTGCCGTCGACGCAGCTCGTGACGCCGAAGGGTGGTCGATTCCACCGCGAGCTTCGACGTCGACTGTCCGACGAAGGGCTTGACCAGATCGATCTGCTCGTGAGCTTCATCATGCGATCGGGGGTCCAGCTCATTGCCGAGCAGCTCGAGTCCGCACTCAACCGGGGCGCGACGATCCGTATTCTGACGACGGACTACCTCATGGTCACCGATGTCGGCGCGCTCGGTTTCCTGCTGGATCGCCTCGGTGCTCATCAGAGTGGCGGCCGGCTCGACGTCCGCGTGTTCAGTGACCCCAGCACGAGCTTCCACCCCAAGGCCTACATCTTTACCTCGACTGGCTCGGGGGCAGGCGTCGCGTACGTCGGCAGCAGCAACCTCAGTTGGTCCGGCCTGCGGCACGGTGTGGAGTGGAACCTTGAGACTGACGGCGTTGAGATCCTCGGGGCTGACTTCAACGAGCTCTGGGATGACCTGCGCTCACTGCCGCTGTCCGTCGAATGGCTCGAGGCGTACCGACAGCGGAAGGAGCTCCACGCTGCGGCAACTCGCGACAACGCTGCGGAGGCAGCGATTGCTGACGAGCAACCGGAGGCGCCGATCGCGCCGTGGAGTGTCCAGGCCGAGGCACTCGATGCACTGGAGAGAACCCGGAGCGATGGTCACCAAGCTGGTCTCGTGGTGATGGCAACCGGCCTCGGCAAGACGTGGCTTGCCGCGTTCGACTCCGCGAGGCCGGCGTACCGCCGGGTGCTCTTCGTTGCGCACCGGGAGGAGATCCTTGCCAAGTCGCGCGACGTGTTCCGTCGTGTGCGGCCCGGAGGGTCCTACAGCTTCTTCACTGGTGACGCTCGCGACGCCTCCGGCGAGGTGGTCTTCGCAAGCGTGCAGACACTGCAGCGTCACCTGGACGAGTTCGATCCGAGAGCATTCGATTACATCGTGGTCGACGAGTTCCATCACGCCGCTGCGCCCACGTACCGGCGGACGATTGGCCACTTCAACCCGAAGTTCATGCTGGGCCTCACCGCGACGCCAGACCGCACCGACGCCGCTGACCTGCTCGCGCTCTGCGGCGACAACCTGGTGTACGAGTGCGGTCTCGCCAAAGGGCTTGAGCGTGAGCTGCTCTCGCCGTTCCACTACCGAGCGATCCGCGATGTGGTCGACTACGAGGAGATCCCCTGGCGTAGCGGTCGATTCGTGATCGAGGCGCTCTCGGAACGACTCGAAACACAGGCGCGTGGTGCACAGGTCTTTGAAGAGTGGCGAGCGCTGAACGGTGAGCGTCGTCGCGCTCTTGCGTTCTGCTGCTCGATCAACCACGCCGACGTCATGGCCCGCTACTTCACCGCCAACGGTGTGCGAGCGGTGTCGGTACACGGTGGACCAAGCAGTGCTGACCGAGTTGAGTCGCTTGACCTGCTCGAATCCGGAGAGCTGCAAGTGGTGTTCTGCGTCGACCTGTTCAACGAGGGTGTCGATGTGCCGCTTGTCGACATCGTGATGATGTTGCGGCCGACGGACTCGACGATTCTCTTCTTCCAACAGCTCGGGCGCGGGCTCAGGAAGGCCGATGGTAAGGGCCATCTCGACGTCCTCGACATGGTCGGCAACCATCGCTCTTTCCTGCTGAAGGCCCGACTACTTGCAGCGCTTGCTGGTCACCCGCACGTCACCGATCGAGAGGCAGTCGCGCTTCTCCGCGACTCACTCGATGACCTTCCGCCTGGTTGTTCGATCATCGTCGACACCGAGGCGATCGATCTGATGACGGCACTGGTCGGGGCGCCGCGTCGACAGGACCGTGTGACGGAGCTGACCCGTGCGTGGGTCGACGAACACGAAGGTGAACGCCCTACGGCCCTCGAGATCTCGCTCGCTCTGAACGGTGCGATCGACGTCAAGGCCCGCGGAGGGTGGTTCGGTCTCCTTTCGTCGCTCGGCCTCCTCTCGGAGCATGAGGCTCGGTGCTACGAGCTGGCGCGGGAGTTCTTCATCGAGATCGAACACGGCAGCTACACGAAGAGCTACAAGCTGGTGACCATCAAGGCGATGCTCACACTCGCGAGCCTGCGATCTCAGGCTTCACTCAGGGATGTCGCCTTGAATGCCAGATGGCAGATCTTCCGCGACCCGCGGTTGCTGGCCGATCTGAGCGACGCGACCAATCAGTTCGTCGACGTGCGCAACCCCTCTGAGGCGGAGTGGACGGCGTACTGGCGCCGGAACCCGATTGCGGCCCTGATTGGAGTTCGCCGTGATGGTGAGCAGTGGTTTGACACCGACGAGACGGCGCTTCGTCTGCGTCTCGAGGTGCCTGCCGAGCTGAGTGACGTCTTTGACGAGATGGTCGGGGAGATCGTCGACTATCGACTTCACAGGTACTTAGTGACGAGGCAGACGCGACGTCTTGCCGAGCGCCGACGACCGTTCGCGAAGGACGGTCGGCTCATTGACGCTGCCTTCGCTGTCGAGGCCGCTCTGGGTGAGCCGCTGTCGGTCGTATTCGAGTCTGCCGGCGGTGCTGGCCCCGATGGCAAGAAGCGGAACCCGGACTACGTCGAGGGAATCGACGTTGTGTTGGCACGGCTGCAGGAACTCGGCGCCACGATCCTTGACGCCTATGTGGATTCGACTCGCACCCAGCAATTGCCCGTCGAGCAGCGGCGCCTACTCGCCGAGGGTCAGAACCCGCCGATTGATCTCCAAGGGGCCGACCTTGCTCAGCTACGTGGTGGTCTACTCCGCCGGATGGCGACGGTGGGCCGCTCGGCGACGGCATTGCAGAGTGGCGGCAATTCTCGGAAGACGATGAGGCTCGTGCTGGGTGGGCTCGAACATCTTGATCCTGCGACGGTCGGCGGACTACTCGCAGGGGGGTCCACCGCAGCATCTGGAGAAGCGGAGACGAACCGCGCCGAGGCGTAAGCGAGCCCAGACCTCGGCTGTCGCGGAGTAGGCACTGGCTGCAGATGCCTGGGCCGCAATCATTCTCCGGAACGTCGAGTCGTGACGGGCTGTCGCGTCTGCTTCGGTCGCTTGGTTGCCTTGGATTGGGCATGGCCGTGCACGACCAGGTTGTGCGCCACGATCGACCGTCCTTGCTGGCGAGCGCGAACACTGTGGGCTCGAGTCTCCTCGACAGCCGCGTGAGCGCCCCTGTAGTGCCCGCACCCGATCATGGCGAAGCTCAGATACGGCCGAGCAGTTCAGCCTTCTTCGCTGCGAACTCCTCTTCGGTGAGGATTCCCTGATCTCGAAGGGCACCGAGCTTCGCGATCTGCTCGGTCACGTCAGGCAGGGGTGGCGGAGCGGGCTGTCCAACCCCGGCCAGCTTCGCGATCGTCCCAACGACACCACTTGGAGGTGGCGGAGGCGGCGTAGTCGGTGGCGATGGCGTTGCTGTCGCGATTCGGCGGTCCTTCAACAGGATCGCCATGTGTTGGAAGTGTTTGTCGGGCAGATGGATCAGGGACTGCTTGCCGTCGGCCCAGTCGACCCGAACGGTGTGGCTGGAGCCCGTCGCCGAGTCGACAGCTGACTCGACTGCCGCAGACGCTGCCTTCCCTGCAGAGCCGGGGAGTGCGACGCGAGCGAACGCCTGACCTGCTTTGCTGACCGCACCCATCGCTCCACCGCGGGACTCGGGGATGATCTCCTCCCACGAAGCGACCTGCTCCGCCGTGAGGTTCGGAGTCTTCTTGAAGCCGAGGTTGAGGGCCAGTTCACCCTTGCGATTCGTGTCGATGGTCGCGTTCACGTAGTGCCCGCCGACAACTTTTCCAAAGAACGCCATGCAGGCAACTTATGAAGTTGACCGCACCGGCAATAGAGCCGAAAGTCGGTACCCGCCGCGTTGAGTTGCGGTGCGGCTCGGCGGTCCGTACCCGTGTTCCGAATACGCTTGCGTCGATGGCGATCGACACGACGTTCGACTTCCGGACTGACGCGAACGGTAAGGATCCCGACTGGGCCAGCCCTACCTTGCGCGATTTCCACCGTCGACTGTGGAGCAAGCCGCTGCCCGATGGCCGGCCGTTCGAGCTTTCGGCCAGCGTCCGCGGTAGCTACCTCCATCACTTGTCCGACATTGGTGAGTTCTCCCTGTCGAGCGACGCCGTGATGGCCACCTTCCTGCGATGGCCAGAGCGACTCCAGCCGATCGTTCAGCAGTTCTCCACCGTGGACAATGAGTACCTGCTGCGCACCACCTACACGATCGGCGGGATGATGGTGTTCCCCGGCAACCAGATCGATCGGCGCTGGACCATCAACCAGGCCCGAGGCTGCAACCGCTCGATCTCCGACCGCTTCGACCTCACGGTGGAGTGCATCCGCCGGTACTACCTCGGTAAGTGGAGCCCGTTGCAGACCACGTTCGACCGCTACCCAGAGTTCTTCTCCCTGTTCCGCGACTTCGAGGGCTACGTCGAATTCTTTCTGCTCGATGACATCGTGGGCGATGACGGTCAGGTTCGTTTCTTCATGCCGTTCGACAACTTCCAGTCGGTCGCCGTCCCGCGCGACTACTCGACGTACGCCGAGTACCGCCGACGCACCATCGAGTTCGTGCATGCGCGCAACGCTCGGATCGCGCGGCTCGACGTGTAGCTCCAAAGGTCGGATGTGTGCAGGGTTGCCGTCTGGCTCACCTACTTGTGTCCGGCAGATAGCGGCGGCGAACGAGGTCGGCGTGAGGCAGTACGTCGGCGTCGAGCAGGCTCTCCAGCGATCGATACTCCACCGTCTTGGCGGCTTCGTCGGTGAGCAACTCCCGATACCGCTCGACCAGTGGGCGCCACGCCGGGTTGCCCGCTGGCGCGACCAGCACGTACTTCGTCCGCTGCCAACCGTCATCGTGAAGGCGACATGCCAACGCAAGGAGGTGATCGCGCCACACCTGTTCCAGGTCGGTGTTCCACACCTCGTCGACCGAAGCGGGCGACCGGAACAACATCGCCTTGTCCGACACTCGGCGATAGATCGGCGGCGCTCCACCCTTGTGCCGTTCGACGATCGGATACTCGTGGTACTTCGTCTCGATGCCTACCAGGTGTTGCCGTCCCTCACCGATGTGCAACACCGCATCGAAGGCGGTCCGATCGCCGAGATAGCGGTCGTCGCGGCGACCCGGCGACCACTCGAAGCCCACGGACACGGACGCATCGGGAATGGCCATGTCGGGAAACCACGCAGCGACAGCACTGGCAGCGATGGCCGGGTCGCCGTACAACGGCCCGAACACGTTGAAGCACATCGGCATCGACGACAGGAGGTCGCAGTACAGGCGCCGCGTGTCGAGGGTCTGGTGCTCCTGTCGTTCGTTCAGCCTGGCTTCGACCGCCGCGACGACGGCGTCGTTGAGGAAGTTGCTCTTGCGTTCGGTCGCCGCCTCGATGGCGATGCGACTGGCGATCGCCCGAGTGATGATTGGTTCGCCTGCCTTCTTCTGCTCCTTGGTCCTGGGCTTGGTGACGGTTCCCGCGGGTAATCCATGCTCGAGGCGCCATTCGGCCTGATGGCGACGCGCCGCCTGCCGCCATGCCGTTGCCGCCGGATCACCCTTGATGACGTCGATCGCCTCCTCGATGGGTGGCTCCTCGCTGAGGCGTGCGCTCATGGAGCCTCCTCGACGAGGTCGGCGGGGGTTCCATGTCGTTCGATCATCCACACGACCACGTCCACCACTCGCAGGTCGCTCACGTATGCCGGCACTGCGGCGCGTTCGCGGGCCGTGTGAACGAGACTCTGCAGCGACTCCTTGCCGGCAACCACCGTTCCTCGGACGACATCCTGCCAGAATCGCCAGAACGAAGGCCCGGTGTGCAGGCCCTCCGACACGTACCGGTCGAACACCGGCACCAGGTTCGGACGCTTCGCCGCGAGCAGCTTGCTGGTGGTGACCGGGCCGACGCCCTCCAATCCACGCACGGAATCCCACAGTGCCCAGGCTGCACCGCCCTCGTCGAGCAACCCGGGGTTCGTCCACAGCGACGCGCCGGCTGGAACGGCCTGCAGGAGATCGTTCACCGCACCTTCCAGGAGACGGACCGCTGCAGTTGGTGGCACCTGCACCGAGAGCATCGAGACGGCGACGATGTCATCGGCGGTGTATCGGTCGGTCGGCGACACTGCGATCATGCGATCGAACGCCGAGCCGGTGAAGTACAGGCCCGGCCGGTAGTACGTCTTGAGAACGTCGACGGCGCGAGACATCACGGAGTCGTGGTCGAGGTCGAGCCGGTCGTCCGTGAAGTAGCCACGGACTCGGTCGTGTGGGTGGTCGTTCATGTCACTCCTCCTGCTGAATGGTCCGGTGGAAGCGTCGGGGTCTCACTCGCACGCGACTCCGTCGAGATCTCCGTCGAGCCCGGGGCGGTAGCCGGGTTCTCCGAGATAGAGCGGGTCGACACCGGCAGCGCGTGCTGCTGCGCAGTTCGGGAAGTACACGTCGACATCCGCAACGGGTGTCGGCACCCACGGGTTCGTCCGGTACCCCGCCGTCGCGGTCACCGGCTCGAACGGCGCAATCGCGGTGCCCACGCACGGGCCGGTGAGCAGGTTTCGGATGCGACCGAACTCCGACTGGTCCATCGAGAGCGACCACCGCGCTTTGATGGCCACCCACTCGCCCAAGTACGGGCACACCGCCGTCGGTTCCGACGGCAACCAGTTCGACGGGTCCTTCTCGCCCTTGTCCTGGTTCGACGCCGACGACACCCCGCGCAACGTGCGCGTGTCGGTGAGGTCGTTCCCGAAGGCCACCATCGTGAGCGGGTCCCAGGCCCACGCGCCCGAGTCCCACGCCTCCTTCAACGACACGACGTGATCGATCTCGATCTCGCTCGGCGATCGCATCTCCACTCCGTCGTAGAGCGACCACCACTGCCCACTCGCGAGGAAGCACCCGCTCTGCACGTCGACGAACGCGACCGACTCGGTCATCAACACCTCGTCGCGCGTGTCGCACCCGTCGCCGTCGAGGTCTGCCGGGTAGCCGAAGGCGTCGCGCACGTAGCCACCCTTGTGCTCGTTCTCCACGGGGATGAACGCAAGCACGTCGATCGCCAACAAACCCGTGGGCGCCCCGGCCGTGGTGGTGGGCGCCACCGTGGTGGTCGGTGCAACCGTCGACGTGGTGGTGCTGCTCGACGATGTCGAGTTCGGCGCCGCCGTCGTGACGGGTGCGCCGGTTGACGTGCTCTCCTCGATCAGCATTGTCGTCGGAGCTGGCCCGGCGGCCGGGTCGTCCCCTCGCGTTGCGACTGCTCCGACCGCGAGTGCTGCTGCGCAGACCGCGCCCGCCATGGCTAGCGTTCTGGGCTTCGGGCGCCCTCTCCCACTGCTGCTGTCGATCGGTTCGGCGATCGATGGCGGCAACGGTGTGCCGCCTTCCGGGGTCCAGGGAGGGGGGAAGTCACTCATTGCCACACCGTCGATCCATCTTCGTCATCACTGCTGCAGCGGGACGCCATGTGCGTCGGTGTTGATCGAACCGGCCAGGATCATGATGCCCTCGATGAACCCCCACAGGGAACCGAATCCGCACGTGAGAATGGTCACCACGATCTGGATCACACCCTTGCGGTTGTCACCCAGGTAGAAGCTGTGCACACCAAGCCCGCCGAGGAAGATGCCCAGCAAGCCGGCCGCCATGCGGGATCTCTGCTCGAGGGGGCGCAATGCGTAGGGCTGGCCTGGTGATGGCCAGGTAGCCCCGGGCTGCGGCGGTGGCGGGAACGCTCCCCTGTTGTTGTCGCTGGGTCCAAAAGGGTCATCCCAACTCGTCATCTGTCCTCCTAGAACGGGTCGTCCGGACCGAGCATCAGCGGCACAGGAGCGTCCGAACCGCTGGCATCGACCGAACCTCGCATTCGCGTGATGAGTCGGGTGGTGCAGTACGCGAGCAGCAAGCCGCCGGCGGCGAACGTGATGAGTGCGCCTTCGGTGGCATCGACGGCGACGACTCGGCCCTCGAGGAAGGTCGCCTCCTGCGACAACCACGTCGCGATGTCCTCCACGAAGCCCTCCGCAAGTCGACCGAGCAACGCCGTCACCATGATGAACAGGCCGACCACCGCACCCACCACGTGCAGCCACCATCGAGTGGTGAGGGTTCCGACCAATGCCACGCCGGCACCGACCAGCAACATCGCCAACATCGCGTCTCCCAGGAACGGCACCACGTCGACGGTGAGTTCCCAGTTGAAGTCGTCGGCCCGCACCTCCAACCACGTTGCCTCTCGCACGGCGATGAGCGCCGCGGCCACGATCAGACCGGCTGGTACCACCCAACCGATCGGGCGACTCGTCCGGCCTTCCCAGGTCTGGTCGGCGAGGACAAAGGTGCAGCCGGTCACCACCAGCAACGCGCCCAGCAGCCCGACGCCAGCGCCCCATTCGAGTTGGACCGTGAAGTCCTGAGGGAGTGCTTCCGTCGGGATGAGTGACGACGCCCGGCCGCCCAGAGCCCACACAGCAACCGTGAGGTTGAACACCAGCGCTCCGGCACTTCCCAGGAACGCAGGCTGCCCCTTCAGCACGAGCAGCGCGGAGCCGGCGGCCATCGCGATGACCAGCACCCACGCCATCCCCCGTACCTGCGTAGTGGCGAGCGGCGTGATGCGGATGACGCGATCGAAGCCAGCAGCTCGAAACCACGGGGTGGCCGCCGACACTGCGGTCAACGCGAAGCCTGTCAACGCGACACGCGTCGGGCTGGAAAGAGCACGCACACTCACCACGTCGATGGGTCCGCTGTCGGGTGAACACGATGGGAGCGATTGACCAAAACCAGCACCACGATCACTCCGATAGGGCCCAGCACGGCACCCCACCCGAACGCCACGGTGCGGTCGAGGCTCGAGTTCGCAGCGATGACCATGGCGATCAACCCCATCACGAGACCGATCGCCAACACGGCCAAGGTGACCACGGCAATCGCAAGATCACCCATCAGCCGTAAGGGGTGATCTCGTCGTCGGTGGGTGTCGGCTTGTCGGCAACCTGGTCGTGCTTCACCGCAGAGCCTTCGATGATGACCACGTCGTGCAGATCGAGCGCATCGGAGATGTCGAGCCGGAACGACGCAAGCGTGAACCGGTTCCGAAGCGGCATCACCGGCACGGTCGCGCTGCGGTTGGCGAGCAACTCGGCATCGAGTCCGTCGGAGATACCAACGACGGACCGAACCGCCAGGCCCTGCAGTCGGCGCTTGGGATGCAGCAGTGCGTCGAACGACGGCACCGCGTTCCACTCGACCACAGGTGCCAGGAACCCCTTCGGATTCCGCTTCGGTGCATTGAGGCCGACCACGTCGCAGCCGATGGACTCGATCATCCCGAACGGATCGGAGGCGATCACCGTGTCCTGCATGGCATCCACCTGCTCGGACCGGTACTTCGACGCCCACCGGCCTGCGGCGTACGACAGCCGGAGGTTCGCTCTCGGCGGGTACACGACCACCTCGGAGCCACCGTTCAGCGTTGGCAGTCGGGCGAGCACGCCCTGATCGATGCTGTTGTCGGCTTCCGGCGGCACATCGGTGGCTGCGATGCCACCGGCCACGGCGACGTACTCGTCGAGGATGTACTGACGCTGCCGCTCATAGGCACGGGTGAGCCAACCCTTGGTGGCCAGGTGCTGCAGCACGTTCAGCGTCGTTGCCCGAATTCGATCGTCGTCGAGCTTCGGCACGCCGCACACGAACGACAATGCACCGACCGTGGTGGCCCACGGTTTCTCGCTCTGGTGCTGCACATTGCCGAGGGGACGATGCAGGGCGACCGCAGCGACCTCGGCCCAGTCCTGGAACTGCATGTACAACGACGACAGGCGGACGAACTCCTGTGCGGCCGTGCGCCGCTGTTCCATCAAGAGTTGCGGTTTCCGCGAGATCTGATCGCGCCGGTGTTGCTCGCGAACACGCCGACCTGCCGTTCTGACCATCGCCCACACGATGCCCACCAGGCCCAATGTGAGACCGGCGATCCAGAACACCAGGCTCACCGCGGTGACGAAGAGCACGCCCAGCACGAAGGCGGCAATGAGCAGTGCCAACAGCAACAGAATGCCGAGCGCCTTCCAGAAGAACCGGCGCCGGCTCTTGCGCTCCGTCGCCTCGGCGTTCTGCATCTCTTGCAACACCTGCTCGAGTTCCGCAGAGGTCTGGGCGAGGTCGTTCAGCGCATGATCCTGCTGCGTTGCGAGGGATTGCGCGATGCGCCAGAGCAAGGTCTTCTCGCGCTCGGCAATCCACCATTGGAGTCTCGACTGCAGCGTCTCGAGGTTCTTCGGCAACTCCTTCGGCGCCTTCGCTGGAGGCGGTGCCGAAGGATCGTCGGGGTTCGGCGGCGGCAGAGCCTCGCCGGGGGCAGCCGTGCTGGTGTGCGCAGCGATCCGCTGCAACACGGCCTGTGCGCCGACGGGGTCGACTCCACCGATGGTGAGCGGACCGTCCGTCGACCAACCCAGCTGACGCGCATCGAGTTCAGCGACGGCGAAGCGGCCTCCCTCCGGGTTGGCGAGCGTCGGATGCGCCATCGAGGCTGGGTCGCCGATCACGGCGCGGTGGTTGCTCCAGTCGGGATTGGTGACGCCGCACCCGTCGGGGAAATCGTTGCCGTCGACGGCACCGAGCACGACCGACATGAGACCGGACCACACTGCCGGGACGGCAGCTGGGGCACCAATGGTGAGGTTCGGCAGTGCCGCGATTGCCTCCGATCTCCGATTCGGGTCGACGGCCACTTCGAGGGCGCCCGTGCGGTCGAACGACACCTTGATGTCGGAGTCGGCACCGTACGTGCCCGCCGAGACCGAATCTTCGACTGCCTTCTTGATGCGATCCCACTGACGAAGCGCGGCCTCCATCGGCATCCGACGCAGTTGCTGCCAGAACTCCTTCATGAACGACCTGATCGCGAACCACGGCGTCATTCGTCGAAGCTTCGCCGGTGCGGGCCGAACGAAGGGCGTGTACGTGAAGCCGAAGTAGGAGTCGCCCTGCTGCGGCGCGATCTGCTCAGCGAGCTGGACAATTGCCTGCTTGGCGTCGCCATGTCGCATGCATCCGGCCGGGGGCGGGAACTGCACGCCCGGAGCGAGGGCGAGTGCCACCGCCTGGGCCGCGATGTCGCCGGCGTCGACCATTCGTGTCGTCGCACGAACGACACGCACGCGCGCGGTGCCGATGTCGGCGTCGCTGTTGGCTGCGATACCGCCGCCATCGGCGCGGAACCGACCACCATCGAGCGGACCCTCATCGAGCCAGCGCCAGAGTGCGCCACACAACGCCACGCAGGCGGTGGCGACCACCAACTGCTTCTCGGGATCGGTCAACGGCAGGACTGCGAAGCCGGCTTCGCCGGCCATGTCGGCGGGTTGCACCAGCAGGTTGTAGTTCCAGTACTGCGGAAAGGCACCGCGGCTCACCGTGGCCCCATCGAGCGGCATCACCAACGACGCGCGTTCGACCGCGATACCCACCGGCGCCAACGTGTCGTCGAGACCGGCCACCAGCTGCTGATGCGCCGCTGCAACGGGCTCGCCGTTGAGCGAGAGGTGCAGCACGCGCACCAAGGTGAGCGCCCGCCCTGCAAGGTGTGCACCGATGTTGACCTCGGTGAGCTCTCCATTGGAGAGGAACGTGCAGCGACCATCACTCCCCACGACGAGGCAGTCGTGCAGCATGCCCTGCCCTGAGAGCTCGGTGAGCAGCTCGACGGCACCCGCCGAGCTGTCATCGAGCAGAACGATGGTCTGCTTCACCCGTACACCTGCCCGGTTTCGATGCTTGCCACGTGGGTGCGCATCGCGCCCAACGTTTCGATGATCAGCGGGTAGAGCTCGAAGCCGTACGGAATCTTCAGGAAGCGGTCCCACTCACCCAGCACGAGTGTGTCGGCGTGCTTGGTCTGGTACGAACCGACCATCGCGTCGAGGGCGGTCTCGGCGGCTGCCTTCCGCTCCTCGGCCGTGGTGCCACTGATCTGCGGCTTGCCGCCGGTCTTCACCGGCAACACGCCGTCAATCACCCAACTCTCGACGACCGACGAACTCCTCGAGCCGAGACGGAACAGCTGCTCGTACCCATCGAGCGCTCGAGGCTCGTGGCCCAAGAGAGTCATCGCGAGCCCGACATGCTCCAGCAGCGACGGGAGCCACTGCATCTGATGCGACTTCATGTGCAGCTCGCTCTGGTCACGGTGGTTCAGCAGCGGCCACGGCAGCGCGGCGGCGGCATCGATGCCGTTCTCGTGGTGGTGGACCTTGAATCCCTCGGTCTCCGTGGCATCGGTGACGAGACCGAGCAGGCGCCCGGTGAACCATCCCAGCGCGATCTTCCGCACCGAGGGCGCGGGCAACGGGATGGACTCGGTGAGCAGGCGAGCCCGGTTGTACGTCCAGAACCCCTTGATGGCGTCGCGGCGCATGTCGAGCGGCTTCCTGCGAATCTCGTCCCAGCGGACGGCGATCGGCTCGGTCAACGACGTCACCGTCGACGGCTGGACCGCCTTGTTGAGCACGGCGGTCATCAACCGGCTCTCGACGCCGGCCGTGTTGCCCGACATGTACCAACCGCCGTCAGGCGGCGTGAGCCCGAACAGCACGCGATCGACGATGGCCCGCGCCTCGGACATCGCTGCCGGGAACGGGAACTGCTCGCACGCCACCATCACGTCGAGGTCGTCCTTGCCGGGGTGCACCCGCTGCATCAGCTCGGGGCTGATGCGGACGAGCGGTTGTGCCAGCTGGCGGGCGTTGGTGAGCGCCTCCTCGAACCGCTGCAGACGACGAGAGCGCTGCGCGCCCGTTTCGCTGAGGTACTCCTCGAGGCCCATGCGCACGAACTTGCCGGCGGCGTGGTTCTCGTTCCACAGCCACTGCTCCGCCCGCAGGGCCACTTCGTCTGGTCGGAGCGAGATGCCCACACTCACGAAGCCGCCATCGCGCTCCCACCACCGGGTGGTGCTGTCGAACGACACCATCACCTCGGCGCGCTTCGGGTTGACGACCGGGCCGAACTCGAACCCGCCGGCCGCAACCTGATCGCGGGCCGAGTTCACAGCGCCAGCCGACAGCGTGAGCAGCCGCTGGTACTCGGCGTCCCACTCGTCGGGAGGCAACAGCACCTTCTCGGTCGGCGACGGTCGATACGTCTCGCTCACACCGCCGCCACCGTCAGGCCACGCCATGCGCTCGGCGGTCGACTCCTCGTTCGCGAGTGAACCGCCGACGTCTTCGAGCTGGGTCTGCAATGGCGTGATGACGCGCTGCACGACACGCTCGAGCAACTCGATGGCGAACTCCTCGCGGCGAACCTTCGAGTACCACGCCTGCGGGCCGAGGGCCTGTGCCACACCATCGGCGACGAACTTGGTGTCGCCCTTGCACTTGTTCTTTCCAATGGGCTGGAACGCCGCCAGCACGAAGGCGGCGGTCGGCTGCGTGGTCTTCGGTCGGTCCCGGGCGATCGAGGCACGCAGTTGCTCAGCCGCGGTCTTGCACTGCTCGCGCAGTTCCTTCACCAGACCTTGGGTGACCGGCACGCCGAACCGGGCGAGCCAGTCCGACACCGTGGCACCGACCTTCCCCACCACTTCAGCGGCGAACTGTTCCGTGCCCTCGAAGAGAGCCTTCTCGACGTCACCGCGGAAACTCGACTGCCGCGCAGCCATCAGGTTCTCGATCATGGCCTGCCAACCGGTGGCCGTGTTGTCCTGCCCCTTTGCCAGCTCAGCGAGCAGCGCGCCGCGGAAGGTGTCGCGCAGTGCGGTCAACTCGCCGAGGGGGAGAATGCCCTCGAGCACCTCGTTGTGCTCCACCCCGTTGGGCTCGTCCTCTTCGTGCAGACCGCAGCTGGAGATGAAGTCCTGCCGGTCGCGCTTCACCAGGAAGTCGACGACGTCACGGTCGGTGACCGCGGCGGTGGCCTCGTCGCCCATGAGCTGACGGCCGTACTCCTTCCAACCCGCGAGCACGTGGTCGAGCACGGATCGAGCCAGTCGGTCACGTGCCCACTCGCCGAACTTGGCCGAACCCACCGACACGATGGCGGAGCCGAAGGACGAGACGATGCCACATGCCTGGGTCTGGTCGCCTTCTTCGACGGACTGGTTCAGCATCTGGTACGAGGTGAGCCGGTTCTCGGCGTTGCTGTTCGGCCCGAAGTTGGTGACCTGATAGTTCACGAAGTCCTGCATGAACCGCTCGTTGGTCATCGACGCAAGGATCGTCTCGGTCACTGCTCGGTAGCACTGTGCGGGGCTCTCGAGCGGTGCGCCACCACCCATCGGCTGCATGCCGATGACGAACGGCCAACTCGGCCCCGACTTGCCGGTGGCGGCCACGGCGCCGAGGCCTCCGTACAACGGCTCGGCGGCCCTGCCGACGCTCAGGTAGCCATTGACCAGTTCACTCAGCGACGCAATGGTGTTCGGGGCCATGCCGCCATCGGCGCCGACACCCTTGAAGATCTCGGCGGTGAACAGGAATCCGAAGATGTGCTTCGACACCTCGGGACGCATCGCACGAACGACATCGCACACGTCGATGAAGATGCCGGCACCGGTACCGCCGGCCATCGACGAGACCACGAACACTGTGGGCGTATTCGAGACTTCCGACGCCGCGTTCAACTGCCGCCCGAGCTGTGAAAGCTGCGCCTCACCGCCGGCCATTGCGGCGAACGCGCTCTCCACCATCCCGGTCACCTTCGAGGTGTTCGCCAGTGCCACGGCACGCCCCACGCCGCGCATCTGACCGGCACCCTTGGAGACGGGAAGCTCGAGGTTCGGGGTGGGTCGCCAACCAACGAGGCGGTCTACCGAGCCACCGGCACTCTGCACCAACGCGCTGTCGATGAGGCGGTAGTTGTCGAACGGCGCAAGCGGCACGTAGTCACCGAGCGGCAACGGCGGGCCGAACGCGGAGTGCGACTCGTTGATGGCCGGCACGTCGATCCACTTCAGCTGCCAGGCAGCCGGAATGCCCTGATCCCAGCCGCGCCGACGCAACTCCTCCTCGAGGCGACGACGAAGGCCGAGCACGACCTTGCCGCCCGAGCCGCCGCAGCCGATGACGAGAATTGGCGAGAGTGCCATGTTGTTCCTTTCCGGCCCTCGGGCCTGACGGAGTTGCCGCGAGTGCGGTCAGAAGGGGAGATCGGGGGGCTGGATGGAAGGGCCGGTGTCGTCGCGCTGGTCGTTGCCGCGCTTGCGACCCAGGCGGCGCTTCTTGCCGCCGTCGTCGTCACTCGACAGGTCGGGTGCCGTCGGCAGGCTTGGCCCACCGAACGGGTCGACGTTGTGCGGCGCTGGCGGCACGATCGGCACGCTGCCGGTGAGTGGATCTGCGAATGGTGCCGTCGGCGTATCGAGAGCAGAAGTCACATCCACGTCGACTTGGCCAGCTGCGGGGGGAGGCGGCGGTTCGACTGCGCGGGCGGCGCAGACGTCACCGATCCGGTCTTGGATGGTGCTGAGGTGCTCCGCCACCTTGCTGCGGGCGAGAGTTGGGTCGGTGGGCAGCACCATGGTGATGGTGCCGTCGACCGGTTCGTAGCGGTCACCTTCCCGTTGCGGTGGAGCGTCAGCTTGGAAGACCCATGCGCCGGTGAGTGATGCGCTGAGCAGCCCGGTGTCGCCCTTCGTCGTGGTGCCATCGTTGGCCACGACCAACGATCGGCCCGACGCCTTGGCGGCGCCGGCGACGTCGGCGAAGGGCGACCACGAGAGGCGGCGTGAGAACTTCACCCCACCCAGATCGACGCTTCGATACCGGCCCGGCATGGGCATGCCAACGACGTCGATGTCCTCGTCGTCCACCTTGAATGGCATGGCGGTGCCGTCCTTCCGCCGCTGGAGCAAACCGGGGCTGTATCGGACGGGAATCGACACGAAGGCGCCCGGGCCAACGTCGAGCTTGGCGCCGAAGAAGTTGAGCCCGTAGAGCACCAACAACGCGAGCAGCAGCGCGGCGACCGTGAGAAGGATCACCTGCATCCAGTCGATGTCGGTGTTGAAGATCGGCACCACCGACGCAGCGATCGTCTTGGTGAACTCGCCGCTCTCCGACGGGTCGACGTCGCTGACCGATCGGAAGGTGAGTTCGCCGACCAAGGCGGCGTTCGTGGTGATGTCACCCTTCGACATCGACACTTCGATCGTCAGTTCGCGCGCGTCGCCGGCCGCCACACTGATGGCGCATTCGGCTCCCACCTTCACCTCGCGAGTGCCGTCGAAGACGCGTACGGTGCCCGACAGGTCGGCGTCGTCGTGCGGCTGGTCGACCCCCGTCAGCGTGACACAACCGCCGGACTCGAGGTCCGGCGCCTCCACCTTCAGGGTGCTGCGCACACTTGTGCGCTGCTGGCTGAGTGTCTCGGCGAACGGCGAAATGGGGCCATCGAGTAGCGGGTACTTCGGCAGGTCTCGCACTTCGATTGCCGGGATGCCGTCGACCGGCCATTCCTCCAGCACCACCACCGGCAGGCTCGGATCGATCTGTACCTTGACCGCAAGGTTGCCCTTGATCTCGACGCTGTCGTTCGGGAAGTCCTCGGCGACGGGGTAACTGATCTCCCAGCTGCCGTCGGGGTGGATGTCGCCGGTCTCCACGGGCTCGCCGTCGATGGTGAGCGAGAGCTCGGTGGTGGGCATCGCCTCCGGTCGGGTGATGAGCTTCCGGCTCGGCCCGGCCACCAACTCCAGCACGATGGTGCCGGTGCGCTTGCGACGGAGCACATCCTCGGGGTTACGCAGCCGCACCTCGAGGTCACCGGCGAACACGTAGAGCGCTGCGCGGTTGATCTTGTTGGCTGCCGACGGGCTGGACGCGCTGAAACGCACCCGCCATTGTCCGGCCCACTGGTTCGGGTCGTCGCCGAGTTCGGCACGGAGCAGATGTACCGCAGGACTCGCCGTGAACGGAGTGATGCGCAACACCGTCCCGTTGGTCATGGTCTGCTCGCCGGCCACTTCGTCGAGCGAGACTTGCTGGCCGTCCGGGGCGATGAGCACCGAGGAGATCCCTGGGTCGCCCTCGAGTGCCACGAGGTTGAACGACGACATGCCGGCCGTGAGCGTGAACGGATAGTCGAACGTCTCCACCTTCGCCGGGTCGACGTTGGCACAACCGCTGCCCACACACGTGTTCAGCTCGTCGTCCTTCGGCCCATCGCCTTCACCGACCACGGCCTGCTGCAGGCTGAAGATCAGATCGTTCACGTTGTCGGCCGGATAGACAGCGCCGCGAGGGGTGCCGCCGCCGCAGCCTCCAGTCGCGATGCTGTTGATGAGATCGAACTTCGTGGCGTCCTCACCGAGCGCAACGACGGCCAGCTGCGCACCCTCGCCCGAGTCGATGCCACCCGCACGAAGTCGGTCCACGAGGCCTTCATCGCACAGCCGAGCGCGCCCGAGTTCCGCCGCTCGCGAAGCGTCGTTCTCGTTCCTGATGCGGACGCCTGGGAGCCAACTCAGCTCGGCCAGCCCGCCCTTGCCGGGTGGATCGAAGTCCAACTGACCGTCGGTGAACCACACCAGCAATCGACACGTGCCTGTGGGTGCCGCCTTGAGATGATCGAGCGCCCCGACCTGGTCAGGAACTGGTTGGCCGTTGAGCGGGTAAGGCTGCAGAGCCGACACGTAGTCGGTGTTGGAGTCCTTGTTCGCCTGCTTGAAGGCGCCCATTCGATCGATCAGTGCGGTGGCATCGACGGGGAGGTCTCCCCAGGTCGGCCAGTCCAGCTCGTTGAACGAGCGGCGCGTCGTTTCGCCGAACGAGAGGAAGTCGACGTACACCGGGAACTGGTTCCCCTTCGACTCCTCCGCACCGCGTTGACTGGCGAGGGCCGCCACCGCCAACTGAAGTCCGGTGACGCGCTGGTTGTCCGAATCGGTGTCACGAAGGCTGCCGGACGTGTCGACCAGGAAGAGCACCGAAAGCGAGTGGTGCTCCGCGATGCATTCCTCGAGCGGAGTCGATGTCGCCTCCTCGGGCGCCGCAGCGTTGGCGGCACCGATCGACATGGTCGACCCGGCGAGCAGCGCGATGAGCGGCAACCACATCGAGCGCTTCATGCCAGCCTCTTGTGGATCGCGAGGTAGAACGCGTGCGCAACGGCGAGGCCGACGCCGAGAAACAGCACGACCGCCGGTAGCCAGCTGACGCCGGAGCGAGAACGGTAGAGACCGGACCGTTGGCGAGTGAGGTCGACACGGCGGAACCAGAAGACGACAACCGGAACGAGGACGCTGCCGATGAAGTAGCCGACCCAGTGTGCCGGCGGCTCGCCCACGAGGAAGAGCGCAGCCTGCACCGCCACCGCGCCGAGGGCGATGGACAGGATGCCGATCGGCGGTCCAACGGCAACATCGTCCCGATCGATGGAGACGGCGGTGCTCAACCCACTTCCAGGGTCGTATGCAAAGTTGTCAGTCACTTCGTACCTCTCCCGCGCTTTCGTCCGCCGACATGTGCTTCACGGTTGCTGTAACGCACCCGCACGCCACTGGCGTGACAGACCCGGGGAACATAGGTGGTTACAGCGGCTCGTCACAAGAGTCATTTGGCCCATTGATCAGGTCATGACGATCGGCATTCCCGGGCAGAGGTACGCGGACTTACACTGATTTCGGCCTCGGCGAGCTCGCGGAAGCGCAGTTCGGGAGGTCAGCAGGGGTTTGGCTGCTCGCCGTACTTCACCACGTACAACGTTGCGTCACCCTCGCCGAACGGCGTGCCGGGATCGGGATACTGAGCGACAACTTGCCAGTTGCTGTCGATCACCTGATTGCGACCGGCGCCTGTGGCATCTTCACTGAACGACAGAAACACGCCGAAAGTCTGGATGTAGTCCTGCGCATCCTGCAGGTTCATGCACAGGACATTCGGCATCACCGGCTGCGGCGGCGGCACCGTGGGCGCGGCGGTCGTGGGTGCGGCAGTGGTGGGCGGGATCGTGGGAGCTGCGGTGGTGGGTGCCGCAGTAGTGGGCGGCGCCGTCGTCGGAGCCACCGTCGTCTCGGGAACTGCGGCCGCCGTGGTCTCCGCTGCGGTCTCGAGGGTTGCCGGCGCCGCAGTGTCGTTCGTGTTGGACCCGCATCCGACGAGTACCGAGGTGGCACAGAGAAGCGCGAATGAGAAAGCCGTCTGAGTCCGCCGTGTTGTCATGGCGCCGATCGTACCGAGAGCAGGCGGATCTCCTTAGACTGAATTTCGGCACTCACCGACAGGTGGACTCGTGATCACACCAGGCAGTTGGCATTGCAGGGAAGATGATTAGCATCGTGGCTCCGAGGAAAGTGGGATGAATAGTGCACCGTGGGCCGAGGCAGTGGTGTCGTCGCCGTCGCCGTGACAGAGGAACACACCTCCCCATGATCGGCGCGGCTGCGAAGCCAGTGAGCGCCGTACCGTCGGCGGGCAGGCCACAATCGTCGAGTGGAGGATTGCGCGGACATCGGTCGAACGGCGTCGCCCGTGGCTGACGGGCAGTTCGGCGAAGGTTCCCACCCCGGCACGCTGGAACTCGAGCGTCAGCGTCGGCGAATGGAGACGTGGTTGCAGAGCGACGATGCGTTGCGATACGCGCGTCGACTCGTGGCCCGGCGTTCCATTCAACGTTCACCTGAAGAGGTGGTGAGCGAAACGTGGATCCGCATTCAGGGTGCCGTGGCCCGTCGATCCGAGCCGTATCCCGACATGGTGACGGAAAGCAATGTCGTCCGGTTCCTGGGTCGAGTGATGGACAACCTCAGCCGCGACATGGCTCGCCAAGTCGTTCGGCGCCGGGAATCGGAGCTGGTCGAGTCGATCGGTTACCGAGAGGCGGTGGAGCACGAGCCCGACAATCGATTGCTGATCGAGCAACTGGTTCGGGCTGTTGGGCGGCGTGCCCGTCGAGGCACACAGTGTCCGGGTTGCGCGGATGCGCTCGTAGCGGCTGCCGCGCTCGAGGTATTGCATCTCGTGTTGACCGAGCAAGATGCGTCGCCGCATGGTGGCACCTACATCGACCGGATGATCTATGCGGCCCTCGACCGCGTTGATACACGGCGCGCGACTCCATCCGATGCAGCGCGACGCCAACGCAAAGCACGCTGCGGCCCGTGCATCACGGAACTGCTCGAACAGGGGCTGGCCGACCTGGGGGTGGCGGGATGACCGAGCGGTTGGTCCAGATGACCTTCGACGCCACTGCCCAACGGTGGGAGATCGTCGATGTTGCGAACGCCAGCCGTGCCTTGCTGGGTTCGGTTGACGACGCAGTGCGTATTGGGCGTGACGAGCGCGGACGCGTTCAGGAAGTGGTGATCGATCTCGACGACCCGGTGAACGGGCTTGCTCCAGACGACCCGACGGTGGGCCTGGTGCGTCGAGAGTTCGGCGACGAGGTCGCCATGAGGCTCACGCGCCACCCCGGCAGCACCGACGTCGAGGAACGGTTCGTGATCAGCGCAGCTTCGACTCCTGCCCTCGTCACCCGAACCTCCGCATCGTTGGCGGACGAGCCGGGTGTCCCAGTGGCACAACCTGACGGCACGTACCGAGTGCCGGCGAAGGGCGCCACCATCCGATTGATCCATGAGCGAACTGGCATCACCATCACCGTCACCCCGAAGGTGGATGACGGTGAATGGGCGGTCGTGTGCGAGGCCGATACCGGGACGCTGCTCGCCGCGGGTCCGTTGGAGGATGCGGGGAGTGACACCTCTGCGGTCGAACTCACCTTCGGTGTCGCCTTGCCCCCAGAAGAACTGTTGGTGGTGGTGTCGGGCGATCCGCTGGAGCCCGTGGCCGACCAACGTCAGCGACGCGCCGGGTGGGCGCGTGACCTGATGCGCTCCGCGGAACACGACGTTCGCCTGAGACCCGGGCGCAGTGCGCGAGCAGCAGCCCGCGCTGCCGACGTTGCAGCGGCTACGGGCGACACGGCCCTGGGCGAGCGTGCCGCCGACGCAATCCGACGCTCCAACCGCTGGAAGTGGGGTCGGCGAGGTGTGGTCGCGGCACTCGCGGCCGGCGCCATCGCGGCCGGTGCCATCGCACTCTCGGGGTCCGACCGTTCGGAACCTTCCCCTGGCGATCCCACCTACTACGAGACGTGCGACGACGCACGTGCGGCCGGTCCCACGCCGCTCCGCCGCGGCGACCCTGGCTATCGAATTGGCCTGGATCGCGATGGCGACGGGGTGGCCTGCGAGGGTTGAGTGTTCTCGTCGCCGCCTCAGCCGCACTTGTCGGCGCAGCGGTCGCACTCGGTGGGCTCGGTGAGCACCTCACCCACACCGGGGTGCGGGAACCCCGACTCGCGCACCCGCACCTCGTAGTCGTCGGCCGTCACGTTGAACCGGCACTCCACCGTGCCGTCGGCCCACCGCACGCCCTCGAAGTCGGCGGGTGTGCGCCCCTCGCGGATGTCGGAGAGCGTGATCGTGCGGCGCGCCATGACGGAACGGACGGTACCGCGGCCCGGCACCGGTCAGTTGGCCAACAGGCCCTTCATGGTCGCGATCTCGGCGGT
Source organism: Actinomycetota bacterium (assembly GCA_005778215.1). Lineage (GTDB taxonomy): Bacteria > Actinomycetota > Acidimicrobiia > Acidimicrobiales > Ilumatobacteraceae > UBA668. The sequence continues at coordinate 6,212 of SXKB01000031.1, read as the reverse complement.
CTGCGCGGCGATCACCTGGTCGGCCAGCGTGGCCACGTCCGCGTTCTTGCCGTCGGCCTTCACCGTCTCGGCCATCTTCACCGCACCCTCGTGGTGCTCGATCATCATCGCCAGCCACGCCGCATCGAACTCGGCGCCCTGCAGCGTGCCCAACTCGTCCATGTCCTCGGCCGACATCATCCCGTCCATCGACGACATGTCGTGACCCTCCATGTCCTCCATGGCCGGCTGGTCCCACGCATCGAGCCAGCCCTGCATCAGCTGGATCTCCGGGTCCTGCCCGCCCTGGATGGCCTCGGCCAACGCCACCACCTCGACGCTCGCCCCCACGGTGGGGTCGAGGGCCATGTCGGCCATCTCGATCGCCTGCTCGTGGTGCGGGATCATGCCCTGCGTGAACTCCACGTCGGCCGCGTTGAAGTCGGCATCGTCGGGGATGCTGAGCGCCGACGAATCGCCCGTGCCCATCGAGCTGTGGTCGCCACCGCAGGCGGCGAGCGTGAGGCCGGCGGCGACGGCGAGGGCGGCAACAGTGACGCGACGGAACTGCATGAGAACGACCTTTCGGACGGGGAGACCGACTACTACAGAGTGTAGGTGTGGGTGCCCGACGTGTCATGTCGCGCCCCGAGCAGCCGTCGACACGTCACTGGGATCGCCCACTACCATCCCGCCCATGACCAAGCGCCCCGACGGGACGCTCGAGCACGACGTGATGGCCGTGCTGTGGGCCGCCGACCACCCGCTCCAACCGAGCGAGGTCCGTGACCTGCTGCCCGTGCCGCTGGCCTACACCTCGGTGGCCACCGTGCTCACCCGCCTGCACACCAAGGGCATGGTCACCCGCACCGAGGTGGGACGCGCGTTCGCCTACGAGGCCGCCATCGACGAATCGCAGCTCGCGGTGAAGCGCATCGCCGAGCTGTACTCGTCGGCCTCCGACAAACGCCAGGTACTCGCCGGCTTCCTGGGCGGCCTGCCGAAGAAGGACATCGCCGCCGTGCGCGCCCTGCTGGGGGAGGCCGACGACTGATGCCCGACGCGATGGTGCTGCCCCTGCTGATCGCCGCGCTGCTGGCGCTGGCCGTCGCCATGTGGCACCGCCGCGTGCCGCCCGTCGTGGCCGCACGCACCACCACCGCCGTGCTCGTGCTGGTGGCCGCCGTGGCCGTGCCCACCGTGTGGCTGGCCGGCCTCAGCTTCCTCACCCACGCCCCGGTCATCGGCCGCTGGCTCGACGCCTGTGTCGACTCGCTCGGCGCGCACCACCAGGTCGCGCCGTGGATCGGCGTGCCTGCCGTGGCCCTCGCCGCCGTCGGCACCTGGCGCGCCGTGGGCGTGGTGCGCACCTACCGCGGGCTGCGCCACACCGACGGCGGCGTGCACGTGGTGGACCACCCCGAAGCCTTCGCCTTCACCACCCCCGGCCGCCACGGTCGCATCATCGTGTCGAGCACCCTCGACGCCCACCTCACCGCGCAGGAACTGGCCGTGGTGCTGGCCCACGAACGTGCCCACGCCCGCCACCGCCACGACCTGTACCTGCTGGCCGCGCAGATCTCCGCCGCGCTGCTGATGCCGCTGCACCCGCTGGTGAACCGCCTCCGCTACTCCATCGAACGCTGGGCCGACGAGGACGCCGTGGTCGAGTGCGGCGACCGTCGACTGGTGGCCCGCACCCTCGGCCGTGTGGCCCTCATCGGCGCCGCGCCCCAGCCCGCGCTCGCGTTCGCCGGGCTCGGCGTGCCGGCCCGCATGGCCGCCCTGATGGCACCTCCGGTGCGTCGCTCCGGACGCATGCACCGGCTGGCGCTCGTGCTGCTCATCGGGCTCACCGCCGTGTTCGCAGCGGTGCAGATGCGACACCTGGTCGACATGGTGCTCGCGTTCTGCTTCGGCTGACGCGGTCGACTGTCCGCCCGACCCGACCCGCGTCGCCACACGTCGTACACTCCGACACCGTGTAGTGGTCTCCCACCCGCGCTGCACACGTCCGCATGATCCGACGCCTCCTGCTCACCACCCTGGCCCTGCTCGCGCTCATCACGGGCGTCGCCGGAACCGCGTTCGCGCACAACTCGCTCGACGCCAGCACGCCAGCCGACGGGGCCACCGTGGACCTCGCGCCTGCCGACGTGCTGCTGGTGTTCGCGAAGGACGTCCCGCTCGACACGCTCACCGTCACCCACACCGACCCCACCGGCGTGCGCACCGAACTGCCCGGCAGCCGCCACGGCGCCTCGGCACGCGAGGTGCTCACGCCGCTGCCCGCGCTCGCGGCCGGCGAGCACTCGGTGCGCTGGCGACTGGTGGGCGACGACGGTCACGCCGTCACCGGACGCGTGCAGTTCACCGTCACCACCGGCGCCGTCACCACCACCGTGCCGACAGCAGTGGCACCGACCACCACCACGATCGCCACCGAGGTGTCGGACGCCGGCGCCGACGACGAGGGCACCGGCGGCACCCCCGACTGGATCCGCTGGCTGCTGCGCTACGCCAGCTACCTGGCGCTGATGCTGGTGGCCGGCGTGCTGGCCGTGGAGGCGTTCGTGTGGCGGCGGCCCATGGCGGCCAGGTACCGCGCGCTCGTCACCCAGGCACTCGCCGCGATCGCCCTGCTCGCGCTGCTGCAGCTCGCCGTGCTGGCGGGCGACATCACCGGCAACGCGGCCTGGTCGTCGCTCGGCTCGCTCGGCACCGCCGCCGAACACCCGGTGGGTGTGGCACTGATGATCCGCATCGTGCTGGCCTTCGCCGCCTGGTTACTGGTCGCGTACCAGCGTCCAACCAACGACGACATCGCCGCCGGCGTCGTGGCCCTGCTCTCGCTCGGCATGCTCGCCACGTGGAGCTTCACCGGGCACGCACGCACGATGCGCTGGCCGTGGCTGGGCGTGCCGCTCGACATGGCGCACCACGCGGCCGCGGCCGCCTGGATCGGTGGCCTCCTGGCGCTCGCGGTGTACGCGTTGCCCACCCGCCAGCTCGACGACTCGATCGACCTCGCCCACCGCTTCTCGCGACTCGCCGCCCGCGCGGTGGCCGTCATCGTCGCCACCGGCGTGCTGCAGACCGTGCGACTCGACGGCACCGCGTTGCTCACCACCACCCACGGCCGGCTGGTGCTGGCGAAGGTGGTGCTGCTGGGCGTGATGCTGTGGATGGCCGACCGCAACCGCCGACTCGTGCTCGCCCGCTTCCAACCCGACGTGGTGGGCGCCACCGATGTCACCCTGCTGCGGCGGATGATGTGGCGCGAACTCGCCGTCGGCGTGGTGGTGCTGGGCGTCACCGCCTCACTCGTCGTCCAACCGCCCGGCTGACGGGACCGCCGTCGGCGAGCTCAGAACGTGAACGTCGACAGGTCGCCGTCGAGACTCACGAGCACCACCGGCTGACGCATCCACGCCGCCTGGTCGCCACCCATGCCCGGCGAGTCACCGGGCATGCCGGGCAGCGCCAGGCCCACGGCCTCGGGACGAGTGCCGAGCAACTGCACGATCGCCTCTGCCGGCACATGCCCCTCGATGGCGTAGCCCTCGATCACCGCGGTGTGGCACGACGCCGCGACATCGGGCACACCGAGCCCGGCCCGATACGTGGCGCGTTCGGGATCGTCGGTGGTGGTCACCGTGGCGCTCTCTGATTGCAGGTACACGACCCACTCTTCGCAGCAGCCTCAACCAGGGTCGCGTCGCACGGCGAACGATCGCCCGGCCAGCAGGCCCGGCGCGGCCGACGTGTCGGGCACCGCGCTGCTGCCGTCGCCGCCACCGCCGCACGCCGCCAGCGCACCAGCACCCAGACCCACCGCCGCCAAGGAGAGGAACGCTCGCCGATCCATGCCGCCGACTGTACCGACCTGTGACGCGCAGTAGGTTGCGGTCATGCCCGAACAACTGCTCCGCGTGCAGAACTTCATGCTGTCCACCGACGGCTTCGGTACCGGTGAAGGCCACAGCTTCGAACGCCCCTTCGGCCACGCCGACCCCGGCAAGCTCGCCTACTGGGCGGGTGCCACCGCCCACTGGCCGAACCGCACCGACCCGGGCGGCACCCGCGGCCTCGACGACTACTTCACCCGCGACTTCCACCGCAACATCGGCGCCGAGATCATGGGCCGCGGCAAGTTCGGTCCGCAGCAGGGCCCGTGGACCGACCTGGAGTGGGAGGGCTGGTGGGGTGACGATCCGCCGTTCCGCACGCCCGTGTTCGTGCTCACCCACCACGTGCGGCCCAGCATCACGCTGTCGGACACCACGTTCCACTTCATCGACGCCACACCGGCCGAGGCACTCGCGCAGGCGAAGGCCGCCGCCGACGGCAAGGACGTGCGCATGGGCGGCGGCGTCGCCACGCTGCGGTCGTTCCTCGACGCCGACCTCGTCGACACCATGCACGTCGCCGTCGCCCCGGTGGAGATCGGCCGTGGCGGCAAGCTGTGGGACTCGCCCGAGGAACTCACCGACCGGTTCCACCTCGAGATCGTCCCCAGCCCGAGCGGCGTGGTGCACCACCTCTTCTGGCGTCGCTGACGAAGAGGCATTCCGACCCTGGCGCGATCGGTGTAGAACTGCGATCGTCGCGTCGACGAGCGCGACACGCCGGAAGGAGGCGTCGGATGGTCCACATCGCAGGGTGGGACGACCGGTGAGGGCCGCGTAGATGTCGGTCCTCGTCGCGGTGTTGGCGATCATCGTCGCCGGGCTGTACGTGCTGATCGCGCTCGTGGTGGTGCCCCGCCTCGCCGGCGTCGCGTCGGCCGGTGAACGATCCAAGGCCATCACGGCCGCCGCGGTGGGCGCGGCCACGTTCCTGCTCGGCTGCTCCGTCACCCACTTCGTGATCGCCTACCGCGAACTCGACACGCACAGCCACAGCGTCGACGACCTGGGCGACCTCCTCGGACACGTCATCCCGCACATCCTGCAGATCATGGGCGGCGTCACCTTCCTCGTGGTCGCCCGCCGCCGGCTGAAGGTGTTCGTCGTGCGCACGGACGACTCCGCCCGCGTGGCCGAACTGGAAGGCCGGTTGGGCCACGTGCTCGACGCCGGTCACCTCGGCGTCTGGGAGGTGGATCTGCGCGACGGGCACTGCTGGCACTCCGCCCAACACGACCGCATCCTCGGCCACGACGAACCGCAGCCCGACTGGAGCTACGACCGGATGATCGACCAGGTCGTGCCCGACCACCGCGATCTGGTGCGCTCCGCCCTCGACCTCACGGCCGACCGGCAGTTCGCCGAGATGGACTGCCAGATCGAGACCCCCGACGGACGTCGACGCTGGATCACCATCACCGCGTCGCTCGTGTTCGACGACACCGGCCGAGCGATCCGCGTGGTGGGCTCCGTGGCCGACACGACCGAACGTCACGAACGCGACGTGCAGCGGGCCAACCTCGAGGACCAACTGCACACCTGGCAGCGCACCGAAGCCGTCGGCCGCCTCGCCAGCGGCGTGGCGCACGACTTCAACAACGTGCTCGGCGTGGTGGCCGGCTGGGCCGAACTGCTGGAACGCGACGACAGCCTCAGCGAGCACGCACGGATGCAGGTGGCGTCGATCCGCCGCGCCGCCGACCACGGCCGCACGCTCACCCAACAGCTCCGCAGCGTCAGCCGTCATCAGGCCGACCCGCCGCAACCGGTCGACGTGAACGAGGTCGTCGCCAACGTGGCCGAGATGATCGAGCGGCTCATCCCCACGACGATCCGCGTGCACCGCGACCTCGCCGCCCACATCCCCCTCGTCTCGATCGGCCCGACCGAGATGACCCAGGTGGTGCTGAACCTGGCCATCAACGCACGCGACGCGATGCCGGCAGGCGGTGAGCTGACCTTGCGGACCCACACCGCCGGCGACCTGGTGATCGTCGAGGTCACCGACACTGGCACGGGCATGGACGACGCCACGCTGCAGCGCATCTTCGAGCCGTTCTTCACCACCAAGTCGGCCACCGCAGACTCGGGCACCGGCCTCGGCCTGTCGATCTGTCAGACCATCGTGCAACGCGCGGGCGGCACCATTCGGGCGCGATCGACCGTGGGCGAGGGCACCACCTTCAGCGTCGAACTGGTCAGCGTGCCAGCTGGTTCGGCCCTGGTGAACAGCTGACCAGTTCGGGCGACTCAGCCAGGGGGCAGGTGTGACGCGGCCAGGTGATGCTGGAACCAGCCGAGCACCCGCGCCGTGAAGTCGATCTG
>SXKB01000247.1 GCA_005778215.1 Actinomycetota bacterium | reverse complement strand
AGGGCACCGGCAACATGGAGCTGAAGCTCGATCGCCGGCTCGCCGAGCGGCGCATCTTCCCGGCCATCGACGTCGATGGCAGCAGCACTCGCCACGAGGAACTGCTCTTCGATCGCAAGCAGCTGCAGCAGGTGTGGAAGCTGCGGCGGGTGCTCAGCGGCCTCGCTGCTGATGGCAACGCCGGTGCGGGTATCGAGTTGCTGGTGGATCGACTGTCGTCGTTCGCCACCAACGCCGACTTCCTGAACGAGATCGGCAAGCAGCCGAGTTGATCGATCGGGGCTGAATCGGACGGGCCGCGTCAGCCTCGACGTTCGGGGACCAGCCCGAACATCGTGATGTAGGTGCGGCGGCCCGGCGCGGCTTCGTCGTTGCCGTACTTCCGGGCCAGCTCGCTCAACGCCGCGCCGTACTCGCGCGCCTCGTCCTCGGTGAGGCGCACCTTGCCCCACCACTCGGTGATGTCGGTGCGATCACCGCGCGCGTCGTCGCCGAGATCGATGATGACGCCGCGCACCGGGTGGCACTTCACGGTGACGCCGGCGTCGAGGTGGCGGGTGATCTGGTGGTCCATCGCCTTGGTGAACTCGCCCAGCACGTGGCGGCGGCTGCCGTTGAGGAACTCGTCGCGCACGCCGGGCGGCATCGCGTCGAACGGCACGTGGAACGACTCGGCGGTGGCGCGGTACACGGGGATCGGTTTGCCGGCGCGTGCCTGCTGGCGCACCACCTCCAGCAGCCCGGCGCGTACGAACCGTTGCACGTAGTACGCCAAGGAGCTCGCGGGCATCTCCAGTTCGGCGGCTGCGGTGCCCAGCGTGTGTTCCTCGCGCATGAACGGCCCGAGGCAGCGGGTGGCGGCCAGTTTCAGCAACAGGTCGACGCCGAGGTGGTCGCGCACCACCGTCTCCCGGGCCTGATTCGAAAGAGTGTCTACCATTCGAATCAGAGTAGTCCGAAGATCGTCGCATGAGCATCCGACGTCATCGCGACTTCCTCCGCATCTGGGCCGGGCAACTGGTGTCGAACCTCGGCGACGGGGTGCACCGGGTGGCCGTGCTGTGGTGGGCACGCCAGGCCACCGGGTCGAACATGGCCGTGGTGGCGGTGGCGTTGGCCACCACGTTGCCGATGATCCTCATGGCGCCGGTCGCCGGCACCTTGGTGGACCGGGTCGACCGGCGCCGGTTGATGATCGTGAGCGACGTCGTGCGGTTCGGCACGAGTGCCCTGCTGGCGCTGCTGTTCGCCGCCGATCTGCTCACACTGCCGGTGGTGCTGGTGGCCGCCGTGGTGGCGGCCACCGCCGGTTCGGTCTTCACCCCGGCGTACATGGCCAGCATCACCATGCTCGTGCCGGCCGACGACCGAGCCACGGCGAACTCGTTGGTCGGCGTGAACGAGGCCGTTGCCGGCGTGCTCGGCCCTGCCGTCGGCGGCGTGCTGATCGGAGTGTGGGGCACGTCGAGCGCACTGTGGTTCGATGCGGCCACGTTCGTGGTGGCACTCCTCCTCGTGCTCGCGAGCAGGGTGCCCATGCCCGCTCGTGCCGAGCGGACGACGGACGATTCGTCGGTCGACGCGGACGGTCCGTTCGCTGCACTCGGGTTGCTGCGCCGCGACCGGAGCATTCGCGACCTCACGATGGTGGCCGTGTCGCTGAACACGTTCGTGGCACCCGTGCCCGTGCTGATGGTGGCGCTGGCCGCCGGCCCACTCGCGCTCGGGGGCACGGGCTTCGGTCTGCTCGAGGCGGCGATCCCGCTCGGCATGGTCGTCGGCTTCGTGCTGGGCCCGCGCCTGAGCACCGTCCGCCCGGCACCGCTCGTCGCGCTCGCCGTCACCAGCCTGGGTATCGCGTTCGCCGGCGCCACGACGCTGGCACTGGTGGCCGGTCTCACCTTCGTCGCGGCAGGCGTGGGCGTGGGCGTGGCCAACACGCTGCTGCCCACCCGGTTCCAGAACGACATCGACCCCAGCCTGCAGGGCCGGGTGTTCGCGCTGCTGGGCGCCCTCGGCCAGATCGGCCGACCCGCCGGGCTGCTGATGGCAGCGCCGCTGCTGGCCGTGCTGGGCCCGCGCGGTGGCCTCGCGGTGTGCGGCGCGTGCATGCTCGCGGTGAGCTGGATCGGCCGATCCGGCGTCCAGGGCCCGCTGCCCGCCACCACCCCCGACCTCGCATCGGCCGCCGACGAACCGAGCGAGCAGCGGGTACCCGACCTCGGCTGACGCCCACCGCGACTCCCTGGGGATCTGGGCGCGATCCGTTCCGGAATGGCTTCTGGCGCAGATTCGTCCCGGATTCCGGGACGAATCCCGGCCAGATCGGCCGAATCGGCCGGCCGGGGCCGCCCGACGCTCGCACTAACATCGGCGGACCCGGGCGCCCGAACCGCCCGGGCCATGGGAGAACTCGACATGAACCAGGACGAACGGGCGCGGCTGCTGGCCGCCTCACCGCTGTTCCGCGGCTGCACGAAGCGCCAGCTGCGATCGATCGCCAAGGTCACCCGGGTGGTGCAGGTGGAGGCCGGCCAGGTGCTGGTGACCGCCGGCGCCATCTCGACCGACGCCTATCTCATCACCGCCGGCTCGGCCGAGGTGAAGGGCCGCAACGGCCGCACCGCCCAGGTGGGTCCGGGCGACGTGGTGGGTGAGCTGGGGTTGTTGCTCGACCGGGCCCGCAACGCGACGGTTCGAGCCCGCACCCCGCTCGAGTGCCTTGCACTGGGTCGCGACGACCTGAAGGCGGCCGTGATGGCCTCGCCCGAGCTGGGCTGGACCCTGTTGTGCACCGTCGCCGAGCGCCTCGACGGCTGATCGCGACCGTCGCGTCCGCCGGGTGGCTGCGTCCGGTCGTCCCGATACACTGCCCCGTCCACTTCTTTCGGAGAACGCCATGAAGACCGACATCCACCCGAACTACACCGACGTCACCGTGCGCTGCTCGTGCGGGAACAACTTCACCACTCGGTCCACCCGCAGCGGCGACCTGGCGGTCGAACTCTGCAACGAGTGCCACCCGTTCTTCACCGGCAAGCAGAAGCTGGTCGACACCGGCGGCCGCGTCGAGCGCTTCAACAAGCGGTACGGCGAGCGCAAGACCAAGTGATCTCGGCGCCTCGGCGCCACCACACATCGTCACGACACCCGGCCCTCGTGGGCCGGGTGTTGACGTTTTCCGAACGGTTCTTGCGAGTCCCCTGACTCCAGTTCGACACCCGGCGGGCCGATATCTCCCCCATGGAAGCGGTCGACCTCGCGCATCTCCTCCGCCGCACCGAGTACGTGGCGAAGCCGGCGCGGATGACCGAGCTCGCTGCCGCCACCCGTGCCGAGGCCGTCGACAACGTGTTGGCCGTGTCGCCCACGCCGGTGCCGCTGCCCACCTACATCGACCACGACATCGACGGCGAGGGCTACCAGCAGTGGGTGTTCGCGGTGCAGTGGTGGATGGACCGCATGGTCGATGCCCCGAAGCCGATGCAGGAACGGATGACGTTCTTCTGGCACGGCCACTTCTGCAGCAGCTGGGACAAGGTGAGCAGTGCTCGGGCGATGATGGCGCAGAACAAGCTGTTCCGCGACCAGGCGTTCGGCAACTTCCGCACGCTCACCCAGGCGATGTCGGTGCAGCCCGCAATGCTCTGGTACCTCGACAACGTCGAGAACGTGAAGACCTCACCGAACCAGAACTTCGCCCGTGAGCTGCTGGAGCTGTTCACGCTGGGTGTGGGCAACTACACCGAGGACGACGTGACCGCGGCGGCACGAGCCTGGACCGGCCACGGCATCGACCACGCCACCGACAACTACGTGTTCCGGCCGGCGCAGCACGACACCGATCCGAAGACGTTCATGGGCGTGACCCGCAACTTCGACGGGCCGGGCATCGTCGACTTCCTGCTCGGCGAGAACGCGACGACCAAGCTCGTCGCCTGCAAGTTCCTCACCAAGAAGCTCTGGGAGTACTTCGCCCACCAGAACCCGTCGTCGACCCTCGTGGACGAACTGGCGCAGGTGCTGTTCGACAACGACATGGCCATCCTGCCGTGGGTGCGGGCGATGCTGCTGCGCGACGAGTTCTACTCGATCGAGGCGAAGCAGGGCATGGTGCGCTCGCCGGTCGAGTACGTGGTGACCCTGATGTTCCACACCGGATATCGCGGCGCCGCGTTGAACCCGCAGTGGTACGTGGAGGGCATGGGCCAGGTGCCGTTCGCCCCGCCGAACGTGGCCGGGTGGAAACACAACGGTTACTGGACGAACAGCAGTCTGTTCGGTGCGCGGGCCGATTTCGCCCGCGGCATCACGTGGCGCATGCGGCAGCAGAACGCGAACGACGTGGCGGACGGCCGCACGCCGGCCGAGGCCGTGGACCTGGTGGCGTCGATGTTCGGACTGGACCTCAGCGCGACGACGCGCCAGGCGCTGCTCGACTTCTGTGCCGTCCAGCGGACCAACGAGCCGTGGATCGGCTGGTGGGAGAGCACGAACCTGCTGACCATGGCGATGATGACGCCCGAGATGCACCTGGCCTGAAGGAACACCGATGCTGGACCCCGACATCTCCACCCAGGACGCACTGCGGCTGCTCACCGTGCCCGACCACGACCCGATGCGCATGGGTCGCCGCAGGTTCCTGCAACTGCTCGGAGCCGGCGCTGCTGCCGGTGCCGTGGCGGGGCAGTTCGGCGGTCTGGGCGAGGCGTGGGCCGGCACGCCCGTGGGCCCCAACGACGGCATCGTGGTGCTGATCGGGTTGTTCGGTGGCCTCGACGGTCTGAACACCGTGGTGCCGTACACCAACACCGCGTACTACGCGCAGCACGGCACGCTCGCCATTCCGGCTGCACAGGTGCTGCCGCTGAACGCGCAGGTGGGACTGCACCCGCGGCTGCCGTACCTGAAGTCGCTGTACGACCGCGGTGAGGTGGCCGTGGTGCAGGGCGTGGGCTACGCCGACCCGGATCTGAGCCACTTCACGTCGATGGCCACCTGGATGCAGGGTCACGCCGCCGGCGGCACGCCCACGTCGGGGTGGATCGGCCGTTGGCTCGACGGACAGGCGAACGACGAACTGCTCCGCGCGGTCAGCGTGGGGCAGGGGCTGCCCCTGCACCTGGTGGGTGCCGCCCGACGCGGCATGGCGGTGCCGCAGTGGGGTCTCGCGTTCGGTGACGGCAGCGATCCGCACGACCTGTGGATGTACGACGCGATGCGCGACTTCGCCTCGGCCTCGGCCGGACGCGGCGCGTGGCACGACACGGTGGCGGGCACCGTGAAGAGCGTGATCGACGTGGGCCAGGAAGTGGCGCCCGTGTTCGCCCGACCGTTGCCCGACAACTCGCTCGCCCAGAAGCTCACCGTGGCGGCGCGCCTCATCAACGCCGACCTGGGGCTGCGCGTGGTCGACACGGGACACGACGGCTTCGACACCCACGCCAACCAGCCGACCACGTTGAACGCACTGCTCAGCGATCTCGACAATGCGCTGAAGCTGTTCTTCACCACCCTCGACGACCGGTTCCGCAGCCGGGTGACGGTGATGACCTACAGCGAGTTCGGTCGCACGAGTTGGTCGAACGACTCATCGGGCACCGACCACGGCACGTCGAACAACCACTTCGTGATCGGTGCCGGCGTGAAGGGAGGCCTGTACGGCACACAGCCGTCGCTCACCGGGCTGCGCCGTTGGGACCGAATGGGCTTCGGCATCGACTTCCGGTCGCTGTACGCAACCGTGCTCGACAGTTGGATGGGCGGCGGCGCCAGCACCGTGCTGGGTGCCACGTATCCGAACCTCGGGTTCTTCAAGCAGGCGCCCGGTGTCGGCACGGTGGGCGGAGCTCCGCCCGTTGCGGTGCTCGGCGACTATGTCGGCATCACGCCCGCCCGGTTGTACGACTCGCGGCGCGCACCGCGACTCTTGCCGTTGGGTGCGGGCACCTCGGCGGAGGTGCAGGCCACCGGCGTGGGTGGCGTGCCCGCATCGGGTGTGACCGCGGTGGCGTTGAACGTGACCGCAGTGAACGGCACGGGAGCGAGCTCGTTCTCGGTGTGGCCGGCCGGTGGCACGAAGCCGACCATCTCGAACGTCACCCTCGGCGTCAACGCCGCGGTCGCCGGGCTCGTGACGGTGCCGTTGGGTGCCGGCGGTCGGATCAGCGTCACGAACGACCTCGGCGCTGCGAACTGCATCGTCGACGTGGTCGGCTACTTCCGCACCGCAGCTGCCAACCGTCTGCAGTCGATCACGCCGTTCCGTGCACTCGACACCCGCAACGGCACCGGTGGACGACGCGGTGCGCTCGGCCCCGGCGGTCAGTACGCGGTGATGGTGCGCGGTGTCGGCGGCGTGCCCGCCAACGCGGACTCGGTGGTGGTGAACGTCACTGCGGTCGCGCCCACCACGACCGGCCATCTCACGGTGTGGCCGTCGGGGCAAGCGCGCCCCGGCACGTCGACGCTGAACTTCAGTCCGGGCGTCACGGTGCCGAACCTGGCGTTCGCCAAGGTGGGCACCGATGGCCGGATCGCGGTCTACAACGTGGCGGGCAACACCCACGTCATCATCGACGTGCTCGGCTACTTCGCCGGCAACGCAACGGGACGGTTCATGCCGATCACCCCGGCGCGGCTGTTGGACACGACGCCCGACAACGTGGCGCCCGTGGGGCCGAATTCGACGACGGCCATCCTGGCCAGAGGCGTGGGAGGGGTGCCGGCGTCGGGGGTCGCCGCCGTGGCGTTGAACGTCAGCGCGCGGTCCCCGTCGGCCGGTACCCATCTGACGTTGTGGCCGAGCGGACAGGCGAAGCCGACGGCGTCGAACCTCAACCCGCGCAAGGGCGTCGACGCATCGAACCTGGCCATCACCCGGCTCGGTCCCGACGGCAAGGTGAACCTGTTCAACCTGGCCGGCACCGTCGACGTGGTGGTCGACGTGGTGGGGTGGTTCACCTCGTAGCGTTGCGGGCGATGAACGACCCGTCGCGCCTCGCCCGTCTGCACGCCATCAAACTCGCGGCGCTCGTCCGTGACCACCTCGGCGGTGAGCCGGTGCTCGTGCCGGGTGAGTTCACCGCGGGTGCTGCGCTGGTGCATGGCACCGAGGCATGGGTGTTGTTGGCCGACCAGCCCGAGCGTGGGCTCGGCGGCGCGGTCGCCTGGTCCTTGCGGAAGGGCTGCACGGCGGTGCACGTGGTGGCCGAGTCGGCCACCGGGCTGCTGGCGCGACGGGCGCAGGGATTCCGAGTGCCCATCACGGTGTGGCACGCAGAGGGTCGCGTGCTGCTGCCGGCGGTGCCCGAGCCGCTGCCCGAGCAACCCGAGGTGCCGGTGGCGCACCGCGAGTTCGCCGACGTCATCGCGGCGTCGGGTGCCGAGCCGCGTGAGGAGTTCGGTGTGCTGTTCGGCGAGGTGGCTGGGCTGGAGGTGTGCCGCGTGGTCGACGACCCGTACCAGGGGGTGACGCGCCTGGAGGTCGGTGTGGGTGCGCACGATCGTGAGGCGTTCCTGGCACTGCACGGCGACCGGCCGTCGGCGCCGGCGCTGGCCGACGTGGTGGCCACCGTGCGCCATCACCGGCTCGAGGGCGCCACCGGCCATCCGTTGTCGCGGTTGGCGCACGAACGCTTGCTGCGGTGGCGACTGGTGGAGCAGCCATCGCTCATCGGTGCCGCACACGTGGAGCTGGCCCCGCCGCCGGTCCCGCGACCGAACCTGAAGGATCCTGTGCCCTGCGTGGCGGTGGCGGTGATCGACGGTGTCGCGACCGGCGTGGTGTGCACCACCGGCGTCGATCTCGACGTGATGGCCTACTGCGTCGACGCACGCGCCGCGTTGGGCATCGAGTCGATCGTGGTGGTGATGCCCAGTCGCGACGTGCTGGAGGTGCAGCAGTTGCTGGCGGCCGCCGTCGAACCACCGGTCACCATCGTTCCGGTCGACTGACCCCGTAGCCTCCCAACGGTGTTCGATCGACTGCAGGCCGTGGAGGACGAGTTCGTCTCGTTGGAGGCGAGCCTGTCCGACCCCGAGATCGGCAACGACCAGGCGCGCCTGCGCGACGTGAGCCGGCGGTACAAGGACCTCACCCCGGTGGTCGACTGCATCCGGCGGTTCCGGGCTCGCACGGCCGATGCCGAGGCGGCTCGCGAGCTGCTCACGGTGGCCAGCGACGACGAACGCGAACTGCTGCGCGGCGAGCTCGACGGCGCCGAGTCCGACCTCGCAGCGCTCAGCGAGGAACTGCGCGTGCTCATGCTGCCGCGCGACCCCAACGACGGGCGCGCCGTGATCATGGAGATCCGCGGCGCCGAGGGCGGCGAGGAGGCCAACCTGTTCGCGGGCGACCTGTACGACATGTACCGGGCGTTCGCCGCACGGCACGGCTGGACGGTGGAGGTGCTGTCGGAGGACCGCAGCGACCTCGGTGGCGTGAACCAGATCACCATGGTGTTGCGCGGCGACAATGCGTGGAGCCGGCTCAAGTACGAGGGCGGCACGCACCGCGTGCAGCGCGTGCCCATGTGGGAGAGCCAGGGCCGCATCCACACCTCGTCGGCGACGGTGCTGGTGTTGCCCGAGGCCGAGGAGGTGGAGGTCGACATCGACGAGAAGGACCTCGAGATCGATGTCTTCCGCGCCAGCGGCGCGGGCGGGCAACACGTGAATCGAACGGAATCGGCTGTGCGCTTCACGCACTTGCCGACGGGGATTGTGGT
>SXKB01000246.1 GCA_005778215.1 Actinomycetota bacterium | reverse complement strand
CGCCACCGGACCGCCGAGCGTGTGGCCGAACGCGGCCGCGCGGACGTAGCCCACCCAGCGGCCGTCGAGCAACACCGGCTCGCCACCGAACAGATCGGCGTCGGGGTCGTCGACGAACAGCCCGACGATGCGATCGGCCGGCGCGCCCGCTGCCTTCGCCGCGAGCATCGCGTCGCGGCCGATGAAGCCGCCCGGCTTGTCCCAAGCGACCGCGAATCCGAGGCCCGCCTCGAGCACCGTGTCGGTGGTGTCGATGTCGACCCCCATGTCGCGGTAGCCCTTCTCCAACCGCAGGCTGGCCATCGCGCCGAGACCCACCGGGCGAATGCCGAGGTCTCGTCCTGTCTCGAACAACAGGTCGTACAGTCCAGCGGCATGCTCGGTGGGCACGTGCAGTTCGTACCCGAGTTCGCCCACGTACGTCACCCTGCCCGCGAGCACCGGGGCGTAGCCGACGTGGATCTGCTGCGCGGTGAGGTACGGGAAGGCGGCGTTCGACAGGTCGGCATCGGTGAGTCGGCCGAGCAACTCACGCGACGCCGGGCCCTGCACCGAGAGCAAGGTGGTGGCAGAGGTGACATCGGTGACGACGACCACTTCGTCGGCGCGTGTCTCGCGTCGGATGCGTGGCTCGATCTCTCGATGCGTGATGTCGCTGCTGATGACGAGGAACCGCTCGTCGGCCAACTTCGACACCGTGACGTCGGCGACGATGCCACCGCGCGGGTCGAGCCACTGCGTGTAGACGAGCCTGCCCGTCTCCCGGTCGACGTCGTTGGCCGAGAGGCGGTTCAACACCGCACCGGCGTGTGGACCCTGCACCATCAGCTTGGCCATCAGGCTCATGTCGAGCACGCCGACCGCCTCACGTACGGCGTGATGCTCGCGAGCGACCAGTGGGTGCGACTCCTGACGCACGAAGTCGAGCACGGTGCGCGGGTGCTCGCCGGGCTCGGCGAACCATTCGGGGTACTCCCATCCGACCGAGGCGCCGAAGTGGGCGCCGGCCGCAACGTGGCGGTCGTGCAGCACCGAACGGCGCACGTTGCGCGCGGTGGTGGGCTTCCAGTTCGGCCACACGCCGTCGCCGAACAGCACCCCGAGTTGCTCGGGCGTTCGCTCCGAACGGAACTTGCGACTGGTCTCGTGGGTGGCCACCCGTCCGACCGCGTAGCTGGTGACGTCGAGCGGCGGTACCCCGTCGACGATCCAGTGCGCCATCAGGTGCCCCACGCCGCCCCCGAGCAGGATGCCCAGCGAGTTCATGCCCGCCGCCACCCAATAGCCGTCGAGTTCGGGCGCTGGGCCGAGCAGCGGGTGCACGTCGGAGGTGAACGACTCGGGACCGCAGAAGAACAGCCGCACGCCGCACTCGGCGAGCGACGGGATGCGGTCCATCGCCGGCGCCAGGAACTCGGCCATGCGATCCCAGTCGGGGTCGATGGTGCCGAACGCGAAGTCGTGCGGCACCCCGCCGAGGTGCCAGGGCTTTCCGACCGGCTCGAACAGGCCGACGAGCATGCCATCGCCCTCGGGCCGGTAGTAGCCGTAGCGGTCGGGGTCCTCCACCACGGCAAGGTCGGGGTCCATGCCGGGCACCGGGCCGGTGAGGAGGTAGTAGTGCTCGGCCGCCTGCAGCGGCACGTGCACTCCCGACTGCGCGGCGAGGGTGCCCGCCCACATGCCACCCGCGTTCACCACGATCTCCGTCTCGATGCGGCCCGCATCGGTGAGCACGGCGGTCACGTGTCCGCGATGCTGCTCGACGCCGATGACCGACACGCCCTCCACGACGGTGGCACCCAACTGACGGGCGCCCTTGGCCATGGACACCGCACACCCCACCGGATCGGCACGACCTTCGTCGGGCACGTAGAAGCCCGCCAGCAGGTCGTCGGTGCGGAGCAACGGCCACATGTCGGCGACCTCGCGTGGCGAGATCTCGCGCTCCGGCACACCGAAGCCGTGCTGCCATGCGCCGGCCCGGCGGAGCGCCTCGACACGGCGAGGTGTGCTGGCCAGGAGGATGTGCCCGATCTCGCGAAAGCCCGTCGAGTGTCCGGTCTCGGCCTCGAGTCGGGCGTACAGGTCGCGCGAGTAGCGCGCCATGAACAGCGACGTCTCGTCGGTCATGCCGGCCGAGGTGATGAGCCCGGCCGCGTGCCACGTGGTGCCCGCCGTCAGCGAATGCCGCTCGAGCAGCACCACGTCGGTCCACCCGAGGTGCGCGAGGTGATAGGCGATGCTGCTGCCGATGACGCCACCCCCGACGATGACGACTCGGGCGCGGTCTGGGAGTTGCGTTGCAGCCATGGCTATCGAACGATAGCCGACCTCGGCACGGTCGGTAGCGTGCTACTCGATCCGCATGCCGGAGATCGCACGGGCGATCACCAGCTGCTGGATCTCCGAGGTCCCTTCGAAGATCGTGTGGATCTTCGCATCGCGGTGCCAGCGCTCGACCGGGTACTCACGGGTGTAGCCGTAGCCGCCGAGGATCT
>SXKB01000245.1 GCA_005778215.1 Actinomycetota bacterium | reverse complement strand
TCGACTGGGACCACGACTTCGTCGGCCGCGACGCGCTCCAACCGCTGCGCGGCGTCACGCCCGCGGCGCGCCTCGTGTCGGTGCTGTGCCGCGACCCCGAGCCGCTGATGTACCACGCCGAGGTGCTGCGCCGCGTCGGCGTGGCGGCGGGCTACGTGCGTGCTGCGTCGTACGGCCACACCCTCGGCGGCGCCGTGGGCCTGGCCATGGTGACCGGCCCGCTGGAGGGCGACTGGACCGTCGAGATCAACGGCGCCCAGTACCCGGCCAAGGTGAGCCTGCGCCCCCTCTACGACCCGAAGAACGAACGCATCAAGGCCTGACGGTTCTCCACCCTGGTTTCTGGGCGCAATCTGTTCCGAAATGGCTTCTGGCGCTGATTCGTCCCGGACTCCGGGACGAATCCCGGCCAGATGCAGCGATCCGAGCCCCCGCGCTGGGCGGGTTGCCGGGCAGGTGCAGGGTCAGAGCTTCTGGATGACCAGGCTGCCAATGCTGTAGCCGGCGCCGAAGCTGCACAGCACGCCGATGTCGCCGCTCGCAAGGTCGCCGCGGTGGAGGTGGAAGGCGATGATGCACCCGGCTGACGACGTGTTGGCGTAGGTGTCGAGGATGACCGGCGCCTCGCGCTCGTCGGGGAGGCGACCGAGCACCTGCTTCGCGATGAGCTGGTTCATCTTCAGGTTCGCCTGGTGCAACCAGAAACGCTCGACCTGCTCGGGCGGCAGGTCGACCGCGGCGAGCTGGGTGTTGATGTGGTCCACCACCATCGGCACGACGTCCTTGAACACCCGCTGGCCCTGCTGGCGGAACACCAGCTCGAACGGGTCGCGCGGGTCGTCCTCGCTGGGGTTGAGGAACCCGAAGTCGTTGCGGATGGCGTTGGAGAACGCGGTCGACAACTTCAGGCCGAGCACCTTCCACTGCTCGGCGGCGACGGCGTCGTCGGCCCGCTCGAGCACCACCGCGGTGCAGGCGTCGCCGAAGATGAAGTGGTGGTCGCGCAACGCGAAGTTGTTGTGGCCCGACGTGATCTCGGGATGCACCACCACGACGCAGTTGGCCGAACCGTTCTTCAACGCGTCGACACCGGCCTGCATGCTGAACGTGGCCGACGAGCACGCGACGTTCATGTCGTAGCCCCAGCCACCGGCGCCGAGCGCGTGCTGCAGCTCGATGGCCACGGCCGGATAGGCGCGCTGTATGTTGGAGCAACCGACGATGACGCAGTCGACCTCGTCGGGACGACGACCCGCCTGGGCGAGGGCCTCGTGCACGGCGGGCAGCGCCATCTCCACCTGCAGGCTCGGCTCGTCCTCGTTGCGGGTGGGCAGGTGCGGCCGCAGGCGGTCGGGGTCGAGCACGCCCGACTTCTCCATCACGTACCGGCTCTTGATGCCCGACGCCTTCTCGATGAACTCGGCATCGGGCAACGTGCGCGCCACCAGCTCGCCACGCTCGATCTCGTCGGCATGTTCCACGTTCCACCGCGTGACGGCGATGGTGAGCGATGCGGCGAGCTCCGCGTTGCTGATGGCGTACGGCGGCGTGAACAGCCCCGTACCCGTGATGACGACATCGTTCGAACCCACTCGGACCCCCTCGGTGGACCGACCTTACCGACCGACGACTACCGTCGCCGCAGTGACCTCCGTGTTCGACTCCCCGCCCCCGGCCTTCACCGACGATCAACTCCTGCAGCTCGCCGGCGCGGTGTTCGGCCTGCACGGCACCGTCGACGAACTCGCCTCGGAACGCGACCAGAACGCACGGCTCGACACCGCCGACGGCTCGTACGTGCTGAAGGTGGCGCACCCGGCCGAGGACCCGACGACGTTGCACCTGCAGCAGGCGGCGCTCGAACACCTCCGCCGCGTGGACCCCACGCTCGGGGTGCCGCACGTGGTGGCACCCGGCACGGTGGAGTGGAACGGGCACCTGGCGCGCATCGTCACCCACCTGCCCGGTGTGCCCTACGCGATGGTGGACGCCACACCCGACCTCCGTCGCGGACTCGGCCGGCTGATGGGTCGTGTCAGCCGGGCGTTGCAGGGGTTCGGCCATCCCGGCGCCCATCGCCCGGGCTTCCTGTGGGATCTCGACGGTGCCGACGGTGTACGCCACTGGATCGAGCACATCGCCGACCCGGCCGACCGCGACGTGGTGCGCGCCGCGTTCCGCCGTCGCGAGCAGCGCGTGGTGCCCCTGCTCCCCCGGTTGCGCGGCGCCGTGGTGCACCAGGACGCGAACGACCACAACGTGCTCGTGCACGACGGCGAGGTGTCGGGCCTCATCGACTTCGGCGACATGATGTTCGCCCGGCAGGTGAACGAACTCGCGGTCACGCTCGCCTACGCGCTGCTCGACGTCCCCGACGTGGTCGCTGCCGCTCGCGACGTGATCGGCGGCTACACCGCCGAGTTCGAGCTCGACGACGACGAGCTGTCGGTGCTGTTCGACCTCGTTGCGACCAGGCTTGCGATGAGCATCGTCATCTCCTCGCACCGCAGCCGCGAGTTCCCCGACAACGACTACCTGCTCATCTCGCAGGCACCAGCGCTGCGGCTGCTGCGGCGACTGATGGCGATGCGCCCGCAGTTCCTGCACTTCGTGGCCCGCGCTGCCGCCGGCCGCACCCCGGTGCCGTCGCACGACGCCGTGGTCGAATGGCTGGGCAGCCCCGAGTGCGCGCCGGCCGACATCCTGCCGTTCTCGCTGCGCACTGCCGGTCGCATCGTGGTGAGCCTCGCCGACGGCGCTCCACTCACCGCCATCGCCGACCCGTACGAGTCGTGGGCATGGATCCAGCAGCGCTTCGCCGAGCACGACGCGGTGGTGGCCGTGGGCCGCTACGACGAGGACCGCTCGTGCTATGCGGGCGACCAGTTCGTCACCGACGCACCGGAGACCCGCTCCACCCACATCGGCATCGACCTGTTCGTGGAGGCCGAGACCCCGCTGCACGCGATGTTGCCGGGCGTGGTGGAGACCGTGGTCGACAACGCGATGCCGTACGACTACGGCCCCACGGTGATCGTGCGCCACCAGGCCGGCGACGCCGGACCGTTCTGGGTGCTGTACGGCCACCTGTCGCGCCGCACGCTCACCACCGTGCAGCCGGGACAACACGTCGCGGCCGGTGACGTGATCGCGTTCGTGGGCGATCCGACGGTGAACGGCGGCTGGGCGCCGCACGTGCACGTGCAACTCATCACCGACCTGATGGCCGACCCCGAACTCGGCCCCGACGGCAACTTCGAGGGCGCGGGCGAGCCGAGCCGAATGGACGTGTGGCGCAGCATCGCGCCCGACGCGAACCTGCTGCTGCGCCTCAGCCCCGAGACGTTCGACGACCACACCGCCGACGCCCCCGACGTGCTCGCGCCACGCCGCCGGGCCGACCTCGGCCCGTCGCTGAGCGTCAGCTACCGGCGACCGCTCAGCATCGTGCGCGGCGAGGGCACCTGGCTGATCGACCACACCGGCCGCGCACACCTCGACGCCGTGAACAACGTCGCGCACGTCGGCCACTCGCACCCGCACGTGGTCGCAGCCATCGCTCGCCAGGCCGCGGTGTTGAACACCAACAGCCGCTACCTGCACCGCACCATCCTCGACTACGCCGAACGACTGGCGGCGTTGTTCCCCGACCCGCTGTCGGTGGTGTACCTCACCAACTCGGGCAGCGAGGCCAACGAACTCGCGCTGCGCATCGCCCGCACCGCCACCGGGCGCCGCGACGTGATCGCGGTCGACTGGGGGTACCACGGCAACACGCAGGGCTGCGTCGACATCAGCGCCTACAAGTTCAACCGCAAGGGCGGCAGCGGCCGCCCCGAACACACCCACCTCGCGGAGCTCCCCGATCCGTATCGCGGCCGCTTCGGTGCCGACGGCCCCGCCTACGCGGCCGGCATCGCCGACCTGCCGCCCGCCGCCGCGTTCATCGCCGAGAGCATCAGCGGCTGCGGCGGCCAGGTGGTGTTCCCCGACGGCTACCTGGCCGAGGCCCATCGCCTCGCTCGCGCCAACGGTGCCGCGTGCATCGCCGACGAGGTGCAGGTGGGATTTGGCCGAGTCGGCAGTCACCTGTGGGCGTTCGAGACCCAGGGCGTGGTGCCCGACATCGTCACCCTGGGCAAGCCCATCGGCAACGGCCACCCGCTCGGCGCCGTCGTCACCACACCCGAACTGGCCGCCGCGTTCGCCAACGGCATGGAGTGGTTCAACACGTTCGGGGGCAACCCGGTGAGCTGCGCGGCCGGCATGGCGGTGCTCGACGTGATCGACGACGAACGGCTGCAGGCCAACGCGGCCACCGCCGGCGCTCACCTGCTGACCCGGCTACAGCACCTGGCCACGCAGCACGAGTGCATCGGCGACGTGCGTGGCCTGGGCCTCTACCTGGGGGTCGACCTGGTCACCGACCGCACCACGAAGGCCACGGCCACGGCGCTCGCGGGCGACGTGGCCAAC
>SXKB01000244.1 GCA_005778215.1 Actinomycetota bacterium | reverse complement strand
GGCTACAAGGTGTACCTGGGCAGCGGCTCGCAGATCGTGCCGCCGGCCGACACCGACATCTCGGCGCGCATCGACCGGGTCGATCCGTGTGCCGTGGAACTGGCACCCGAGGATCACCCGCTCATCCAGATGCTGGGCCGCGCCGAGATCGAGGCGTACCTCGCGTTCGTGCCCACGGTGCGGCTGTGCCCCGACATCCCCGGTGTGCCCGTGGCGTACACCGCGATGCACGGCGTGGGTGGTGCCACCCTGATGGAGGCGTTCGACCGCGCCGGCCTGCCGGCCCCTGCGGTGGTGGGGGAGCAGCAGGAGCCGAACGGTTCGTTCCCCACGGTGTCGTTCCCCAACCCCGAGGAGCCCGGGGCGATGGATCTGCTGCTCGCGAAGGCGGCGCAGGTGGACGCCGTGGTGGCCATCGCCAACGACCCCGACGCCGACCGGCTGGGCGCCGCCATCCCGCAACCCGACGGCACCTGGCGTCGCCTCGGTGGCGACGAGATCGGTTGGCTGTTCGCCGACCACGTCCTGCGCCACACGTCGGGCGACGACCGACTGGTGGTCACCACGCTCGTGTCGTCGTCGTTGCTCGGTCGCATGGCTGCGGCCAACGGCATCACCTGCCTCGAGACGTTCACCGGGTTCAAGTGGATCGGCCACACCGTGCTGGCCCATCCCGACCAGCGGTTCGTGCTCGGGTACGAGCAGGCGCTCGGCTACCTGGTCACCACCCAGCCGCTCGACAAGGACGGCATCACCGCGGCAGTGATGATGGCCGAGATCGCAGCGGTGGCCGTGGCCGAGGGCGTCACCATCCAGGACCGGCTCGACGTCATCATCGCCACCTACGGCCGTCATGTGATGGCGGAGAAGTCGTTGCGCATGCCACCCGCCGACGGCGCCGCGGCCGTGGCCCGGCTGCGGGCGCAGCCGCCCACCGAAGTGGGAGGCCACGCCGTCACGTCGGTGGAATGGTTCGACGAGGCGGGTCTGCTGCGCCTGCAGTTGGGTGACGCCGTGCGGCTGCAGGTGCGCCCCAGCGGCACCGAGCCGAAGGTGAAGCTGTACGGCGAGGGCATCGGCAGCGACCCCGCGCCGTTGCTCGAGCAACTCGCCACCCTGCTGGCATGAACCGCGCCCGTTCGGCGGGTGGCTAACGTCGCGCCCGTCCGGTCGTTTGGGGGCCGGCGGACTCGGAGGGGATGTCCATGCGTCGGTTGGGAATCGCGCTGTCCTTGTTGGTGTCGTCGGTCGCCGTGCCGGTGGCCGTCTCGACCGGCGTGGTGCACGCCGACGGGCCGGGTGTCGGTGCCCCGTGGGTGGTGAGCCTGGGCGACTCGTACATCTCCGGTGAAGCCGGTCGGTGGGCGGGCAACAGCAACAGCAGTTCGTCGAGCGTCGACGCCGGCGGCAGCGCCGCGTACTTCGACAACGCCACCCGCACGGCCGAGGTGATCAACCGCTGCCACCGCAGCACCGCGGCCGAGATCCACATCGGTGGCGGCGTCAACAGCCTCAACCTCGCGTGCTCCGGTGCGAAGACCGGCACGTTCACCAGCAGCGACGGCTACTTCAAGCCCGGCATCGACTTCTACAACGTCGGCGGCAACCAGGGGCAGGCGCTGATGCTGCAGAACTTCGCCGCCACCCACAACGTGAAGATGATCCAGCTCTCGATCGGTGGCAACAACTTCGGCTTCGCCGACATCGTGCAGCGGTGTGTGACGAACTTCCTCACGTCGCCGTCGTGGTGGAAGAACTACTGCAACGACGACAGCGCCATCACCGCGAACTTCACCGCCACCAACATCACCAACCAGCGCAACGCCATCACGGCGGCCATCAACAACGTGAAGACCGCGATGGCCAACGCCGGCTACAGCACGACGCAGTACAAGATCGTCGTGCAGACGTACCCGTCGCCCATTCCCAACGGCACGGGCTTCCGCTACGGCGAGAGCGGGTTCTCCCGCCAGAACACCGGCGGGTGCGGGTTCTGGAACGCCGACGCGAACTGGGCCAACGGAACCGCGTTGGTGAACATCAACAACGCCGTGAAGGGCGCCGCCACTGCGGCCAACAGCAGCGGCAACGTGGTCGTGATGGATCTCGCCGCGTCGTTCAACGGACGTCGGTTGTGCGAGAACACCGTGAACCTGATGGAGAACACCGGCAAGGGCAACTGGACCGCCGCCGGTGCCGCCGACGTGACCGAATGGATCTCGCAGATCCGCACCGTCAGCACCGTGTTCGGCCCGTACTACGTGCAGGAGAGCATCCACCCCAACTGGTGGGGCGAGAAGGCCATCCGCAACTGCGTTCGCCAGGCCTACAACGGCGGCAACGTACGCGGCGGCACCTGCACGCGCACCGCGAACGGGCTCAACGCCAACGGCGAGCCCAACATGACGCTCATCTGACCCGCAGGGTCAGGCGGGCGAACCGAACTGGCGGTCCCCGGCGTCGCCGAGACCAGGCACGATGAATGCGTGCTCGTTGAGGCGTTCGTCGAGGGCCGCCGTGTACACGGCGAGATCGAGGCCGTGCTCGCGCAGCAGTTCGATGCCCTCGGGCGCAGCGAGCACGCACACCACGATGATGGTGCCGGTGACACCGCGCTCGATGAGCAGATCGCACGTGTGCGCCAGCGAACCGCCGGTGGCCAGCATCGGGTCGAGCACGATGACCTGACGCCCGGCCAGGTTCTCGGGCAGCTTGTTCACGTACGGCTTCGGCATGTGCGTGTTCTCGTCGCGTGCCACGCCGATGAACCCGACGTCGGCGTTCGGCAACAGCTCCTGCGCCGCGTGCAGGAATCCGAGGCCGGCGCGCAGCACCGGCACCACCACCGGCTGGGCGGTGAGCTGTCGACCGAGTGTCTCCACCAGCGGCGTCTGCACCTTCACCGCGTGGGTGGGCAACCCACGCGTGGCCTCCGCGATGAGCAGGTTGCCGATGCGCTCGAGCTCCTGACGGAACAACGCGTTGGGCGTGGCGACATCGCGCACTCGCGTGAGCGAATCGGCGATGAGCGGGTGGTCGACGACGTGAACTGCGACGGGCATGCCCGCGAGTGTGCCAGAACCGCGGCGGCCGATCGAAAGGCCGCGGTTCAGAGGTGGGCGGCGCGGGCCTGCGCGTAGCGCGGCTTGATGACCCCGTTGATGATGGCCAACCGCTCGGGGAACGGTGCGAACGCCGACTTCATCGAGTTGATGGTGATCCACTCGAAGTCGTCGAGACCCCAGCCGAACGCATCGCGCAACTGCTCCATCTCGAGCGTCATCGAGGTGGCGCTCATCAACCGGTTGTCGGTGTTGAGCGTGACCCGGAACCGGAGGCGGCGGAGCATGCCGATGGGGTGCTCGGCGATGCTGGCGCACACGCCGGTGCCCACGTTGCTGGTGGGGCACAGCTCGAGCGGGATGCGCCGGTCGCGCACGAACGACGCGAGACGGCCGAGCTGCTCCTGGCCCTCGGGGCCGGTGATGTCGTCGACGATGCGCACGCCATGGCCCAGTCGCTCGGCCCCGCAGAACTGCACGGCCTCCCAGATGCTGGGCAGACCGAACGCCTCGCCCGCGTGGATGGTGGTGTGGAAGTTCTCGCGCTGCACGTACTGGAACGCGTCGAGGTGACGGGTGGGCGGGTAGCCGGCTTCGGCGCCCGCGATGTCGAAACCGACGCAACCGGCATCGCGCCACCGAACGGCCAACTCGGCGATCTCGAGGCTGCGTGCGGCCGTGCGCATGGCCGAGCAGATGAGATAGATGGTGAGGTCGGTGCCCTCGCTGCCGCGGCGGAATCCGTCGAGGATGGCCTGCACCACCTCGTCGAGCGTGAGGCCCTGCTCGGTGCACAGCTCGGGTGCCATGCGCACCTCGGCGTACACCACGCCGTCGGCTGCGAGGTCGACGGCGCACTCGTACGCCACTCGTTCGATGGCGTCGCGGTGCTGCATCACGCCCACCGTGTGGGCGAACGTCTCGAGGTACAGCACCAGGTCGTTGCGCTTCGCGCCACGGTTGAACCACGACGCGAGCTCGGCGACGTCGTAGGTGGGCAGGTTCGTGTAGCCGTACTCGCGGGCGAGTTCCACCACCGTGGAGGGGCGCAGGCCACCGTCGAGGTGGTCGTGCAGGAGGACTTTGGGGAGTTCGATGATGTTCATGGTCTGCCCGCCAGCGTAGGCGGTCGTCCGCCCGGGCCGTACCCTGACGCCTCATGGAGCACCCCGAACTCACCGTCCTGGGCAACACCGTGCGGCACCCCATCGAGCACGTCGAGGTGTTTCCCGCCCCCGCCCACGTCACCGTCGTCCGGTTCACCAACGACGAACTCAACTCGATGTGCCCGGTCACCGAGCAGCCCGATCTGTCGCACGTCGTCATCGAGTACGTGCCCAACCAGTGGTGCATCGAGAGCAAGAGCCTGAAGCTCTACCTGTGGAGCTTCCGCGACCGTGCTGTGTTCGCCGAGGCGCTCGCCGCCGAGATCGCCGGTGAAGTGATGCACAGCGCCCAGCCGCACCGAGTGACCGTCACTCTCACCCAGCGCCCGCGCGGCGGCATCGAAGTGCAGGCGATCGCCGAACTCAGCGGCTCCTGAGCGCACGGGACTCGCGCAGCGCCGCGACTTCGTCGGGCGTGTAGCCCACCTCGGTCAACACCTCGTCGCCGTCCTGCCCGATGAGCGACGCGTGTCGGCGCACCGATGCGGGGGTGTGGTCGAAACGAGTCGGCGACGGGATCACGTGGTACGGGCCCGCCACGGGATGCTCCTCCACGGGGAATCCGGCCACCACGTCGTCGAGGTCGACGATGGGGGAGCACGGGATGTCGTGCTCCTCGCAGAACGTCAGCCACTCGGCGGTGGTGCGAGTGCGCACCACGTCGAGCACGGCGGTGTAGAGCATCGTCACGTTGGCAGCGCGGGTGGCACGCGACTCGAGCCGAGGGTCGTCGGCCAGGTCGTCGCGGCCGCCGGCCCGGAACAGGTCGACGTAGTTCTCGCGGCTGTACGGCAGCATGTGGATCCACCCGTCGGCGGTGCGCTGCGGCCGACGATCGGCGGTGAGCACCCGGGCGTAGCCGGCACTGCCGATGGGCGGGTCGGGGATGGCGTCGGCGCCGTGCTCGACGAGCAGGAACGACTGCATCACCGGCACCATCGGCACCTCCACCCGCTGCCCCTCGCCGGTGCGGTCGCGGTGATGGAGGGCGGCGAGCACGGTGTAGACGATGGTGAGGCCGCTCACCTTGTCGGCCATGATCGTCGGCACGATGCGCGGCTCGCCGCTCTGCTGCTCGTAGATGTGTGCCATGCCCGATGCCGACTGCACCACGTCGTCGTAGGCGGGCCGATCGCCGTCGGGTGAGTCGGTGGGCCAACCCTGCGCCTGGCAGAAGATGATGTCGGGCTTGCGCTCGGCGACGTCGGCATAGGTGAGACGCAACCGGGACAACGGGCCCGGGCGAAGGTTCGTGATGACGATGTCGGCGTGCTCGGCCAGGCGCAGGCACGCCTCGCGGCCGTCGGGGTGCTTCAGGTCGAGGCTGATGTTGCGCTTGTTGCGCATCAGGTTCAGCGCGACGCCCGACAACTGCGGGTGCGGGCCGGGGCCCATGTAACGGTTGGTGTCGCCGCCGATGTCCTCGACGGTCACCACGTCGGCGCCGAGGTCACCGAGGATCTGTGTCGCGAACGGACCCATCACGACCGAAGTGAGGTCGAGGACGCGAACGTCCGCCAACGGACCCTGCACCGAGGACATGGTGCGGCTGGCTAGTGGTTCTCGCCCGGTCGCCACGGCATGCCCGCATGCGCTGGCGGCCGGAGTTGCTGCCGGGCTGCGGCCAGCACGATGAGCGTGAGGGCGTACGGCGTGGCCGCCACCAGGTTCTGCGGCACGGCATCGACCACGTCGTAGGTGTACACGCACAGCGCCGCGACGGCGAGGCTGGCCACACCCTGCACCACGCGAGCCTTCATGAAGAAGCGCACGCTCAGCAGCACCAGGGCGACAGCCCCCACGAGGAACAGCGCCATCACGGCGTCGTCGCTGCGCAGTCGGAGCGCCTCGGGGAAGCCGAACAGCACCGCACCGCGGAGCACACCGAAGGGGGTCCAGTTGCCGAAGATGGTGGTGGCGAGACCGATGAAGCCGCGACCGCCGGTCTGGCCCTGGCGGTAGGTGTTGGTGAGCACGCACGACAGGTAGGCGCCACCGAACGCTGCCAGCGAGCCGCTGACGGCGAGGGCCTGATACCGCACGCGGGCGATGTTGACGCCCAGGCTCTCGCCGGCCTGCGGCGATTCGCCCGACGAGCGCATGCGCAGGCCGAAGCGGGTGCGCCACAGCAACCACGCCGTGAACGGCACGAGTGCCAGCGCGAGCACCGTGGGCAGGTACAGGTCGCTGAGGAACCCCTTCGCGATGCCCGCGATGTCGGAGATGAGCACGATGCCCTTGTTCTCGATCCAGCCGAGGATGTCGGGCGTCTTCCACGGACCGAGGTTGCCGCCGGTGAGGAACGGCATGTCGAAGGAGCCGAAGCCCTTCTTGCCGGGCGGCGACTGGCTCTCGCCGCCGCCCTCCTTGCCCTTGAACGCGATGATCGACAGGTACTCGGTGGTGCCGGCGGCGAGGATGTTGATGGCGATACCGCTCACCACGTGGTCGACGTTGAACCGCACCGTGGCCACGCCGTGGATGAGGCCCACGAGCGCGCCGCCGACGATGGCGCAGCCGATGCCGGCCCACGAGCCCCAGTGCCAGGCAGCCCAGCCGCCCAGCCACGAGCCGACGATCATCATGCCCTCGATGCCGATGTTCACCACGCCGGCACGCTCGGCCCACAGACCGGCGAGACCGGCCAGCAGGATGGGCGTGGACACGCGGATCGTCGCCGACACCGTGCCCGAGCTGGTGAGGTCGTCGGCCTCGGTGAACACCCGCACCAGCGACACGATGAGCAACGCGCCCAGCGACAGCAGCATCGCCTTGCGATGGCGCGGCATGCTGCGCAGGAAACCGGCGCGCGGTGCGGGAGCGGGGGCGGGGGAGAGTTCGATGGTGCTCACGCCGCCACCACCTCGTGCTGACGCTCGAGCTCAGCGGCCGCCTTGCGTTGGATGCGTTGCTCGTCGTAGCGCTTCACGGCGCCGTTGATGATGACCACGGCGAACACGATGATGCCCTGCATGATCGTGACGATCTCCTTCGGGATGTCCTCGAGCTGCAGCTGCCCGGAGGCGGCGCTGAGGAAACCGAACAGGAGGCCGGAGAACAGGATGCCGACCGGGTGGTTGCGGCCGAGCAGGGCCACGGCGATGCCGTTGAAGCCCTGCTGCTCGGCCAGACCGTTCTGGTAGGCGTGCACGTCGCCGAGCAGCGAGCGCATGCCCACCAGGCCGGCGAGCGCACCCGAGATGAGCATCGCGATGACGATCATCCGCTTCGGGTTCACACCGGTGACGCGGGCGGCGCCGCCGTTGGCACCCGACGCGCGGAGGCGGAAGCCGAACTTCGTCTTCCACACCAGGATCCAGAAGAACAGCAGCACGAGCAGCGCCACGATGAACATGCCGTTCAGGCGCCGGTCGACGATGTCGGGCATCCACGCCGACTCGGGCAGCGTCTTGGTCTTCACCAGCAGACTCTCGGTCTCGCTCTCCACGCGGAAGAACTCGTCGAACGCCCATGCCACCACGCCGAGGGCGATGAAGTTGAGCATGATCGTGGAGATCACCTCGTTCACGCCTCGCTTCACCTTCAGCCAGGCAGCGATGCTCGACCAAGCGGCACCGGCGGCCATCGCGACCAGCAGGCAGAACAGCACGTGCAGCGGCGCCGGCAGCTCCACCGCGGCACCGATGACCGCAGTGGTGAGCAGTGCCACTCGCATCTGACCCTCGACACCGATGTTGAACAGGTTCATCTTGAAGCCGATGGCCACCGCCGCAGCGGAGATGAACAGCGGCGTCGCCCGGTTCAGCGTGTCGAGCTGCACGTTGCGTTCGGTGACCGCACCGAACAGCGTGGCGTACGCCTTGATGGGGTCCTTGCCCGTGATGAGGAGAATGACGGCACAGATCGCGAGCGCCACGAACACTGCGAGGATGGAACTGGCGGACGTGACGGCCATCCGCTGCAGTTTCTGCTTGTTCACGATGCCTCCTGCATCTCACCGGTCATGTACGACCCGAGCAGTTCGGGTGTGGCGGTGTCGGGGTCGAGATGAGCGGTGATACGGCCGTCGAACATCACGAGGATGCGATCGGAGAGGCCGATGAGTTCCTCGAGGTCGGCCGAGATGAGCAGCACGCCGAGGCCGGCGTCGCGGGCCGAACGCAGCTCCTCCCAGATGGCCGCCTGGGCGCCGATGTCGACGCCACGGGTGGGGTGCGCCGCCAACAGCACCTTGGGATTGCTGGCCATCTCGCGGCCGACGATGAGCTTCTGCTGGTTGCCGCCCGAGAGCGCAAAGGCAGGGACCTGCTCGCTGGGCGTGCGCACCCCGAACCGCTCGATCACGGCGCGGCTGTCGGCCTCGATCTTGCGCTTCAGGATGAACGGTCCCGACGACATCGACGGCTCGTCCTCGCGGCCGAGGTACGTGTTCTCCCACAGCGGCGCGTCCATCAACAGGCCTTCGCGATGGCGGTCGAACGGGATGTACGACAGGCCGAGTGCCAGGCGGTCGAGGGTCTCGAGGGCGGTGACCTCGGTGCCCTCCACCGAGATGGTGCCGCGCTCGACGGGGCGGAGACCGAGGATGGCCTCGCACACCTCGAACTGGCCGTTGCCCTCCACGCCGGCGATGCCGACG
>SXKB01000030.1 GCA_005778215.1 Actinomycetota bacterium | reverse complement strand
GTTCTACGTGGCCGAAGTGTTCACCAGCGTGCCCGGTGAGACCGTGCCCGTGGCCGAGACCGTCGAGAGCTTCGACGCCATCCTCCGCGGCGAACTCGACGACGTGCCGGAGCAGGCGTTCCTGAACGTCGGTGGCGTCGAGCAGGTGCTGGCGAAGGCCAAGGCCCTCCAGGAAGGCGCGGCCTGATCATGGCCACGATGACGGTCGAGCTGGTGTCGCCGGAGAAGGTCGTCTTCTCCGGCGAGGCCACGCAGGTCATCACCCGCACCCTGGGTGGTGGCGAGATCGCGTTCCTGCCCGGTCACGCGCCGTTCCTCGGTGCGCTCACCGAGAACCACACGCGCATCACGCTCGCCGACGGCAGTGTGCTCGACGTGGCGGTGCACGGTGGGTTCGTGCAGGTCAGCGGCGACACCGTGAGCATCCTCTCCGACGTGGCCGAGCTGGCCGAGCAGATCGACCGCGGTCGTGCGCTCACGGCCAAGGAGCGCGCCGAGGAGATCCTCCGCAAGGAGCACGACGCCGAGGCGGTGGCCGCACTCAGCCGTGCGCACGCCCGCCTCAACGCGTCGGGCGGCCTCGGCGGCGCTTCCGGCTCGCACTGACGCCGGGGCGGCGTAGCCTGCCCTTCATGTCCACGCTGCCGTTCACGTCCGCGCTCGTCACCGGTGCCTCCTCGGGCATCGGGGAGGCGATGGTGGAGGTGCTCGGCGAGTCCGGCATTCCCACCGTGGTGGTGGCACGCCGCCGCGACCGCCTCGACGAGTTGGCCGAGCGCTTCGCGACGGTGGAGGTGCTCGACGCCGACCTCACCGAGCCCGACGGCCTCGCTGCGGTGGTGGCACGGGTCGGTGACGGTGCCCTGCCCATCGACCTGGTGGTGAACAACGCCGGGTTCGGCACGTCGGGCGACTTCCACGAGCTCGACGTCGACCGTCTCGACCGCGAGGTGCAGCTCAACATCGCCGCCCTCACGCGCCTCAGTCACGCGGCGTTGTCGGCCATGATCCCGCGCGGTCGCGGGTACCTGCTCAACGTCTCGAGCGTGGCCAGCTTCCAACCGGCACCGAAGCTGGCCGTGTATGCGGCCACGAAGGCGTACGTCACCAGCCTCACCGAGAGCTTGCACGAGGAAGTGCGCGGCACTGGCGTGCACGTCACCGCGCTGTGCCCCGGGCTCACCCGCACCGAGTTCCAGAGCGTCAGCAACAGCGACTCGTACGCCGGCCAGTACCCCACGTTCGCCTGGCTCGAAGCGCGAGAGGTGGCCCAGGCCGGTCTCGACGACGTGGCACGCGGCAAGGCGTTGTCGGTGCCGGGCGTGCTCTACAAGGGCATGGTCACCGGCAGCAGCATCATGCCCCGGTCGCTCGCGCGGCGCCTGATCAGCCTCGTCCAACGCGACTGAGGTGGGGCGTCAGTAGTCGACGGCGGCGAAGTCGCGGAGCTTGTCGATGCGGTGGCGGGCGTCGATCATGCGCACCGTGCCGCTCTTGGAACGCATCACCAGGCTCTGCGTACGGGCGCTGGAGTGCTCGTACCGCACGCCGCGCAGCAGTTCGCCGTCGGTGACACCGGTGGCGGCGAAGAAGCAGTTGTCGCCCTTCACGAGGTCGTCGGTGGTGAGCACGGCGTCGAGGTCGTAGCCGAGTTCGAGGGCCGCGCGACGTTCCTCTTCGTTGCGCGGTGCCAGCAGGCCCTGGATCTCGCCCCCCATGCACTTCAGTGCGGCGGCGGCCGTGACACCCTCGGGCGTGCCACCCGTGCCGATGAGCACGTCGACGCCGGCGTCGGGCCACGAGGTGGCGATGGCGCCGAAGATGTCGCCGTCGGTGATGAGCTTGACGCGTGCGCCGGTGGCTCGCACCTCGGCGATCAGATCGACGTGGCGCTCGCGGTCGAGGATGACCACGGTGAGATCGCGCACGCTCTCGCCCTTGGCCTTCGCCACCCAGCGCAGGTTCTGTGCCGCGGTGGCGGTGATGTCGATGGAGCCGACCGCATCGGGACCGACCGCGATCTTGTGCATGTACACGCACGGGCCGGGATTGAACATCGTGCCGCGTTCGCTGACCGCGATGACCGAAATGGCGTTGGCCCGACCGTACGAGGTGAGGGTGGTGCCGTCGATGGGGTCGACCGCGACGTCGGTGAGCGGCGCCGTGCCGTCGCCGACCTGCTCGCCGTTGAACAGCATCGGGGCTTCGTCCTTCTCGCCCTCGCCGATGACGACGATGCCGTCCATCGGCACGGTGGCGAGCACCGTGCGCATCGCGTCGACGGCGGCGCCGTCGGCGCCGTTCTTGTCGCCTCGACCGACCCAACGCGAGGCGGCGAGTGCGGCGGACTCGGTGACACGCACCAATTCCATGGCGAGGTTGCGGTCGGGCTTCTGCGAGTTCGGACTCATCAGTGCTCACCGTACCGCGTTGCACCTGCGCCGTCCCCAAGGGAGGGGTCGACGCAGGTGCGCACGGTCATGGGGTTCGTGGTCGCACCGGTCGCTCACGCGGCACGTGTCGGCGGAGCCGGGTGCGTTCGCGCTGACGGCGCACCAGGTCGTGGCGGTCGTCGGTGAGCTGGCGGTGCAGGGGGTGATGCTGGAACATCGGGGTTCTCCTTCGTGTGGGCATGGTGGAACAGGACGCGCCGCCACGGATGTGGTGGGGGCGCGCGACGAGTCAGCCGGCGAAGGCGCGGCCACGGACGGGGCGCCCTGCGCAGCAGCGGGACGAGCGGATCATCGACAACATGTGGGGGCACCTCCTTTCGTGGTTCGAGGGCGTCACCGTGCCACAGCGGCCGCATGGGTGTCGAACGATTTACGCGGGCATTAGCGTGCGATCGATGGCTCCGATCGCGGCCGAACGCTGCATCTCCACCCGCGACCTCAGCGAACCGAGGTTGGTGCTCGAGGGCAGGGCTGTCGTGTACGGCGTGTCGGAGGCCGGCGCATCGTGGCTGCAGGTGCATCCGCTCGACGGCAGCCCGCCCACTCGGCTGGGTGAGGCCACCGGCGTGCGCACAGCGCGCGGCATGGGTGGCGGCGCATGGGTGAGCATGCCCGACGGCTCGAACATCGCGTACGTGGGTGGCGACGGCAACCTGTGGCTGCAGTCGCTGCGCAGGGGTGCGCCGCAGCAGCTCACCCACCATGGTCCCGATCTGGTGGCGGCAGCCCCGGCGGTGTCGGTCGACGGGAAGAAGATCGCCTACGTCATCGACCTCGCCGAGGTGCACGTGGTCGACGTGGCCGACCGTTCGTCGGTGCGGGTCGACGAGGGCGCCGACGACTTCGTCATCGACCCGGCATGGACCCCGCAGGGCGACCTCGAATGGGTGGCCTGGGACGTGCCCGACATGCCGTGGGACGGTTCGCACATCGAACGCCTGCGCCGCGACGGCGTGCGCGAACGGCTGCCGGTGCCGCACACCGTGCAGCAGGTGCGCTTCACCGCCGACGGCCAGCGGATGAGCGTGCGCGACGACCAGCGGTGGCTGAACGTGATGCTCGGTGACCGGCCCGTGGTCGACGAGTGGTTCGAGCACGCAGGCCCCACGTGGGGTCCGGGTCAGCGTTCGTACGCGCTGTCACCCGACGGTACCGAACTCGCCTACACGCGCAACGAGCGCGGCTTCGGCAGGTTGTGCGTGGCGTCGCTGGCCACCGGTCGTGTGGTGGAGGTGGCGCGTGGCGTGCACGGCCAGCTCTCGTGGCGCAACGGCCGGCTTGCCGCGCTGCGCACTGGTGCGCGCACGCCCACGCAGGTGGTGGTGTACGACGCCGAGACCTGGGAACGCACGATCGTGGCCGTCGGGCCGGAAGGCGAGTGGAGTGGCGACGAACTGGTCGAGCCCGAGCTGTGTCGCATCCCTGCCGCCCAGGCGGGCGGTGGCGAGGTGGTGCACGCCCGCCTCTACCGCGCCGATGCACCGCGCGGCCTCATCGTGTGGTTGCACGGCGGCCCCACCGATCAGTGGCAGGTCTCGTGGATGCCGCGCATCGCCTACTGGCGGTCGCGCGGCTGGAACGTGCTCGTGCCCGACCACCGCGGGTCCACCGGTCACGGGCGTCTGTACCAACAGGCCTTGCGTGGTCGGTGGGGCGATCTCGACGTGGCCGACACCGTGGCCGCCACTCGTTGGGCGCAGGCGAAGGGACTCGGTGCGCCCGACCACACCGTGCTGTTCGGCGGTTCCGCCGGTGGCTTCACGGCGCTCGGCGCAGTGGCCGCCGCCCCCGAGTGCTACGCCGCCGCCGCCGTGCTGTACCCCGTGACCGACCTGCTCGAACTGGGCGAGCGGAGCCACCGGTTCGAACGGCACTACACCGACACGTTGGTGGGGCCGCTGCCGGCCGCAGCGGCGAAGGCCCGGAACCGATCGCCCGCGTTCCACGGCATGCGGTTCGCGCACACGCCGCTGCTGGTGTTGCACGGCGACCTCGATCCGGTGGTGCCGGTCGA
The DNA here is from genome assembly GCA_005778215.1 of Actinomycetota bacterium. Classification (GTDB taxonomy): domain Bacteria; phylum Actinomycetota; class Acidimicrobiia; order Acidimicrobiales; family Ilumatobacteraceae; genus UBA668. Next base: position 8,905 of record SXKB01000030.1, on the reverse strand, counting down.
GCACAGCGAGCAGTTCGTGGAGGCCGTGCGCGCCGCAGGTGGCGTCGCCACGCTGCACGTCTACGAAGGCGAGGGTCACGGGTTCCGCCAGCGTGCGAACCAACTCGACGAATATCACCGGGTCGAGGAGTTCCTCTCCGCGATCTGCGACTAGCGTCGCGTCCGTGACCGACGACTGGAACCCCAACGACCCCGACGCGACGCGAGTGCACTACGACCTCGCGGCCTGGTCGTTCGACCAGCAGGCCGAGTTGGCCTCCGAGTTGGCCGACGCCGAGATCCCGCACACGTGGGAGGGCGCCGAGCTGGTGGTGCCCGAGCTTCGTGAAGCCGATGCCGATGCCGTCATCAACGCCGTCGAGGCGCGGTTGGGCATCGTGTACGACGACGACGGCGAACTGGTCGGCGCCGACGAACTGAACGCGGCCGCCGCCCAGGAGCTGCTGCCCGACCCGGTGCCGCTGCCCGACGACGAGCCCACCACCGAGTACGAGCTCGACGACTGGGAGCCCGACGATCGCGATGCGCTGACGCGCGCCCTCACCCGCCAGGGCCATCCGTTCCGCTGGGACGGCGTGGTGCTGCTGGTGCGCACCGCCGACGAGGCGCTCATCGAGTCGCTCCTCGACCTCGTGGAGGCCGGCGACAGCGTGGAGTTGGTGCCCGACGTCGACGATGCCCACGCCGAGGACGACCGCCTGCCGTTCGAGACGCTCACCACGTTCTTCCTCGCAGGGGAGCGGTTGAAGCGCAACCCGCTCGACGCCGACGGCCTCGAGGATCTGTTGGCCGCGGTCGACGTGGCCGAGCCGACGCGCCCGCCCTTCGGCGTGGACCAGCGGCTCTGGGAGCGCACCTGCGAACTTGCCGACGAACTGGCCGGCGCGCTGGTCGACGACGACGTGCCCGACGAGGAAGCGGCGCAGGAGATCGCGGAAGAACTGCACGATCTGCTGCGCCCCTACATCTGATGCTGCTGGCCGAGCTGCAGATCTGGCACACCCGGCCCGTCACCCCCACGCGCCGGGTGGCGCTCGGTCACCTCGTGCTGCCCACCGACCCGGCGCCGGGTCTCGGTGGCGTGCTGCTGGCGGCGGTGGTGGCGGCGTACCTGCCGAACGTGGAGCCCGAGCTCTCACCCGACATCTCGCGCCTCATCGACCAGGTGGCGCGTGGACAGCGCATCGTGCAACCGCGGCTGCAGCACCGCTACCAGGTCGACCGTCACGGCCTCGCCGTGAGCGTGCACCAGATGGTGGGCGACGCCGAACACGTGGAGTTCGACCTGCACTCGATGGGTCGTCCGCTCTCCCAGGTGCTCGGGGCCGTGTATGCGCTCGAGCGGTTCAACCTCGACATCCGCCGCCAGGTGGCGCCGGTGCTGCACCGGGCCATGCGCTGGCAGGGCCCCATCGGTCCGTCGTTCGTGGCCGACATCACCGGCGTCAGTCGCGTCGACCTCGTGGGCGTCACCGATCCGCGTGCGTGGGCGCTCGACCTGTTGGGCTTCCCGGTCGGCACGGCGAAGGTGACGAAGAAGGACGTGATGAACCGCTTCCGGGTGCGCCTGCGCGAAGCGCACCCCGACCACGGCGGCAGCGATGCCGACGCGGGCGTCACCATCGAACGGCTCGGTGAGGCGCGGCGCATCCTGCTGGAACGGCTCACGTGACCCGTCTGCTGTTGTTCCCCGGCTCGGGCAGCGACAGCACTCACCCCGCACTGGTGGCGGTGGAACGCGCCGTGCGCCCGATGCGCACCGTGCGTGCCGACTTCCCGTACCGCAAGGCCGGTCGCAAGGCCCCCGATCGGGCACCCGTGTTGCTGCAGGCCGTGCGCGACGAGGTGGCCGCGTTGCCGCGCCGTGGTGGCGTGGTGCTCGGCGGCCGCTCGATGGGCGGTCGCATCTGTTCGATGGCCGTGGCCGACGAGCTGGCACCGGTGCGAGCCAAGGGGTTGGTGCTCATCGCGTATCCGCTGCACCCACCGGGCAAGCCCGATCGGTTGCGCGTCGACCACTTCCCCCGACTGACGGTGCCGTGCCTTTTCGTGCACGGCACCAATGACCGCTTCGGCACACCGGACGAACTGACCGAGTGGACCGCCACCATCCCGGGTGCCGTCACCCACGTGTGGATCGAGCGGAAGGGTCACGACCTGAAGGGCGCCGACGACGTGGTGGCCGCCGCCGTGGCCGAGTGGGTGTCAGCCCTCTGAGATGCGCGGGTCCTCGGGGTTCAGCTGTTCGAGTTCGAGGTGTGCGGTCTCGGGGTAGTGCCGGAACGCGAGGTACGCGGCCACCAGTTGCCCCACGGCCATGATGGCCATGATGTGCCCGAAGCTGTACCCCTGGTCGCGGGCCCACCCCACGACCAGGATGCCGACGCTGCCGCTGAGGAGGGCGGTGGTGCTGACCAGTCCGTTGGCCCGGCCGCGGTTGCCGGTGGGGAACAGCTCCGAGCGGTACACCTGATAGGCGGGATAGGCGATCGCGGCGAGCAGCCCACCGCCCATCACCGCCGCCCACATCCACGGCCCCTCGGCCACGAAGCCCAGCACCAGCAACGTGGCCGACACCGGCGTGCACACGATGATGAGCATCCGCCGACCGAATGCGTCGGCCAGTCGCCCGCCGAAGATCAGGCCGAGCGAGGCCGGGGTGCCGGTGAGCAGCGCGAACAGGGCGATGCCGCCGCCGCTGTAGCCGCGGATGTCGTCGAGATACCGGTTCTGGAAGAACGACGCCGGCGCCACGAACAGGTTCGAGCTCAGCGCCACCGCCGCCACCAGCGCGAGGCGTCGCCGGTTCATCGGCTGGGCGATGCGGTGCACGGTCTCGAACCGGCGCGTCTCGAGCAACTGACGCATCAAGCTGATGGCCACGGGCAACCACATCAGCGACAGCAGATAGATGAGCCGCCACCCGTCGTCGCCGAGATCGGCGAGCTTCAGCGCGCCCACGGCCACGCCGGCCCCGAGTCCCGCCGACAGCGCCAGCACGCTCACCGCGTACGCGCGGCTGCTGCGCGGCATGTCCTCCGCCGCCGCCACACCGGCCAGCAACGACAGCGCGATGCCCATCGGCCGCGCCAGGGTCTGCGACCCCACCAGCACCCAGAAGCTCGGGGCCAAGGCGCCGATTGCACACAGCAGCGGCGCCAACCATGCGGTGAGCACGATGGTGCGACGTCGACCCAGACGGTCGGCGAGCACGGCGAACGGCAATGCGATGAGCACGCCCAGACGCACGATCGCGCCGCCGATGCCCTGGCCGTGGTCGTCGATGCCGAAGGTGTCGGCCGCGAAGTTGGCGGTCTGGGTGAACAGGGTGTTGGCGAACGTGGCGCTCATCGACGCCATCGCCAACAGCGCGAGCGTGCGAGCCTGCCGCTCGCTCAGTTGATCGGGCGGCGCCCACCCCGGGCTGGGCGAACCGGGTGCACGTCGGTGTCGCAGCGCATGGCGCAGCGGGCGCGCGAACAGCCACCCGAACCACGGGATGCGCACGGCGTAGGTGATGGTCTCGCGCACCTCGACGTCGTCGACCTCCACCACCCGCCGGTAGCGGTGGAACGGCCCGTGGGCCTGTTCGAACGCCCCGTCGCCGGCCGCTTCCTCGGTGAGCACGTCGTCGCGGGGAGTGAGGGCCTCGCTGGCCTGGGGCGATGCCGCCGGCCAGGTGATCCGCAGCGTGTGATCTCGGCCGTGCACCGCACGGAGGCTAGCCCCGCAGGCATACTGGAGGACCCATGACCGACGACGACCGCATCCTCATCCGCCGTGCGGGCCCCCTGCGGGGCGAGGTCACCATCCCCGGCGCGAAGAACTCCGTGCTGAAGTTGATGGCGGCCACGCTGTTGGCCGACGGCGAGTTCACGCTCACCAACGTGCCCGACATCGCCGACGTCGGCATCATGGCCGAACTGCTCGCGGCGATCGGCGTGGAGAGCCGGTTCGAGGGGCACGGCCGGCTCACGATGGTGAACCGCGGCGGCATCCGTCCGGTGGCGCCGTACGAACTGGTCGAGCGCATCCGCGCGAGCATCAACGTGCTCGGGCCGCTGCTCGGCCGGTTCGGCAAGGTGTCGCTGTCGCTGCCCGGTGGTGACGACTTCGGCAGTCGCCCGATCGACATGCACCTCAAGGGCCTCGAGGCCATGGGTGCCACGTTCGAACTGCGCCACGGTGTGGTGGAGGCCACCGCCGATCGGCTGCACGGTGCCGACATCACGCTCGAGTTCCCCAGCGTGGGGGCCACCGAGAACATCCTCACCGCAGCCGTGCACGCCAAGGGAGCGACGGTCATCGACAACGCTGCCCGCGAGCCCGAGATCAGCGATCTCTGCCACTTCCTGGTGGCCATGGGGGCGCACATCGAGGGCATCGGCACGTCCACGCTGCGCATCGAGGGTGTGGAGCCCGGCGAGTTGCACGCCACGCAGCACGCGGTGGTGCCCGACCGCATCCAGGCCGCCACCTACCTCGCAGCGGTGGCCGTCAGTGGTGGCGAGGTGGTGCTGCGCGGCGCTCGCGGCGACCACATGGACATGCTGCTGCGCCGCTTCCACGACATGGGTCTCACCGTCACGGCGATGGGCGCCGGCGCCGACGCCAGCCTGGCGGTGTGGGCGCAGGGGCGGTTGCGCAGCATCGACGTCGCCACGCTGCCGTACCCGGGCATCGCCACCGACTACAAGCCGCTCATCGTCACCATGCTCAGCGTGGCCGACGGGGTGGGCATCGTCACCGAGAACCTCTACCCGGGCCGGTTCCGGTACGTCGAGGAACTGCAGCGCCTCGGGGCCGACATCCGCGCCGACGGCCACCACGCCGTGGTGCGCGGCGTGCCGCAGTTGAGCGGAGCGCCCGTGAAGGCGCCCGACATCCGTGCCGGGGCGGCGCTGGTGGTGGCCGGCCTGGCTGCCGAGGGCGAGACCTCGGTGGCCGGTGTGCACCACATCGATCGTGGTTACGACGACCTGGTGGGTCGCCTCGCGGCACTGGGTGCCGACATCGAACGAGTCACTCCGGGTCGGGCTTCGGCTTGACGCGCTTCTTCGCGAGATAGAGCAGTCCCGCGATCACTGCGATGGGTCCGAGGACGAGCAGGATCTCGTCCCAACCTCCCTGATGCGCCAGCATCCGATCAGCTTACTTCGATGATGACCAGCACGTCCTCGGTGACGTGGCTCTCGACCTCGTACGTGCCCGCGGTGTCGGCGACGAAGTTGAACGTCGCCGTGACGCCCGCGTCGACGGCCTTCTCGAGTTCGATGCCGTGGATGTGGAACTCGTCGGCTGCATCGGGGTTGGTGATGTTGAGCTGCACCTCGCTGCCCGCCTTCACCAACTCCACCCGGTCGGCGGCGCTGTCGAGACCGACCACGACGTCGATCTGCACCGGCCCGTCGGGCGCCGTCTGCGGGGTGGTGTCCTGCGGTGCGGTGGTGCCGGCGGACAGCAGGGTGGTGGAGGCCGCCGTCGTGTCGGCGGCCGGCACGGTGGTCTCGGCCACGGTGCTGTCGGTGCTGGTCTCGTCGTCGTTGCCGCAGGCCACGAGCAAGATGGCCGTCGCGGGAATGAGCGCCAGGGCACGGAGTGTTCGCATGAGTCGCAATCCTAAGGTTCGTCCTGGTTCAATGGTCGTTCGACCCCTCACGAAAGTTCCCGCCGACAACGATGCGAACGCAAGTGGAAGAGACGATCGAAGTCATCCGGCCCGCCCTGCAGGCCGATGGTGGCGACATCGTGCTGAAGGAGGTCGACGAGGCCACCGGCATCGTCTACGTCACGCTCGTTGGTGCGTGCGGTACCTGCCCCACCAGCACCGTCACGTTGAAGGCGGGCATCGAACGCATCATGCGCGATCGCATCGACGGGGTCACCGAAGTGATCAACGTGGTCGACCCCGAGCTCGCCATCCCCGAATGAGCCGGCGTTCCCAGCCCGTCCCGGTCCTGTTCGAGGCCGCCTGCGCGGGCGACCGCGCCGCCCTGGCCCGCCTGCTCTCGCTGGTGGAGCGTGGTGGCGACGAAGCCCGTGAGATCGGTCGCATCACCTACCCGCGCTCGGGTGGTGGGTACACGGTCGGCCTCACGGGTGCACCCGGTGCCGGCAAGAGCACGCTCACCTCGGCCACCATCGGCCACCTCCGCTCGCTCGGCGAGGAGGTCGCGGTGCTGGCCATCGACCCGTCCTCGCCGTTCACGGGCGGCGCCATCCTGGGTGACCGGGTGCGCATGCAGGACCACGCCACCGATGCCGGCGTGTTCATCCGCTCGATGGCCACCCGCGGGCACCTCGGTGGGCTGTCGCTCGCCGCACCCGAGGCGGTGCGGCTGCTCGACGCCGTGGGCAAGCGGTGGACCCTGGTCGAGACCGTCGGTGTGGGCCAGGTGGAGGTGGAGATCGCCGGCAAGGCCGACACCACCGTGGTGGTGGTGAACCCCGGCTGGGGCGACTCGGTGCAGGCCAACAAGGCCGGCCTGATGGAGATCGCCGACGTGTTCGTGATCAACAAGGCCGACCGCAAGGGCACCGAGGAGACCCGTCGCGACCTCGAGCAGATGCTCGAGCTCAGCGATCTGGCCCACGACGCCTGGCGGCCGCCCATCGTGCCGGTCATCGCGATCGAGAAGTCGGGTGTCGACGTGCTGTGGGACACCATCGGTGCACACCGCGCCCACATCACGGCCTCGGGCGAACTGCACCGACGTCGCGAGTTCCGCCTGCGCGAGGAGTTGCGCGAGATCGTCGCCCGCCGGCTCGAGCAGCGCGCTCGCGAGATCGTGAGCGGCGACCGCTGGACCGAACTGCAGGACGGAGTGGTGGCGCACACCATCGATCCGTGGTCCGCCGCCGACGAGATGTTGCGCTCCGTCGGCGCCTGATCCGCCCACTGTCACCGGCGGGTGCCTGCTCGCTAGGGTTCCGGCATGGGCGAACTCGTACTCGTGGAGCGCCGTGACGACGGCGTGGCCGTCGTCACGCTGAACAACCCGAAGGTCAACGCGTTGTCGCAGGCGGTGCTCACCGACCTCCGGCACGTCGCAGAAGGGCTCATCGCCGACCCGCCGGGCGCGGTGGTCGTCACCGGTGGCGAGCGCATCTTCGCCGCGGGTGCCGACATCAGCGAGTTCGGCGGGCCCTCGGAGGGTCGGGCCATCGCCGAGGGCTTCCACCGCGCACTCGACACCGTGGCCGCCATCCCGCGCTTCGTCATCGCCGCCGTGTCGGGCTACGCACTCGGGGGCGGCTGCGAGCTGGCGTTGGCCTGCGACTACCGCATCGCGAGCGAGCGCGCCGTGTTCGGCCAGCCCGAGATCCTGCTCGGCATCATCCCCGGCGGTGGTGGCACCCAGCGCCTGCCGCGTACGGTCGGTGCCAGCCGGGCGAAGGAACTCATGGTCACCGGTCGTCAGGTGAAGGCCGACGAGGCGCTGCGCATCGGCCTCGCCGACGAAGTGGTGCCGCCCGAGCAGTTGCACGAGCGCGCGCTGGCGCTCGCGGCCGAAGTGGCGAAGGGCGCCGTACAGGCGCAGGCCCTCGTGAAACGAGCGGTCGACGAAGGGCTGCAGAACGACCTCGGTGCCGGCCTCCGGCTCGAACGCGGTCTGTTCGAGTTGGTGTTCCACACCGACGACAGCAAGGTCGGGGTGCAGAGCTTCCTCGAGCACGGCCCCGGCAAGGCAGCGTTCACCGGTCGCTGAATGACCCCCGACGGCAGTTCGACGCGCGGCGAGTACCAGCCGGCGCTCGACGGGGTGCGCGGCGTGGCCGTCGCACTGGTGTTGCTGTTCCATGGTGGATTCTCGTGGATGTCCGGCGGCTACGTCGGCGTGTCGGTGTTCTTCACGCTCTCGGGCTTCCTGATCACGGGGTTGTTGCTGCGCGAGCACGCGGCCACCGGCCGGGTGGCGATGGGCGCCTTCTACACCCGTCGCGTACGACGGCTGATGCCGGCGAGTCTGTGCTGCCTCGCTGCGATCTGCGTGGCGGCCGCGTTCGGCGAGTTCGCCGCGGTCACGAACCTTCGCCGCGATGTGCTGGCAGCGCTGTTGCAAGTGGCGAACTGGAACGCGCTCGTCGGTGACAACAGCTACGCCGAACTGATCGCGCAGAACGCCGGTGCCATCGGACCCACCGACCACTTCTGGTCGCTGTCGGTGGAGGAGCAGTTCTACTGGGTGTGGCCGGTGGTGTGTGCGTTCGCGTTCGGTCGCATCCGTTCGATGGCGGCGCGTCGCAGGGCGATGCTCGCGGCTGCCGCGGTGGCCGTGGCGGCGGCACCGATCATCGCGGCGGTGTGGGGGCCTGACGCGGCCTACTGGGCCACGCCGGCGCGCCTCGGCGAGATCCTGGTCGGTGCGGCCCTCGCGGTGGTGCTGGCCGGTCGCGAAGTGCGTCATCGGGTGGTCCCATGGCTCGGCGCAGTGGGCGTCGTGGTGATCCTCGCGGCCGCCGTGTGGTGGCCGGTGGCCGGTGGCCCGGCCTATCACGGATGGCTCGGTGTGTTCTCGTTGGCGTCGGCGGCGCTCGTCGCCGGCCTGCAGGCGCCGGGTCCGCTGCGCGTCGCATTCAGCGCGCGGCCGCTGGTGCACCTCGGGCGGGTCAGCTACGGCGTGTACCTGTACCACTGGCCGATCTTCGCGATGCTCACCGCCCGCCGCACCGGTGTCGAAGGGTGGGGGCTGTTCGTGGTGCGGATGGCGGTCACCATGCTGGTGGCGGAGCTGTCGTTCCATCTGCTCGAGCAGCCGATCCGTCGGAGCGGGTCGAGCGGGGTGCGGGTCGCATGGGCCTCGGCCGGGGCGACGGCTGCGCTTGCCGGCCTCACGATGCTGGCGGTGCCCGCGCCGCGGCCGGCGTTCAGCATCTCCGTCGACGTGCCGAAGACGTTCGCCCC
>SXKB01000243.1 GCA_005778215.1 Actinomycetota bacterium | reverse complement strand
GTGGAACCGGTCGACCCGGCGCACGCCGAGGCGCTCTACGAAGACGGCCTCGAACGAGCGAGGTCGGTGGAGAACGGGTGGATCGGTGCGATGTGCACCACCCGGCTCGCATCCCTGCGTCGTCGCCGAGGTGTGTGGCCCGACGCGATGATGCTGGTCGAGGAGTTGTTCGACACCTGGGGGCGCGCCGGTCACCGTTCGCACCTGTGGTCGGCGGTGCGGCAGGCGTCGCTGTGCCTCGCCGACGCGGGGGACAGCGAGCACGCCGCCATGCTGCATCGCGCCACCACGCTCACCGAACTGCGGGCGCCGCAGTTGCCCACCGAGGCGGCCGACGACGCGGCGTGCCTCGAGCGCGCCCGTGCCACCACCACCGACGGCGACTGGGCGCGGTGGGAGGCGCGCGGTGCCGACCTCGATCAGACCGACGCCGTGCACCTCGCGTCGGTGCGGATGGAGCAGGCGCTCCACCGCTGACCTGCCGACGCTCAGGCGTTCAGCTCGGGGAGGAGTTGCTCGATCTCTTCGTCGCTGAGTCGGCTCAGGGGCACCGTGCGTCCGTCGATGACGAGCGACACCAACCCCACGGCCGGCTGGTCCTTCGTGGCATTCCGCAGTGCGGTGACGAGCTGGCCCACTGCGGGGCCGGCGGCGACGGTGCCGGCCAACAGCGTCTCCATCGCCACCTTCTCGTACTCGTCCTCGTCCTCGTCGCCGCCTGGCGCCACCGCCACCGACACTCCCGGTACGGCGGCGATCGCATCGCTGACGCCCTGTGGCAGGTCGCCGATGGTCTCGATGGAGATCGACACCGTGCGTGGCATGCGCGTGCGTGGGTCGGGTGCGCGGTCGGCAACCGCCTCCACGCCGCCCTGCCGGTACGGCGGGATGGCCCGGTACTCCTTCTCCCACCAGTCGAGGAACTGGTGCCCGAGCCACGTGACCATCTCGCGTGAGCCTGCCGCGGCCACCGAGTTCTGCCGCAGTGTGCGTGCGGCGTTCTGGGCGCCGGCGATCACCGGTTCGAGCAGCCCGGCCTTCGGCACGCCGAGCATGTCGGCGTGGTGATCACCGATCGACGAGCGGATGAACGAGCGAGCCACGCGGCGCATCGGCCCGGGGAACCAGCCCATCTGGTCGAGCAGCACCGCGGTCAACTGGCGGCCCTGCGGCGTTGGCCTGACGTTGCGCGACAGCACGATGTCGAGCGCGTAGCGGGCCTCCTCGAACGAGAGGTCGCGTGGTGCGTCGACCGGGCTCAGTGGGCTGACGACGTACGACTCCTCCACGCCCATCAGCACGCCCACGACGTTCCAGAGGTGCAGCCAGTCGAGCACCGCCTCGGGATCGATCGCGACACCCATCCGATCGAGGTTCTCGATGGTGGGGACGGCCATCGTGAGGCAGTAGCCGAACATGTCCTCCTGGTTGATGGGGCGGCCCCAGTTCCGGTCCCACACACGGTCGGTCTCGTACTCGGCGACCGGCTTGATGTGCTGGCTGCCCGACTCGATGGTCGCCCGCATCGAGCCGTGGAACACGCGGACGCCGCGGATCGACTTCGCCCCAGCCGTGCCCTTCTGCCAGAAGGGCGTGGTGCAGATGTCCTCGACGAAGCGGGTGGACTCCCAGATGCGCCGCTCGGGCGACTTGGTGAGATCGCTCACCAGCGCGAGCACCTGCACACCGTTCCCGGCTGCGTACCCGAGGAACATCGAACCGAAGAACAGCGATGCGTGCACCATCGGCCGGAACGTCTCGAAGAGCTGCTGGGCTCGCCGCAGGCGATCGAGATCGGCCCACGAGGGGAGCGGCACGTCCTCGTCGAGGAATCGGGCGATCGGGGTGTCGCGCGGTGCCGACGGATCGGCGATGGCCATCATCACGTCGGTGAAGTGGCGATCCCGTCGGTCGATGCCCGACGACTGGTAGAAGGCTTCGATGGCGTTGTCGACCGGTACGTCGCAGCGTTGGCGGCCTTCCTCGAGGCGATCGATGAAGCCGCGGACCACTTCGGGCGGCCAGGGAGCGGTTTCGGCCTTGGGGAAGAGCAGCGGACCCTCGAACTCGTACTTCTCGTCCTGCGCGTCCACCTCGGCGGCTGCGGCCCAGATGGTGGCCTCCTGCTCGGGTGTGTAGGGGCTGAGCCCCACGAGGCCCGCTCGCTGGCGGGCACGGAACAACGACGCGATGAAGCTCATCCGGTCGTCGATGTCGTTCCAGTGCTGTGCGCCGTCGGTGGCACCGGTGCCGCCACCGACGATGCGCTCGAACTCGCTGCGGACCGCCGGGTGTTCGAGGGTGTCGAGCGGTGCGGGGTACTGCGCATCGTGCAGGGGTGGGACGGGCTTGCCGACGCGCACGGTCTCCTTGCCCACGGTGACGACGAACACCTTGCGCGTCAGCGCCTTGGCCCAGCCCTTCTCCACGGTGCCGACGAACTCGCCCGAGCCGACGTTGCGGATGGGCTTGGTGAGCACCCGCACCGGGTTCAGCATCGAGAGGTCGAGCCAGCCCTGGAGTCGTCGTTGCTCGTGGTCGCCCATGCACATGTTGCCGAGCAGGATGAGTTCCGCCTTGGTCTTCGGGTCGTCGGTGCCCATCGCCTCGATGTACGCGGCGAAGCCCTTCTTCAGCTGGTCGCGGTTCCCCTCCGGCCAGAGCTTGCCGGGCGGCGTGGGGACCCGGTCGACGCGCTCGACGAACTTCGCGAACTCGGTGACGATCTCGTCGTCGGACATGTCCTTGCGGAAGGTGGTGACGAAGTCGGCCCAGCACAGACCGATCTCCAGGAACACGCCGCGGTTGCCGGCGGCGAGGCTGCGATTCAACACGCGCCCTTCCGACTTCCCGCCGCGCAGGACGCGGGTGGTGGTGGCCGAGCGGGCAAGCCCGAGCGGGTCGCTCTTGGCCAGGCCGAGCATGCGCTTCAGGCCCAGCGGATCGTCGCTCGCTCGAATGGTCTCGCCCACGGTGAACGAGGGCCACACCGCGAGGCTGGTCCAGTTCGCGTCGTCGCTGCCGAGCAGTTCGCCCATCGCGGTGCCGAGGTCGACGTAGGTGAGGGTGACGAGATGGTTGCGGAGGGCGTCGCTCATCGGCGCGAAGACGACGGCCTTGATCCGTCGAGCGGAGACGGTGCGATCGGTCAGGGTGCTCACGGGTTCCTCACAGGGTGGGTGGTCGGGTGGTCAAGGCATCGCGGATGGCCGCGATGGAGTGGCCTTCGTTGCCGGGGTACGTGCGGGAGGCGCCGTGGAGTGCGGGGAGCCGGTCGGAGCCCTTGTGATGCACACCGATCACGGCCCAGTTCTCGTCGAAGACGGGGCTGCCGGAGCTGCCCTCCTTGGTGGGGGCGAGATAGTGCAGCACCCTGCCGTCGTGGTCGATGAGGTCGTTGCCCCGGATCGAGAGCTGCAGCTTGCCGCCGAGGGGATGGCCGACGACGTACACGTACGCGCCGTCGCGCACCGGCGGCAACATGTCGGCCACGGGCAGCCCGGTCAGCTGTTGCGCGGCCGGGTCGTCGGTGAGCAGCAGGGTGATGTCGAGTTCCTTGCGTGGCGAGTGCCAGATCGCGCGCATCCCCTTGAACGCGAGTGACGTGCTGTGCTCACCCGCCACCGGTGCATCGAAGTGGGCCTCGACCTCTGCCGCCTGCGTGCCGTTCTCGAGGGCAGGGTCGGGGATGACGTGCTCGTTCGTCACGAGGACCACGCGCCCGGCGAGCGAGGGGTGCAGGTCGGCACCTTGCAACGCGAACACGGTGCCCACGGGGAACGACCCGCCGCGGAGCAGGATGCCCACCGACCGTGCCCGCTCCACGCCACGCAAGTAGACGTCGATGGCGATCGGGTACTCGGTGCCGAACGTCTTCTCGTAGCCCTCGGCGGTGGACGGTAGGACGACCTCGCCCGTACCGCTGGCCAGGCTGCGCTCGCCCAGCATCACGAGGAGTGGATCCGACGGGTCGAGCTGCCAGACCTCGAGCAACTGCCGCGACAGGCTGCCGTACACGAACGGGCTCGCCTCGGGGGCGTCGAACAGGTGGGTCAACAGCGTCGGCAGCGAGTCCTTCTCACCGCGAGCGAGGCGCAGCTCGAGTTCCGTGGCGATGCTCCACGCCGACCGCGGCAGCGGGGCGGTGGCTGCGAGTGCGAGGAGCGCATCGACGGCGGGCGCATCGGTGACACCGTCGTCGACCCCCTGGCGGGCGGCAGCGGCGCGGAGCGCGACGATGTTCACACCGGCCCACAGCGGGTCGGCCCCGTGCTGATAGGCGTCGAGGTACGACCCGATGGCACCGACCAGCGTCGTCGTATCGCCCGTGTCGACCCAGTCGTCCTTCTGCATGCGGCCGAGCCGGGCGGCCAGATTGCCGCGCGAGGCCGCGGCCTCGGGTTCGGTGTGGGTGAGCAGTTGGGTGATCACCCGCTGCGCGGTGTTGGTGGCCCCGAGTTCGATGAGCGCCTGCACCACGTGCGGCCACAGCTGCCACGCCTGGTCGGGTGGCGCCACGCGGGCTGCCCCGTCGGCCAGGCGGAGCATGGCGTCGAAGCGCCGTGCCCCGAGCAGGGCCTCCACGCCGGTGATCGCACTGCTCGCGTCACGGGTGCGCACCACTCCGCGTAGCACCTGCTCGACGGCCTGGTCGATCATCGCCGAGTTGCCGACCGCCACGGCCTCGGCCAGGTCAGGGGTGTCGTCGGGGCCCGTCATTCCCGAGGAACCTAGTGCATTCGTGATTCCTTCTTGACCGAACGGACTACGTTGCGTGGTGTGAGCGGCTCGGACGCCTTCATCTCCTACAGCCATCACGCCGACGGCGACCTCGCGCCCGCGTTGGAGGCCGGACTGCAGCGCCTGGCCAAGCCGTGGAACCAGCGGCGGGCGATGGAGGTGTTCCTCGACCAGCAGGACCTGTCGGCCTCACCGCACCTGTGGAGCTCCATCGTGGTGGCGCTCGACGCGTCCGAATGGTTCGTGCTGCTCGCCTCGCCGGGTTCGGCCGGGTCGAAGTGGGTGGGCCAGGAGATCACCCACTGGCTCAGCGTGCCCGAGCGGCGGGAACGGCTGCTGGTCGTGCTCACCGCCGGCACGATGCAATGGGCCGACGGCGACTTCACCGCCGACAGCGACGCCGTCAACCCGGCCTTGCGTGGTGCGTTCGACGAGGAGCCGTTCTTCGTCGACATGTCGCAACTCGATCGGTCGATCGCACTCGACCTGCGCAACCCGCTGTTCAAGGAGCGCGTCGCCACGCTGGCCGCGACGATCCGTCGCACCACGGTGGGCAATCTGATCGGCGAGGACACGCGCCAGTTCCAACGGGCTCGCCGCTTGCGCCGCATCGCGGTGAGCGCCCTCGCCGTGCTCACGGTCGGCGCCATCGTCGCCTCGGTGCTCGCGTTCCAACAGCGTTCCGAGGCGCAGGAACAGCAGGCGGAGGCGGAAGCGCAGCGGAACGCGGCCGTCGACGCGCAGGCAGCGGCGGAAGCGGCACAGGCAGAAGCCGAGGAAGCGCAGGCCCGTGCCGAGGCGAATGCCGCGGAAGCACGAGCCCGGGAGCTCGCCGCCCTCGCGATCGACACCGTGTCGGACGACCCTGCCGTCGCGGCGTTGCTGGCGGTGGAAGCGAGCTATCCGAATGGCGCGGAGACACCCATCGACGTGGTCGAGGCTCAAACCGCTCTGGGGATCACGCTGAGGAGCGTTCGCGGCGCCATCGTGCGATCGGCTGGAGCGAGAGTGAGCGGCACCACGGTCGTCGCGGCAACCGACACCGCCATTGCCACGATCGATGAAACGAAGGGGACCGTCGCGGCCGATGGTTCCCTCGCCACGCCCGACTGGTGGGACGCAGCGACGGGTGATGCCGTCGAGTCGCCGGTCAGTCGCGACGAGGAACTGGTGATGATGGCGCCGATCGGCAAGCGAATTCCGTTCGTCGATGTGTTGGTCCAGCCCGAGTACGGCACGGTGCCAGTCCGCTGGCCGGTTGTGCTCGACGATGTGAACGACGTGCTGTACGGCATCGACCTCGCCACCGGCGAACTCATCGGACAGGCGGCATCCGGCGACGGCACGGTGACGCTCCGGAGCGCCGTGCCCGCTGGGCTCGAGCTCACTCACCTGGTCATCGGCCCGTCGTTCGACGTCTTCGGTTTGGCCATGGGCGGCGACGTCTACCGCTGGTCGAGTTCTGTGAGCGGGGGTCCGTCCAAGTTGCCCATGAGCCTGGTGCGCTCACTTGCTGCCACCCCCGACTCGCTGTTGGTGGAAGTCGGTCAGGGGATCATCGACGTGAGCGGCCGACCATTCCCCATGGATCAGCCCGCCGACTCGATCCAGGTGTACACGGTGCAGGACCAACTGCTGGTCACGTTGGGGGGGCTGAGCGACGGGGAACCCACGGTGCCAGGCAGTTGGGCCATGTCGCCGAACGGCCGGTACCTCGCAGCAATCTCCGAGGGCAACGGCTTCGAGCAAGCCGTGCTGGTGTGGGACCGAAGCACCACGAGGCGACTCGCCACCATCGAACTCTCGCAGCCCTTCCAGGTGATGTGGGCATCGGAGGACCGTTTTGCCGTTGCGTCTGCGCGTGGGGTCGATCAGTTCCGGGTGATTCCCCGGGCCCCCGATCTGGCAGTTGACGCGGATGGGGTCGCAATGGCCGCGGATGGGAGCGCAGTGGCTGTCACCGCCACTGACGACAGTGGAGTGCCCCTGGTCATCGCCGGTCGGATCTCGGAGTCCGACGTCGCATCGTCCCAATACCAGCGACGACAGTACGAATCGGTTGCACTCGATCGCCGTGGGGCATTCGTTGCGAGGAGGGGCTTTGGTGACGGGCACGCCACGACCACGGTGGTCCGCGTCGCGGATGGCGTCGAAGTCGCCCGGTACGACGAAGCGACTGCCGTTCGATTCGCCCCCGACCGTGACCGGCTTGCACTCGGTCGGTTCGGAACGGTCGATCTGATCGACATGGTCACGTGGTCCGTGTCCGAACGCCTCGTGTTGCCGGAGGGGATCGACACCGTGGCCGATCTCCGATGGTCTGCCGACGGGACCCACCTCCTGGTGCTCGCCTTCGAGTTCGAGACGATTCGCGTGCTGTGGATCGATGTGGAAGCCGAATCTTTCTCGCTCGTCACGAGCCTCGACGTGACGGCCATCGAGGTCGACCCGTCGGGCACTGTCGCAGCAGTGGGCACCCTCACCGGCGAGGTACTGCTCTTCGCCCTCGATGTCGCCTCGGAATCGGCGCCGATCGCGACGTTCGCTGCATCCTCGACGGCCGTCACCGGTCTGGCGTTCAGTCCGGACGGCCGGCGACTCGTTGTCAGCAGCCAGACCACCACATCGGTGTGGGACGTCCGCGACTCCACAGCCGTTCGGAGGTTGCAGGTGCTCACGTCGTTGCCGCAGTGGTTGTTTCGCAGGCAGACCGGCGCCCAGCAGGGCGGGTTGACAGTCGACGCCCCGGGCGACGGTGAGTGGGGCCACGTGGCCTACCGCCCTGATGGACGGTCGTTCGTGATGGCCGGCCCCTCCGGCATCGTGGAGGTGCCGGACTTCGACCCGCGCCTCGCATGTGAGCTCGCCGAACCACGCGATCTCGAAGAAGTGGCAGTGATCCTCGGTGAGCCGAGCGCCTGTCTGCGAGTGCCCGGGCTGCGCGACGGGAGTTAGCCGCGGAGGCGGGCCACCACGTCGGCCAGCGGCACGTCGGCACGCTCGCCAGTGCGGCGGTCCTTCACCTCGACCACGCCATCGGCGAGGCCCCGGCCCACCACGACGATGGTGGGCACGCCCACCAGTTCGGCGTCGTTGAACTTCACGCCGGGCGACACGCCGACGCGATCGTCGAACAGCACGCGCAGCCCGGCGGCCTCGCACTCGGCGGCGAGCAGTTCGGCGGCGGGCAGCTGCGGGTCGGTGGCCTTGCCGGTGGCCACGATGTGCACGTCGGCCGGCGCGACCTCGCTGGGCCACACCAGACCCTTGTCGTCGCAGTTCAGTTCGGCGATGGCGGCGACGGCTCGCGACACACCGATGCCGTAGGAGCCCATGGTGACCACGCGGGTCTTGCCGTGCTCGTCGAGCACGGTGAGGCCGAGCGCCTCGGCGTACTTGCGGCCGAGC
>SXKB01000242.1 GCA_005778215.1 Actinomycetota bacterium | reverse complement strand
GCGACTTCGCCGAGGTGCGCGGCGACGGCACCGTCGACGACGACACGGCCCGCGAAGGCCTGCGCGTGTTCGGGGTCGACGAGCTGGGTCTCGACAAGGTCGACCGGGCCATCCTGTCGGCCATCTGCAAGCAGTTCCACGGCGGCCCGGTGGGCCTCAGCACGCTGGCCATCAGCGTGGGGGAGCAGCCCGAGACGGTGGAAGACATGTACGAACCGTTCCTCATCCAGCAGGGCATGATCGCCCGCACGCCGCGAGGTCGGGTCGCGATGCCGGTGGCGTACCAGCACCTGGGCATGGCGGTGCCCAGCAATCCGCAGACACCCGGCCTGTTCGACTGAACCCGCTCAGGCGGGCAGGTACAACTGCAGGAACGCCATGGTCTTCGCCCATGCGGCCTTCGCGGCCGACTCGTTCCAGAACATCTCGCTCTCGTGGTTGTCGAACGCGTGCCCCGCGTTCTCCACGTTGAGCACGAACCCTTCGCGACCGGCGATGGCGGCGCCCACGGCGTCGACGCCATCGTTCGGGATGTAGGCGTCGGCGTTGCCGAAGTGGAACAACGTCGGGCACGCCACCTGGTCGATCATGCCCAGCATCGACGGCACACCCGAGCCGTAGTAGCTCACGCACACGGATGGTTCGGCGTTGGCGGCCACCGCCCACGCCAGGGTGCCGCCGAGGCAGAACCCCATCACCGCCGGTGCCGACTCGATGCCCGGCTGGGCGGCCAGGTGTGCCAACGCTGCGCAGCAGTCGCCCACCGCGGCGGGGAAGTCGAGCTGCTGCACCTGCGCCATGCTGCCGGCGAGGCCTGCCTCGTCGTGGCCGGCCTCCCAGTTCGGGGCGAAGCGCCAGAACACGTCGGGTGCGCCCACCAGGTAGCCGGCGTCGGCCAGCCGCTCGGCCACGGCGCGGATGTACGGGCCGACACCGAAGATCTCCTGGATCAGCAACACGGCCGCCTTCGGGGTGCCCTCCGGGCTCCACACGTGCAGGTCCATCTCGCCCGCGTCGCCGCAGGCCACACGATCGGTGCGCAAGGTGCTCATGGCTGCATCGTGTCACAGCACCGCACCGGGGCGTAGCCTTGTGCACGCCATGAGCGATGCTGCACTCCCCGACGACGACGTCCGCGACGAACTGCCCGACGACCTCAACGCCGCCGGCTACGTCGGCCCGTACGAGTTCCCCGACAACAGTCGCCGGCGCAAGCCCGCCATCCTCTACACGTTGGTCGCGCTCACCTGCGTGGTGCTGTGGGCCACGCAGCGCGATTCGGCGCTCGTGAACGACGGATTCCTGTGGGCCGCCATCCTGCTCGGCCTGGTGGCACTGTTCTCGTTCACCTCCGGGTGGCGCATGCGGGTCGACGAGCAGCAGGCCCTGGTGGCCGCGCAGGGTGCGGTCGGCTTCCCCGTCGGCCACGCGTCGGCGCAGCAGGTGTGGCGTGGGCTGCGCAGCCGCCCCACCTGGCGGGTGCTGGTGTACTCGGCCGAGGAGCCTCCCCGGCGCCGCGGCCTGGTGCTGGTCGACGCCGTCGACGGCTCGGTGAAGGAACACCTCGTGCAGGAGAACCCCATCGAGGAGTGGGACGTCTGAACCGCCGTCAGTGCGCCCACGGGCTAGCCTGACACCCGATGTTCGACGGCAAATTCCGCACCCCGGTCGACAAGGCCGTGAAGCCGCTCGGCAACGGCCTGCGCAAGACCGGCCTCACCCCCGACCACCTCACCATCATGGGGTTGCTCGTGGCGTGCGGCGCTGCGGTGGCCATCGGTGCGGGGGAACTGCGCCTCGGTCTGCTGCTGGTGGTGCTCGCCGCGCTGCCCGATCTGCTCGACGGTGCGCTCGCCAAGGCCTCCAACTCGTCGAGCCAGCGCGGCGCCTTCTTCGACTCCACCATCGACCGATTCGCCGACGCGCTGTTGTTCGGCGGCGTTGCGTGGTACTTCGCGTCCGAGGAGTCGGCGCACATGGCCATGCTGCCGTTCGCCGTCATGGCGCTCAGCTCGGTCATCAGCTACATGCGCGCCAAGGCCGAATCGCTCGGACTCGACGCGAAGGGCGGCCTGATGGAGCGCGCCGAGCGCATCATCCTGCTCTGCCTCGGCCTGCTGTTCCCGTCGCTGCTCATCCCCATCCTCTGGATCATGCTGGTGCTCACCGCGGTCACGGCCGTGCAGCGCTTCGCCAAGGTGTGGAAGCAGGCCGCGGTCGCGCCGGTCACGGCTGCGAAGATCGAGATGCGCCGCAGTCGCCGCCAGACGCGACGGGTGGTGCGCACCGAGCGCCGCCACACGCGCATCGCACGCGCCGGCCGCAGCACCCCTCGTGACTGAGCCCACCCCGCGCCGGCGCATCACCGATGCCGCCACCGTCAACGCGTACAAGATGGGTTCGCTCGCGGCCCGGCTGATGCCCGGCCCGATGGCCTCGGCTGCGGCGACATCGCTCGGCTTCACGGCCAGTTTCGCCAACGCCGAACGAAGGGCGATGATCGAACGGCACATCAAGCGCGTCAACCCGGCGCTCGGCGGTGCGTCGCTGCGTGTGGCCGTCGGGCAGGCGTTCGACAGCTATGCGCGCTACTACGTCGAGAGCTTCCGTCTGCCGAGCCTCAGCAAGAAGGTGGTCGATCGTTCGTTCACCGTCGACGGCTTCCACCACATCACCGAGGCACTCGAACTGGGCAAGGGATGCATCTTCGCCCTTCCGCACCTGGGCGGATGGGAGTGGGCCGGCCGGTGGATGACCGACCAGGGCTACCGGCTCACCGTGGTGGTGGAGGCGCTCGAGCCGCCCGAGCTGTTCGAGTGGTTCGCCGAGTTGCGTCAGGAGCTCGGTATGACCGTGGTGCCCACCGGGCCGAACGCCGGCACGGCCGTCACCAAGGCGCTGCGCGAGAACCAGATCGTGTGCCTGCTCAGCGACCGCGACATCGAACGCAACGGGGTGGAGGTGGAGTTCTTCGGCGAACGCACCACGCTGCCGGCCGGCCCGGCGATGCTGGGCCTGCGGGTCGGTGCCCCCGTACTGCCCGTGGGCGTGTACTTCACCTCCGAGTACAACGGCCACCACGCCCTGGTCCGCCCGCCGTTGTCGATGCAGCGCACCGGCGGCCTGCGCGACGACGTGGCCCGCATCACCCAGAACCTGGCTCGCGAACTCGAGTTCCTCATTCGCCGAGCGCCGGAGCAGTGGCACCTCTTCCAGCCGAACTGGCCCAGCGACCCGGGGTACTAGGAACGCCGACCCGATCGGTGCCCGGACGCGAACGAGGGGCACCTGTTGGGGGAAGGTGCCCCTCGTATGGGTGAGCGCTCCGACGGGAACGGAGTCGCATGTCGTTGTCTGCATGATGCGACGACCACAGTGTCGCCCAGTAGGGACCAACGTCCCTTTCGTGGCGGTACGCGCTAGTAGGGTCGCGAGCATGTCGATCGAGTCGTGCGACGGGTACCGCCTCTGGGAAGGCGGTCCGGTGCCCAAGGGCGCCGACGCCCTCACGCTCGGCTCGCTGGTCATCGTGCGCCGTGGACGCACCTCGCCGTACCTGTTGCGCCACGAGATGGTGCACGTGCGCCAGTGGCGCCGGTTCGGCGTGGTGGGGTTCGGTGTCCGGTACGTGGGCAGCTACGTCACCTGGCGGGTGCGACGCAAGGGGCACCGCGGTGCACTGCAGCGCATTCCGATGGAGGTGGAGGCCGACTGGGTGGCTCGCCGCTCGCTCGCCACCGCCGTGCCGGAATCGATCACCGAGCACCGCATCGCATCATGAGCCGATAGGTTCGGCACCGGCTTCCCCCGGTCGTCCGATGCCGCGTGTCCGCGGCACACCCAGGGAGGTCCCGTGTCCGATCGACACGAACTGCCCGATCGTCCGGCACCCCCGCAGTCGCTCGCCCGGCGCGCCACCGCATGGCTGCAGTGGGTGGGGCCCGGCCGTGTGGTGAGCGGCGCGGTCGTGGTGCTCGCCGTGCTGGCCGGGGCGTACTGGTTGGTGCGCCCGCCTGCCCCGTCGCCCGAGTCGACGCTGCCGTTCGCCGGTGCCGCTTCGTCGACGTCCGCGAGCACCACCAGCGACGGCGCCCCGTCGACCACCGCGCCGCCCGACACCGTGGTGGTGCACGTGGCGGGTGCCGTCGTCGCTGCCGGAGTGTTCGAGCTCCCAGCGGGCAGCAGGGTGGTCGATGCCGTGCAGGCGGCAGGCGGCACCGTCGCCGATGCGCAGCCCGACGCGGTGAACCTTGCCGCGTTGCTGGTCGACGGCGAACGCATCTACGTGCCGAGGGTGGGTGAGGAGGTGCCGCCGCCCAGTCCACCGAGCGGTGCCAGCACGCCGACCGGACCGCTCGACCTGAACACCGCCACCGCCGAGCAACTCGACGACCTGCCCGGCGTCGGACCCGCGACGGCCGCCGCGATCGTGGCGCACCGCGACACCCACGGACCGTTCTCGTCGGTGGAGGAGTTGGCCGACGTGCGCGGCATCGGCCCGGCCAAGTTGGCAGCGATCCGCGAACTGGTGACGGTGTGAGCGTCAGACCAGCGTGCGGCCGAGCAACAGGTTCGCTGCCACGAGCGCGGCGATGGTGCCCAGCCACACACCACCGGCCACCCACGCATACTCTCGCCAGAAGTCGCGCCAGCTGGCCACCGGCGTGCGAGTGGCACGGCGAGCGGCCACCAGACCCACCAGCAGCCACACCACGGCACTGCCGGCCACCGACGCCAGGTACACCCCCGAACTGCCTTCCAGTGGCACCCCGGCCAGCAACATCACCGGCGCAGCGAGCACACCCAGCAGAAAGCCCAGCACCCCGCGCACGGTGCTCTCGTTGCCGTGCACCAGCAACCAGGCCACGCCGCCCATCGCTGCCGGTGGCAACAGGCCCAGCAGCGGGCCCACCCGGCGGATCTGCGTGCGGTACGCGCGAGGTCCCTGGGGCACCGGGCGCGCATCGACGGGCAGGGACTGCATGACCCGAGCGTACGACGCGCACAGGGTTCGTTCCCGGCACCCTCTCGGTGATGCCTGGCTGGTGAGCTGGGCGATCGTGGTGGCGGTGGGGACGCGACTGGGGCTTCCGGCGGCGTTCGCCGTCACCGCACTGGTGGCGGTGGTGGGCCGACGCCCCGGGCCGGTCGCCGTGTGCGCCACGCTCGCGGTGGCATCGGCTTCGCTGGGTGCACACGCGTGGGCGTCGGCCGTGCCGCGGCACCTCGGGCCCTACACCGGCTGGGCGACGGTGGCGGCCGACCCACTCGCCGTAGGGAGCGGGACGCGTCTCACACTCGAGGTGCAGCACGAGCGCTTCGATGCCTGGGCGTATGGCGCCCTGGCGGGGAAGGCGATGCAGCGCCAGGCGGGTGAGCTGGTGTGGGTGGCGGGGGAGCGGATGGTGGCACCCGATCCGCGGGGCTTCGCCCGGGTTCGACACGTGGTGGGCCGCTTCCGGCTCGACGTACTGGCCGATGTGCTGCCCGGGTCACCGCTCGCCCGGGCGGGCAATCGGGTGCGGGGTGCGTTGCAGCGGGCCGCGGCGGTGTCGATGTCGCCGCACCACGCGGCCCTCTTCACCGGACTGGTCATCGGTGACGACACCCGCCAGCCAGATTGGATGGTGCAGCAGTTCCGGCGCGCCGGCCTGTCGCACCTCACCGCAGTGTCGGGCCAGAACGTGGCGTTCCTGTTGGCGGCAGCCCTGCCGTTGCTGCGTCGACTGCGGCCGTGGTGGCGATGGGGCGCCACGGTGGCGCTGATCGGCTGGTTCATGTCGATCACTCGGTTCGAACCATCGGTGCTCCGGGCCGGCACCATGGCCGCACTGGCGGCCACGGCGTACGTGCTGGGCCGCGACCCGCGCCCGGTGCGGCTGGTGTCGTTGGCCGTCATCGGCCTGGTGCTGCTCGACCCGTTGCTGGCCTACTCGGTGGGATTCTGGCTGTCGGTCGGCGCCACCGTCGGTGTGTGCGTGGTGGGTCCGTGGTGCGCGGCTCGCCTGCCGGGTCCGCCCTGGCTGCGCCTGTCGGTCGGCGTCACCGTGGGTGCCCAGGCGGGCGTGCTGCTCCCGTCGCTGCTGGCGTTCGGGCGCGTGCCGCTGGTCTCGGTGGCGGCCAACCTGGCCGCGGTGCCCGTGGCGGGGTTCGTCATGTTCTACGGGCTGCCCGCCGGGTTGCTCGCGTCGTTCCTACCCCCGTGGGCGGCCTCAGCGGTGATGCTGCCCGCCACGGTCGGCACTCGCTGGACGGCCACCGTGGCTGCCGTGGCGTCGTCGGCCGAGCCGTCGGGCGCCGCCGCAGTCGTCGCCTGGGTGGCAGTGGGCGTCGCCGTGGCCGCGTGTGCCATTCTGAGACGGTCATGCCCGCGTACCTGATCACCGGCGACGACGAGTCGCTCCTCCTCACCGCCATCGGCGACCTCGTGAAGCAACTCGTGGGCGACGGTGATCGCACGCTCATGGTCGACGACTTCGACGGCGACGACTTCGAGGTGCGCGCCGTCGTCGACTCGGCGCAGACACCGCCGTTCCTCACCGATCGGCGCGTCGTGGTGGCCAGGGGAGTCGGCCGGTTCAACGCCGACGACGTGGCGCCGCTGGTGGCGTATCTGGGCGACCCGTTGCCCACGACCGAGCTGGTGCTCGTGGCCGGCGGCGGTCGCATGCCGAAAGCACTCACCGATGCGCTGAAGAAGGCGGGCAGCACCACCATCGAGACCGCGCCGCCGTCACGGGCCCGCGAGCGTGCCGGCTGGTTCGACGACCAGGTGCGGCAGTCGGGTCTGAAGCTCGACGGTGCGGCCCTGCAGTTGCTCACCGAATGGCTGGGTGAGGACGCCGGCCGTCTGCAGGGCATTCTCGAGACCCTGCTCGCGACGTACGGCAAGGGCAGCACGCTGCGGCCCGCCGACGTGTCGCCCTTCCTCGGCGATGCGGGCGGTGTGCCGCCGTGGGATCTCACCGATGCCATCGATGGCGGCGACACCACCCGTGCGCTGCAACTGCTGCACCGCATGATGCGGGCAGGGGAGCGGCACCCCCTGCAGGTGATGAGCATCCTCCACGGTCACTACGCCAAGCTGCTCGCCCTCGACGGCAGCGGTGCCAACGACGAGACCTCGGCCGCCGCGGCGATGGGCATCAAGCCCGGGTTCCCCGCGAAGAAGGCGCTCACCCAGTACCGCCGCCTCGGCGGCGGTGGCACCACCCGGGCGATCGGCCTGCTCGCCCAGGCCGATCTCGACCTGCGCGGCGCCAAGGAGTGGCCCGAGGAGCTGGTGATGGAGGTCCTCGTGGCCCGTCTCAGCCGCCTCGGCGGCCGCCGCTGACCCCGGGAACGCGAACGAGCCCGGGCCGTGGGGCCCGGGCTCGTTCCAGATCGATGCGACGCTGCGGCTCAGCCGGCGGCGTTGAGCTTCTTCATCAGGCGGCTCTTGCGGCGAGCGGCCTGGTTGGGGTGGATGACGCCCTTGGCGGCCGCCATGTCGAGGCGCTTCACGGCCAGACGCAGGGCTTCCTCACCCTGCTCGGTGCCGGCGGTGCTCTGCGCGGTCTTCACGCGGGTCTTCAGCTCGCTCTTCACGGCCTTGTTGCGCTCGGCGCGCTTCGCGTTCGTGAGAATGCGCTTCTTCTGACTCTTGATGTTCGCCACAGGGAATCCTCTTGGACTGTTCGACCGACAATGCTCACGAATGAGGCTGGGCAAGGCTAACAGGACACCGCCCCTGCCCCCAACCTGCCCGGTAACCTTGGGCGACCGCCATGGACCTCGAACGCATCCGCAACTTCTCCATCATCGCTCACATCGATCACGGCAAGAGCACCCTCAGCGACCGCATCCTCGAAATCACCAAGACGGTGGATGCCCGCGACATGCGCGCCCAGTACCTCGATTCGATGGACCTCGAGCGCGAGCGTGGCATC
>SXKB01000241.1 GCA_005778215.1 Actinomycetota bacterium | reverse complement strand
GTGCGAGGCGGCGTGCGTGCTGGGCATCAACAACGACCCGGTGAGCATCAAGCAGGTCGAAGTGGAGATCATCGACCACGCATGGGACCAGGGCTGGGTGACCCCGCAGGTGCCGAGCGTGCGCACCGGCAAGCGCGTCGTGGTCATCGGCTCGGGCCCCGCCGGCCTGGCGGCCGCGCAGCAGCTGACGCGTGCGGGTCACGAAGTGGTGGTGCTCGAGCGTGCCGATCGCATCGGTGGGCTCCTCCGCTACGGCATCCCCGAGTTCAAGATGGAGAAGCGCCACGTCGATCGGCGCATCGAGCAGATGGAGGCCGAGGGCACGGAGTTCCGCACCAACGCCACCGTCGGCGGCAACATCGACATCGACGTGTTGCTCGCGTCGTACGACGCCATCGTGCTCGCCGCCGGCGCCACGGCGTGGCGCGACCTGCCCGTGCCCGGGCGCGAGTTCGGCGGCATCCACCAGGCGATGGAGTACCTTCCCGGCGCGAACCGCCAGCAGGAGGGTGACGGCCCGGCCCCCATCGACGTGGCCGGCAAGCACGTCGTGATCATCGGTGGCGGCGACACCGGCGCCGACTGCCTCGGCACGGCGCATCGTCAGGGCGCTGCGTCGGTCACCCAGTTGGAGATCATGCCGCAGCCGCCGGAGAAGCGGAACGGCACCGGCAATCCGTGGCCGCAGTTCGCGATGGTCTACAAGGTCACCTCGGCGCACGAGGAGGGTGGCGAACGCCTCTACAGCGTGAACACCGAGCGGTTCCTCGACGACGGCAACGGCCACGTGCGCGCCCTGCTCATCCACGAGGTGCAGATGGTGGACGGCCGGTTCCAGAAGGTGGAGGGCACCGATCGTGAACTGCCGGCCGACTTCGTGTTCCTGGCGATGGGATTCGTCGGCCCGGAGAAGGGCTCGTGGCTCGACCAGATCGGCGTGGCGTACGACGAGCGCGGCAACGTGGCCCGCAACGACACGTACATGACCAACGTGCCGGGCGTGTTCGTGGCCGGCGACATGGGGCGCGGCCAGAGCCTCATCGTGTGGGCCATCGCGGAGGGTCGTTCCTGCGCTGCGGGCGTGGACCGGTGGTTGATGGGCGAGACACAGTTGCCCGCACCGATCGCACCCACCGCGCGCCCACTTCTCTGACCGCCTGTCGTAGGCTTGACGACATGAAGAAGTTGTTGCTCCCGGCCGGCCTCGCGGCCGCCGCCGTGCTGTTCAGTGCGTGCGGCGATTCCAGCACGGCCACCACGTCGAGCGTGCTCAACATGTCGAGCAGCAACTACGCCACGCTGCCCACCACGCCCAGCACTCTGCCGCCGTCCAGCACGGCCGTCGGCGAGACCGTCCCTCCGGGCACGAAGACCACCGAGATCACCGAGTACACCATCAAGGACGGCGATGTGCCGTTCACCGTGGCCAACAAGTTCGGCATCACGCTCGATGCCCTCAACCTGGCCAACGCCGACACCTCGGGGTACAGCGCGTTCTACGTGGGGCTGAAGATCAAGATCCCGGTGGGTGCCACCATTCCCAGCGCCAGCACCGACACCACCACCACGGCGGCGTCGGTCACTCCGGCCGAGACCACCACCACGCTCGCCGGCGGCGGCTCGAACTGCACCCAGGGCAGCTACACCATCGTCGAGGGCGACCTGCCCGGCACGGTGGCGAAGAAGTTCGACGTCACGGTGGCGCAGCTCGACGAGGCCAACGTCAACACGTCGGGCTACAAGAACTTCATCGTCGGCGTGAAGATCATCATCCCGGCCAAGGACGGCTGCACCGGCTGACGCTCGGGGCGATGTGCCTGATCACACCAGGCGAACGGTCACGCCGCAGATGCGCATCTCCTCGCCGGCGCGTCGGCGATCGGTGGCCACCAACTCCAGCTCGTCGAGTCCTTCGCCGCGCACGCCAGCAGGTTGGAAGGTGACGGCGTGCTCCACGCCGGCGGTACGCCACCGGGCGCGCATCGCCGCAGGGTCGTGCGCGCCGATCACCACGCCGGCGATGGCCGTGACCACCGAGGTGTGCGAGTGCGCCACCCAGTCGGGGCCGCCCCAGCGCCAGGCGCCGTTCGGTACCGGCTGATCGATGCTCACGATGGCACCACCCACGTCGGCCGGATGCAGGTGGCGTCCGCGGATGTCGGGCAGGTCGCCGCGCCACACGATCCGGATGCCGGCCTCGTCGAGCGCCGCCTCGCGTGCGTCGAGGTCGTCGACCTCGTAGATGGCCATGTAGCCGCCGTCGCCGCCGCGCTTGTCGAGCAGGCGACCGGCGGTGGTGCCGTCCTGGGTGGGCGCCACGACCTCCAGGAACTGATCGCCGATCATCATCAGTGCGTTGTGCAGCCCGAAGTGGGCGACGCCCGGGTCGTGGTAGCAGACCGCCAGTCCGAGCCGTTCGCACAGCTCGTCGACCGCACGGTCGAGGTTCCTCGCCACCAACGCCACCTGTCGCAACCGGATCATGGGGAGAGCCTCGCGCGCCGGGTGGGTATCGTGCGGACCATGCTGACCGCGATCGAAGGCCGTGTGCTCGGATGCCTGATGGAGAAGGAGCGAACGGTGCCCGACCAGTACCCGCTCACGCTCCACGCGTTGGTGTCGGCGTGCAACCAGACCACCTCACGCGAGCCGATCATGCACCTCGACGAGCACGAGGTCGATGCCACCGTCGCTGGGCTGAAGCAGCAGGGTCTGCTGCGGTTCGTGCACCCGACGTCGGGCCGCGGCGTCACCAAGTTCCGGCAGATCGCGAACGAGTCGTGGGAGTTGGAGCGCGACGCGGCCGCGGTGGTGGCGGTGCTGTTGCTGCGTGGACCGCAGACAGCGGCCGAGTTGCGGGTGCGCACCGAGCGCCTGCACGAGTTCGAGTCGGTCGACGCCGTGGAAGCGGTGCTGCATGCCTTGGCCGGTGCCGGCACGGTGCAGTTGCTCGAGCGTCAGCACGGGCAGAAGGAGGCACGCTGGCAACAGCTGCTGGCCGACGAGCCCGAGGTGGTGGCGGCGCCGATGGTGCTCACCCCCGAGAGCGTGAAGGGCAGTGCGGCCGAACGCATCGCCGCACTCGAGGCGCGCGTGGCCCGACTCGAAGCGGCCCTTGCCGACCTCCTGCCGTCACCGGAGGAGTCCGAGGTGATGCCGCCAGAGGAGCCTCTGCCCGCCGACTGAACGCTGCCGCGCCCATGGGCGCGCAGTGACCCAGATCTCGGACAATCCGCGCCCATGGGCGCGCAGTGACTCGAAACTGGGACGTTTCGCGCCCGACCGGCGTGGGGCCGCGCCCGGCTGGGTCAGCCGAGGTCGGGCCAGCGGCGGCGCTGACGACGACGCTGGCCGGCCTTGCCGAGCTTGCGGTGGTCGGCCAGAGCCCACTGGCGGCGCCAGCTGTTGTGCTCGGGGCCGGTGAGCTTCGGGTTCGTGCCGGCGGCGGCGCGCTGGCGGGCGGTCCAGAAGTCGGTGAGGGCCTCGTCGCCGAGTGCGGTCACCGCGGCCTCGATGCGGGCGTTGAAGCGGCGGGTGTTCTCGCCCTCCTCCTGCCACAGCGGGGCGCCGAACACCACCTTGGTGGCGCCCGGCTTGGGACGCTTCATGCCCTTGCCGTAGATGCTGCCGCTGCCGTCGATGAACACCGGCACCACGGGCACGCCGGTGCGGCCGGCCAGGTAGGCGGCGCCGCCCTTGAACTCCTGGCCCCAGCCGTCGGGGGAGCGGCCGCCCTCGGGGTAGATCACCAGGCTCCAGCCGGTGTCGATGAGGCGGCGCAGCTCGTCGCTGCTCTTGCGGGTGGTCACCTCGCGCTCGATGGGGAACGCGTTCAGTGCGAGGGCGGCAAGGTTGCCCTTCATCCGCTTGTCGAAGAAGTAGTCGGCCGCGGCGGCCACCACGAGCTTCTTGCGGAACGCTTCGGGCACCGTGCTGATGACCAGCGGGGTGTCGACGTGGCTGTGGTGGTTGGGGGCGAAGATCACCGCGGGCACCGGGTCCTGCTCGAGCAGGTCGGTGAGGCGGTCGAGACCCTCCACCTCCGGGTTGGCGATGGCACGCACCATGGCCTGCATCGGGCCACGGTTGATCACCGTGCGCACCGCGCGTGCGGGCGCCTTGCGGGCCCAGGCCGTGTCGAAGTCGGCGCCGAGGGTGCTCTTCTCCTTCGGCATCTCCACGCCCTTGGGGCGCGGCGGCTTGCGATACGGGAAGCCGAGATTGCGCGCCGGACGGAGCGCGGCCTGCAGGGCCGAGCTCGCGGCGTCGCCCACCTTGGCGACCTTGCGCAATTGCGCCACCGAGACCGTGCGCTTGTCGCTCACTGGACGTCGGCCACCAGCAGCGAGGGCACGTGGAGGTGCGAGATGGTGGGGGTGCGACCGACGACGTCGCTGGCGATCTCGAACGCGTCGTCGAGCGTGGAGGCCGGGGTGAAGCCCAGGCGGCGCACGGTGGGGGCGTCGCCGCCGACGATGATCACCTTGCCGGCGTGCTGCTGGCCGTGGGCGCCCCAGTACCAGGCGTAGAACGGGTGCACGCCGTGGTAGGCGTTGCCGGTGCGGTACAGGTGGCGGTACCACTCGTCCTCGGCGTACTGCTTCTCCCACTTCTGGCCCATCACCACGGGATCGGTGGTGTCGGGCAGCACCTGCTCGAAGAAGTCGATGTAGCTCGGGTGGTGGATGGGGTTGAAGTCGCGGTACGTGGGGTGGGTCATGATGATGACGCCACCCTTCCGTACGAGCGGCTTGTTGCGGTACATGTTGAACAGGTACCCCAGGCCCATGCACATCACCAGCACCGGGTTCATCACGCTGTCGGGGTTGTAGGGCGACACGAACGGGATGCCGAGCGTGAGGATGTCGGTCTGCCCCTCCACCGGCACGAGCTGCTGCTCGAACACCTTCGCGAGGGTCAGCTCGTGCACCGCCGAGGTCTCGCCGGCCTGCACACTGGTCATCTGGTGCGGGCTGTGGATGTCGTGGAACATCTTCCGGCGTGCCTTCACCGGCAGCAGGTTGAGGCCCTTGCTCACACCGAGGTAGGTGGCGCGGTCCTTCGCCGTCCACTCCCATTCGCGCTTGTTGATGAACGCGTACTGCTCGGGGAACATGTCGGTGTTCAGCGTGGTCTCGATCTGGAACAGCTTCGGACCGTGATCGCGCAGCACCTTGCCGAGCCGCCAGATGCTGGTGTGCAGCGCCGAGTGCTCGCGGTGGCCCATCAGGCTCTTCGTGTTCTGCAGCGTCTCGCCGTTGTGGTGGTGGCTGAGGCACTTGTAGCTGGCGAGACCGGTGGTGATGCTCTTCCACCCGCCGTCCATGCTCACCGAGTTGATGTTGACGTAGATCACCAGGTCGCTGTCGGCGGCGCGCTTGTTGATCTCCAGCACTTCGCCGTGGTCGGTGGTGCCGATGACCTCGAGGTTGTCGTGGTCCTCCGCGTCGTGCTGGTAGAGCATGCCGCGCGGGTGGAACGCGTCGTACACCCGGTCGCCGAGCGCGTGGCGCAGCTCGTACTCGTGCATCCGGCGGTGCAGACCCAGAGCAGCGATGATGTGCACGTCGTCGACGCCGGCCGCGGCCACCAGGTCGAGCACGGCCTCGATCACCCGCTGGCGGATGTCGGGGCGGCGCATCTTCGGCAGCGGCAGGCTCACGTCGTCGAACGCGATGGTGAGCTTCATGCCCGGGAACAGCAGCGCGGGCAGCGGGTCCTGGTCGTGCGGGTGCAGCAGTGCGTGCCGGATGGCGCCGTCGATGTCCTTGATGGCGGGCAGCGGCTCGGGCGGGTAGATCACCCGGCTGCGACCGGCGGGCAGCCGTTCGAGCGAGAAGTTCTCACCGCGCCAGAACAGCACCGGCGGCGTGGAACGGTCGACCTCGTGGACGAATCCGGGACGGCCCATCAGTTGCTCCTCAAGTCGAATGCGACCTTCACCGCGCCACGTCGACCCGCCTGAGCGGCATGGGCGATGGCGTCGGTGTAGTCCTTCAGGGGGTAGGTGGCCGAGACGAGCCGGCCGAGATCCATGCGGCGCACGAGTTCGATCGCGGTGTCGAAGTCGGGCCGGGTGTAGGCGTAGCAGCCGCGGATGGCGGTCTCGCGGTGCCACAGCGACGTGAGCTCCAGCGAGACGTTGCCGGGCATGCCCACCACCTGCACCTCACCGCCCGGAGCGACCACCTGCAGCGCCTGTTGCAGCGAGTCGGAGCTGCCCACGCAGTCGATGACGTGTGGTGCGCCGCAGGTGAGCTGGTCGCCGAACACCAGTGAGCTGGTTGCCGAACGCACCCAGCGCGGCAGCTCGTCGGTGCTGCACACCACGTCGGCGCCCAGTTCCTTGGCGAGCCGCTTCTGATCGGGATAGCGGGCGGTCACCACCACCGGGCCGGTGCGCTCGCGATCGCGGGTGGCGGTGATGGCGGCCAGCGTGAGCAGACCCAGCGTGCCGGCACCGATGATCACGGTCTCCTTGCCGGTGTAGCGCTGCGCGGCGTGCACGGCGCACGCGGTGGGCTCCACCAGCACGGCGGCCTCGTCGCTCATGTCGGCCGGCACGTCGACCAGTTGGCTCGCGTGGGCGATCATCTCGTTGCCCCAGCCGCCACCGGTGTCGGCGCAGAACCCGCTCTGCAGGCCCGGCTCGAGGTGGCCGAAGGCGACACGCTCGCAGAGGTGGATGTGGCCGTGCTCGCAGGCGTGGCACAGGGGCGAGACGCCGCGGGTGATGCAGCTGAGCACCGGCACCAGCACCACACGGCGATCGGTGCCCTCCACGTCGGCCACCACTTCGTGGCCGGGGGTGAACGGGTAGCTCACCAGCGGGTCGAAGTACGCCGAGGCGGTGCCGTCGACCAGTGCCAGGTCGCTGCCGCAGATGCCCGACATGCGCGGACGCAGCCGCACCCAGTCGGCCGACGGTAACGGCAGGGTCTCGTCGGGTTCCAGCGCCAGCGGGCCGACGGCGGCGCCACGGCCCGGCATCAAGGTGCCGGCGAGGCGCGCGGCGGCGAACCGGGCCGGCTTGCGGGAGAACACGAGGCGGCTCATCGCACGCCCTCCTTGGTGAACGAGCGGCGGCGTTCGCGCTCGCTCAGCATGGTGCCCAGCGGCAGCAGCTTGCTGGGCGCGCCGGAGGCCTTCGCCCATTCCTCCACCAGCCAGCCTCGCTTGCGGGCGATGGCGGCGAGGCGGGTCTCGGGGTTCACCGCCACGGGGAAGCCGACGGCTTCCAGCATCGGCAGGTCCGACGACGAGTCGGCGTAGGCGATGCTCTCCTCGAGCTTGAGCCCTTCGGCCTCGCAGTAGTCGGCCAGGATCTGCGCCCGGGTCTCGCCGGTGGGCGGCACCACGCTGAGGTTGCCGCTGTAGGTGCCGTCGGGACGCACGCTCAACTTGGCCGACACGATCTCGTCGAACAGCGGCCGCAACCCTTCGACGGCGAAGTCGAGGGCGCCGGTGATGAGCACCGTGCGGTGGCCGAGGGCGCGATGCTCGCGCACGCGGCGCAGGCCGTCGGGGAAACTCTTGCGCAGGATGAGTTGGGCGAGCAGGTCCTTGGAGTCCTCGGCGATCTGGTCGACCGGTGCGTCCTCGTAGCGGCGGTAGAAGAACCGCAGGAAGTCGGCGCGGTCCTTGCGGTCGATGCTGCTCAGCGTGGGTGCCTCGGCCAGGGTGCGCACCACGTAGCGCACGCGCTCGGGCATGTTCAGCCGGCGGGTGGCCAGGAACGAGTAGCTCTCCACCACGTTGCTGGCGATGAGGGTGTTCTCGAGATCGAACGCCGCGAGGTGGCGATCGGGCGACAGCACGTTGCCGCGCAGGCGGGCCGCGCGGTCGATCTTGTTCTTGCCCGGGCGCACCTTGGCGCGCGAGTGGTGCACGATCGACGGCAGGTGGATGGTGCTGATGTACGTGGGCCAGTCGACGCTGGTGGGGTCGAAGTTGAACGCCGCCTGGTCCTCGGGCGACAGCGACGCCCACATCGCCATCAGCTTGTCGACCTGGTAGATGGCCTCGCACTCGGTGTACAGGCCGTACAGCTGCACGTACTCGTACGCCCGGTCGATCTCGTTCTTCTTCTCCTCCAGCGACGCAGCCCAGGCCGCCTGCTTGCCGCGGAGGGGGAGTGCCTGCAGCACCTTCTCGGTGCGCTCGGCGATCGACTTCGCTCGTTCGAGCTGTTCCTTCACGCGGCCGCGTGCGGGGAACTGCCACTCGGGCACCACGATGGGCTGGCCTTCGTCGTCGTACAGCGGGTGCTCGGTGAACCATGCACGCACGTTGTCGACGAGCATCTTGTACTTCAGCGGGTTGATGCCACCGCTGGCCACCTGCGTGATCGGGGCGGCCCGTTCGGGGCCGAGTGCGGCGACGGCGATGATGGCCGACACCACGATGTCGACGGGGATGACGTCGACGGTGCCCTCGGGCACGCCGGGGAACTCCTTCAGCAGGCCGCGGGCGTAGCTGAGGATGACCGGTTCGGCCATGCGGAAACCGCGGATCCAGCCGGGGAACGGTTCGGCGAGCGCGCTCTCGATGATGCTCGGGCGCACGATGCTCACCGGCACCTTGCCCTTCACCTCGGTGACGGCCTGCTCGCCGAGCGCCTTGGTGAACGCGTATGCGTCGGGCCAGCCGACGCTGGCGGCGCGGGCGCGGCCGGCTTCCACCAACTGTGCCTTCACCCAGGCGAGGCGCAGGCTCTCGGTCTTCGCGGCCAGGGCCGGTGCGCCGGCGGCACCGAGTTCCTGGCGCGCCTCGGCGCGGAACTTCGCCAGCTGCTCGGGATGGCGGCTGGCGGCTTCGGTGTCGCCGCGCAGGCGACGCGTCGCGGCCACCTCCTTGCGCCAGTCGAGGCCGATGTCCCACGGGCCGTCGCTCACCAGCATCTCGGGGGCGTTGCCGCGGCGGTTGCCGGCGACGTAGCAGGTGCTGACGGCCACGAGGTGCGGCGTGACGTTCATCGCGTTGAGGGTGTCGGCGATGCGTGGCGGGCCGAGGAGGTTGATCTCCACGGCCAGGTCGAGCGGGCTGTCGAAGCTGACCGCGGCGGCCGAGTGGATGACGATGTCGCACCCGGCGAAGACGGCCTTGTCGGCATCGTTCAGGCCCAGGCCGTCGGTGCTGACGTCGCCGCCGAGGGCGAGCACGCGGCGGGCGATCATCTCGTCGAAGGTCTCGCCGCCCGCGTCCTTCAGCTCCTGCTTCAGACGGTCGAAGGCGTTGTTCTTGAAGATCTCGCGGCGGGCGCGCTCGGTGGCGTCGTGCCGTTTGCTGGGGCGGATGAGCAGGACGAGCTCGCACCCGGGGGCGCCGCGCAACAGCCGTTCGACGAGCGCGGTGCCGACGAAGCCGGTGCTGCCGGTGATGGCGATGCGTTTGCCTGCGAGCTGTTCGGCGATCATGCGCCGCCATGTCTATCACATTTCTCTACCATGTGGTAGAGAGGTGCTGACATGTCCCGTCGATCGTCCACCCGTGAGCGCATCCTCGACGCCGCCACCGACCTGTTCGGCCTGCGTGGCGTGGAGGCCGTGTCGCTCGACGTCATCGCCGGCGAGGTGGGCGTGGCCAAGCAGACCCTCCTGTACTGGTTCCCCAGCAAGGACGACCTGGTGCAGGCCGTCCTCGAGTCGGCCGTGCTGGAGCTGTCGGTCGGTGTGGAGGCCGCCATCCGTGCCACGAGCGACGACCCACTCGACCGCATCGACGCCGTGGTGAAGGCCGTGTTCCGTCAGGCCGTGCGCCGCCCGGCACTGCTGGGGTTGGTGCGTGAGATCTCGCGGCTGTCGGCCCCGAGTGGCGACCGGCTGCACGAGGCGTTCGAACCGCTGGTGGCGCGCGCCGTCGGCTACCTGGAGCGCGAGATGGCGCAGGGTCGTCTGCGCCGAGCCGATCCGCGCCTCGTCGCCGCACTCGTGTACGCCACGGTCACCGGCATCGCCACCGAACCGGAGGCGTTGCGCGCCGTCGGCTGGCAGCCCACCACCGCCGATCTGCGTGCGCTGCGCAGCGAACTGCTCGCCTTCCTGCGCGCCGCGCTGGCGCCCTGACCGGCGTACCGGGCGTGGGGGTCAGTGGGCGGTGTTGCGGCGCCGACGCGTGTGGCGCTCCAGCGCCAACCGCACCAGTTCGTCGATCAGCGCCGAGTAGGTCATGCCGCTCGCGATCCACAGCTTCGGGTACATCGAGATGGGGGTGAAGCCCGGCATCGTGTTGACCTCGTTGAGCAGGAACCCGCGGCCGTCCTCCTCGAAGAAGAAGTCGACGCGCGACAGACCCTCGCACCGCATGGCCTTGAACGCCCGCACCGCCAACGCCTGCACCTCGGCGGTCTGCTCGGCGGTGAGCGGCGCCGGGATCAGCGACTGCGAGCCGTCGTCGACGTACTTGTCCTCGTAGTCGTAGAACTCAGCACCGGGCACGATCTCGCCGGGCACGCTGGCCTTCGGATCGAGGTTGCCGAGCACGGCGACCTCGATCTCGCGGCCGTTGATGGCCTCTTCCACCACGATCCACTCGTCGTAGGCGAGTGCGAGTTCGATGGCGTCACGCACGGCCTCGACGGTCTTCGCCTTGCTCACACCGACACTCGAGCCCATGTTGGCGGGCTTCACGAACACCGGCAGGCCCAGCGTGTCGGCCACGTGCTGCGGCGTGCCCGGCGTGATGTCGGTGGCGCGGAAGGCGAGATGGCGGGCCTGCGGGATGCCGTGCTGCGCCGTCACCACCTTGGCCATCGCCTTGTCCATCGCGACCGCCGAGCCGAGCACACCCGTGCCGACGTACGGCAGATCGGCCAACTCGAGCATGCCCTGCACGGTGCCGTCCTCGCCGAGCGGGCCGTGCAGCAGCGGCACCACCACGGTGACGCCGTCGTCGGACGGGGTGATGGCCAGGGTGGGTTCCATCACGTCGCCGCTGGCATCGAGGCGGCCGGGCAACGCGTCGGGGCCTTCGGCGAGTGCGGCCTTGGCGCCGGCGGCCAGCGACCAACGTCCGTCACGAGCGATGCCGATGGGGGTGATGCGGTACTTCGCCGGATCGGCCGCGCGCAGCACGTGTGCTGCCGTGGTGCAGCTGACGTCGTGCTCCGCGGACTGACCACCGAAGATGACGATCAGGTGGATGCGGGGGTCATGGGTCGTCATGTGGCCCCGACGGTACCGTGTCGGCTCATGCGATTCGAAGCGATTGAGGTGGCGACGGCGACGGGTGGCCGGTTGGTCGGCCCCAACGTCGCCATCGACGGCGTGTCGTTCGACTCGCGAGCGCTGCAGTCGGGACAGTTGTTCGTGCCCATCGTGGCCGACCGCGACGGGCACGAGTTCATCGTCGGGGCACTCGATCGCGGCGCCGCGGCATATCTCACCGCGCAGCCGGCTCGTGGTGGCACGGCCATCGAGGTGGACGACACGCTGCACGCGCTGATGCGGTTGGCGGCAGCGCAACGCCATCGGTACGAGGGTCCGTTGGTCGGTGTCACGGGGTCGGTGGGGAAGACCTCCACGAAGGATCTCGCCTGGGCCGCGCTCGGCGCGAGTCGTCGTACGTGGGCGAACGAGCGCAGTTTCAACAACGAGCAGGGGTTGCCCACCACGTTGCTCAACGCGCCGGCCGACACCGAGGTGATGGTGCTCGAGATGGGCATGCGCGGGTTCGGCGAGATCCGGGCGCTCTGCGACATCGCCCGCCCCACCATCGGGGTCATCACCCGGGTGGCGGAAGCGCACAGCGATCGTGTCGGCGGCATCGACGGCGTGGCGCGGGCGAAGGCCGAACTGGTGCAGGCACTGCCGGCCGACGGCATTGCGGTGCTGAACGCCGACGACCATCGGGTGCGGGCCATGCGGTCGCTCACGGCTGCCACGGTGCTGCAGTACGGCGAGGCCGACGATGCCGACGTACGTGTCGCCGACGTCGTGCTCGACGAACAGGCGCGTGCCACGTTCACCGCACACACGCCGTGGGGTGAGGTGCGCGTGCGCCTCGGGGTGAGCGGCCGGCACATGGTGCACAACGCAGCGGCGGCATTGACGGTGGTGGGCGCGGTGGGCGCCGATCTGTCGGCCGGTGCCGCGGCCCTGGCCGACGTGGGGCTCACCGCGATGCGGATGGAGATCACCCGTACGGCCGCTGGTGCGCTGGTGCTGAACGACAGCTACAACGCCAACCCCACCAGCATGCGCGCCGCCATCGACGCGCTGGTCGCGCTGCCGGCCGGTCGACGGTTCGCGGTGCTGGGGTTGATGGCCGAGATCGCCGATGCACCGCAGGAGCACCGCGCCGTGTTGCGGTATGCGCTCGACCGCGAGGTGGAGGTGTTGGCCGTGGGCACCGACCTCTACGGCATCACGCCGGTGACCGACCCGGTGGCCGAGTTGGGCTCACTCGCCGGCGGAGATGCCGTGCTCGTCAAAGGTAGCCGTGTGGTCGGGCTCGAGCGTGTGGCTGCCGCGCTGCTCGGCCAGCCGGTCGATCCGCACCAGGTCGCAGTACCAGCCGAGGAACAGCGCCCACAGGGCACCACCGAGTAGCACCCATCGGGCGCCGACGGCGTCCATCAACGGCGCGAACACCAGGTTGCCGAGCGGCACCGTGCCGCCGAACGCCATGAACCACAGACTCATCACGCGGCCACGTTCGTGGTCGGCGAGCCGGCTCTGCAGCACCGTGTTCATCGACGTGGTGGTGCCGAAGTAGGCGAAACCCAGGAACGCAGCGACAGCGAACGCACCGACGGGCTCGCGGGCGAGGGCGAAGCCGGCGAGGAACACGGCGAACGCGACGAAGCCGATGCGGATGAGCCGGCGCTTGTCGACGTGCACGAACACGGTGCCGATGGCCAGACCGCCCATGGCGGCGCCGAGGCCCCAGGTGGCGTACAGCCACTCGTACGTGGTGGAGCCCTTGTCGATGCCGAAGTTCTTGCGGGCCACCGCGGCGAACAGGCCCACGTACGGCAGCGACAGCAGCGAGAACGTGAACAAGGTGACGAGCAGTCGCCACACGCCGGGGTTGGCTCTGGCGATGCGCCACCCGGCGGTGAACTGCCGCATGCCGGGTTCGCGTGGTGCCGCCTTCGTCTGGTGGATGGGGGTGCGCACCAGTGCCCAGATCACGAACAGGTAGGTGACGGCGTTGATGAGGAAGATCTGCGCGATCGACACGCCGGCCGATCGCAGCACGGCGACGATGATGGGACCCACCACTCGCGAGCCGTTGATCATGGTGGAGTTCAGCGACACCGAACCCGGGATGTCCTCACGGCTCACGAGGGTGGGCAACATGGCCGACCATGCGGGTGCATTGAGCGCGTTGCCGACACCCACGCCGCACGCCACCACGAAGATGGTCCAGATCGGTGCGTCGGCGGCGGCCAGCGGCGCCAGGGCAGCCGAGAACGCGAGCTGCACGAGCTGCATCGCGATGAGCCAACGGCGACGGTCGAAGCGGTCGGCGATCACACCGGCGGGGATGGAGAGGAACAGCAGCGGGCCGAGCTGCGCGAACACCATCAGCCCGACCACCGAGGCCTTGCCGGTGCGATCGAGCACGTACACCGGCAGCACCACGTTCTGCATCCAGGTGCCGATGTTCGAGCTGAAGCTCGCGGTCCACATCCGCCGGAAGCGGGGGTACGACAAGGCTGCTCGTGCACTGCCCGGGGTGTGCCCGTGGCGAACGGGGGCGTCGGCGCTGGTCGTCATGCAAGGGGAGCGGGTCCACTTGACCCGTGGGTCAAGACCCGATGCCCAAGACTAGGACGAGTGGTCCGCTCGTGCGCGGTTCAGGGCTGTCACACTTGCCACATGGCGCCCGATCGCACTGCCGCACCCGAGATCGTCTCCGACCGCTGTGCCCGCTTCGGCACGTACCCCGAGTGCCCGCTGTGCGGCGGCTCGCTCCACCCCGAACACGCCCACTTCAAGTGCGGTTCGTGCGGATGGCGCGATTCGTGCTGCGATTGACGGCATGACCACCGCCGACGTCGCTCCGTTCGACACCATCATCGCCACCGCCGACGGCGCGCGGGGCGAACTGCGCCTCAACCGGCCCGAGAAGCTCAACCCGCTCAGCATGCACACGCTGCACGAGATCGAACTGGCCGCCCGCTGGTTCGACGAGCACCACGATCTCAAGGTGGTGGTGGTCAGCGGGGCTGGCCGGTCGTTCTCCGCCGGCGCCGACCTGTCGTCGTTCAGCGGTTCCGGCGCGATGGAGGACCGTCAGGTCGGCTGGCGCATGGGCCGCGCGCTCGACGAGATGCGTGCCGTCACCGTGGCGCGCCTCCAGGGGTGGTGTATCGGCGGCGGTCTCATCGTCGCTGCGGGGTGCGACCTGCGAGTCGCGGCCCAGTCGGCCCGTTTCAGCATTCCCGAGGTCGACCTCGGCATCCCGCTCGCATGGGGCGGCATCCCCCGACTGGTGCGCGAGATCGGGCCGGCGCTCACCAAGGAGCTGGTGATGACGTGCCGCCCGTTCGACGCCGACGAGGCGAAGTCGGCCGGGTTCCTGAACCGCGTGGTGCCCGACGACGAGCTCGACGCCCAGGTGGAGGCGCTGGTGCAGCAACTGCTGCAGAAGCCGAAGCTGGCGCTGCTGGAGACCAAGGCACACGTCAACGCGGTCACCGAGAGCATGGTGGGCACGGGGCGCAGTTGGGCCGATGCCGACGGGCTGTACGCCGGTCTCCGCGACGAGGAGGGACGGGCGAGCGCCCAGGCCTACGTGGAGCGTCTGCGCCGACCGAAGTAGTGCGGTCACGGCGCGATGCAGCGGCGTGCTCCAATGTGACGATGGCAGACGTCGATCACCACGACCTTCAGCGCATGCGCGACGCGGTCTTCTTCGAGGGGCCGAACATCGGCCGTCGCTTCAGTCGGTTCTGGATCCTGCTCCTGCTCGCATCGATCATCGCGTCGGCCGGCGTGGTGGCCGACTCCACGGCGACGGTGATCGGGGCGATGATCGTGGCCCCGCTGATGACGCCCATTCTCGGCACGATGTTGGCGGTGGTCCTCGCCGACCGCACCAACCTCGTCCGCTCGGTGGCGTTGGTGATCACGGGTGCCGCGGCCGCCATCGCCATCGGGTACCTCATGGGCGTGTTCGTGGTGGGCGACGTGGTCGCCGCCACCAACAGCCAGGTGGCCGGCCGTGTCAGCCCATCGGTGGTCGACCTCGTCGCCGCGCTCGCCACGGGTGTGGTGGGGGCGGTGGCGCTGGCGCGGCCCGACATCTCCGACACGCTCCCGGGCGTGGCCATCGCCATCTCGCTCGTGCCGCCGCTGTCGGTGGTGGGCCTCACCGCCGAGGCCGGAGCATGGGAGGAGTCGCTCGGCGCCCTCCTGCTGTTCGCCACCAACGTGGCCGCCATTCTCGCCACCGGCCTGATCGTCATGGCCGTCTACCGAGTGCACACGCGGGTGCCGGCAGGCGATGCGCACGCAGTGAACCGCAAGAGTGCCATCGCCGTGATCGCGGCGTTCTTCGTCGTGGTGGGCGTACCGCTCACGGCATCGACGGTGCAGATCACCCGCGGCGTGCAACGCGAGTCGACGGTGCGCACCGTCACGGCGGCGTGGGCCGAGCCGCTCGGCTGGTCGGTGTTGTCCGTCACCGCGAGCGG
The DNA here is from genome assembly GCA_005778215.1 of Actinomycetota bacterium. Taxonomy (GTDB): domain Bacteria; phylum Actinomycetota; class Acidimicrobiia; order Acidimicrobiales; family Ilumatobacteraceae; genus UBA668. The sequence goes on along the minus strand of SXKB01000241.1, from coordinate 7,198 downwards.
ATCCCGCACCGACGTCGTCGTGGTGGGGCTGCCGCCCTTGCCCGACACCGGTGTACTCGCTGCCGCCCTCACCGAGGCGGGCATCGACCCCACCGGCGTGGTGCTGGAGCTGTTGCCGCGGGCGACGGTGTCGCTCGGCGGCGAGGGCTAGCCCAGGATCATCTCGGCGTACTGTCCGAGCACGTGCTTCGGGCCGCTCACCAGGAACGTGGTGAGACAGGTCTCGCGCCACTGGTCGAGTTCGGCACGGATCTTGTCGGGCGGGCCCACCAGCGCGACGTCCTCCACCATCGCGAGCGGGATGGCCGCGGCGGCCTCCTGCTTCTTGCCGGCCAGGTACAGGTCCTGCACCTTCAGCGCGACGTCCTCGTAGCCCATCCGGGCGAACACCTCGAAGTGGAAGTTCGCACCGCGGGCCCCCATGCCGCCGGCGTAGAGGGCGAGGAACGGCCGCACCATGTCGGCGCACTTCTCCACGTCGTCCCCGGGGATCATCATCAACGTGGCGGCCACCTCGAAGCGGTCCTTCTTCGTCGGGTCGTCGGCCTTGTCGAACCCCTCCTGCAGACAGGCGCGGTAGAAACCGTCCTCCTTCGGGCTGAAGAACAACGGCAGCCAACCATCGCAGATCTCGGCAGCGAGCGCCACGTTCTTCGGGCCCTCGGCGCCGAGGTAGATGGGGATCTCCTGGCGGCGCGGGTGGATGGTGCTCTTCAGCGGCTTGCCCAACCCGGTGCCTCCCTTGTTGGGCATGTCGTAGAACTCGCCGTGGAAGTCGACCGGCGACTCGCGGCGGATGATCTGCCGCACGATCTCCACGTACTCGCGGGTGCGGGCCAACGGCTTCGGATACTCCTGGCCGTACCACCCCTCCACCACCTGCGGGCCACTCACCCCGAGGCCGAGGATGAACCGGCCGTCGCTCAGGTGGTCCATCGTCATCGCCGCCATCGCCGTGGCGGCGGGAGTGCGGGCGCTCATCTGCACGATCGCGGTGCCGAGCTGGATGGTCGACGTCCGTGAACCCCACCACGCGAGCGGCGTGAGCGCGTCGCTGCCGTACGCCTCGGCCGTCCACGCCGAGCTGTAGCCGAGCCGCTCGGCCTCCTGGATGGCCTCCAGCGCGCCCGCGGGCGGCCCGCTTCCCCAGTAACCGGAGTTGTAGCCGAGCTTCATCGGGGTGGCCTTCGTCGTCGTCATAGGGTGGGACCGTATGTCAGCAACCGCGCGCAAGGCCACACCCGACGACATCGCGGCGATCTCGCGCACGTTGGCCAAGGCGTTCCACGACGACCCGATCAAGGTGTTCCTCGCGGGCGGTCGCGCGCTCACCACCGAGCAGGTGTTGCCGTTCTTCGACGCCTTCACCCGTATCCAACTGCCGCACGGCGAGACCTATGTGACGCCGGGCGTGGAGGCCGCAGCGCTGTGGGCACCGCCGGGGGAGTGGAAGGTGCCGTTCACCGCCGTGGCCCGCTACACGCCGCGGTTCCTGAAGCTCTACGGCACGAAGTTCTTCTCCAACCTGCAGGTGCTCACCGACCTCGAGCGGCTGCACCCCGCCGAGCCGCACTACTACCTCGAGTTCATCGGCACCGATCCGGCGCATCAGGGCAAGGGGTTCGGTCGTGCGTTGTTCGACCCGATGATCGCGCGGGCCGATCGGGAAGGCGTGGGCATGTATCTCGAGAACTCGAAGGAGCAGAACATCGCGTTCTACGGCCGGTTCGGGTTCGAGGTGCGGCGACAGATGACGCACCGTCGCAACGGCCCGCCGATGTGGCTGATGTGGCGCGACCCACGCTGAAGCGGGTGGATCACCAGCGGTGTCGGTGACGGTGCTTGGGCGGACGTTCGAACATCGGCGGTTCGCGGACCATCAGCAGCACGCCGATGACGACGATGACCACGGTCAGCGCCCCGACGGCCTGCGCAGCGACGAGCAGCGTGCGGCTGCTCGCCGCTGAACAGTCGGTCGAGCCGCCGGAACTCGAGCACATCTTCTCGCCGAACGAGGCCAGGATCAGTGCTCCCATCGTGCCGAACCCGACCAGCAGCCCGACGAACGTCAACCAGAACCCAGTGCGGCGTGTGCGTGACCGTCGCTGCGACCATTCGGTGTCACTGTCCACGGCTCGATCGTCCGCGACCTGCTCCCCGAGGTCCAGGGTCGTTCGGCCTCCGCTGCTCGCTCCGGCTTCTCCCACGACGAGCGTCCGCGTCGCGTCGGTCATGACCGGCCGACTACGTTCTCCGCCGGGGAACCACACACCTTGGGGGTAGTGAACATGGCCGAGATCCACGGCACCTGCGACGCGCGGTTCGGTGCACTGCGCGACATCCTGTCGGCGAACATCGACGCGGGGGCCGACGTCGGCGCCTCGGTGGCGGTGATGCTCGAAGGTGAGCTCGTCGTCGACCTGTGGGGCGGCTGGGTCGACCAGGAGCACAGCGCGCCGTGGCAGGCCGACACCATCACCAACGTGTGGTCCAGCACGAAGACGCAGATGGCGCTGTGCGCGCTGATGCTGGCCGACCGAGGCCAGCTCGACCTCGATGCACCGGTGGCCACGTACTGGCCCGAGTTCGCGGCGAACGGCAAGGAAGGGGTGCTCGTGAAGCACCTCATGTCGCACACGTCGGGCGTGTCCGGCTGGGACCAGCCGGTGGTCGTCGACGACATCTACGACTGGGAGACGAGCACCGCCAAGCTCGCCGCGCAGGCGCCGTGGTGGGAGCCCGGTACTGCCAGCGGCTACCACGCGCTGAACCAGGGCCACCTCGTGGGCGAGGTCATCCGCCGCATCACGGGCAAGCAGCTCGGCGCGTTCTTCCGCGATGAAGTGGCCGGCCCACTGGGCGTCGACTTCCACATCGGCCTGCCCGAGAGCGAGTTCGGGCGCATCAGCAACGTCATCCCTCCGCCGCCGCTGCCGATCGACTTCACACAGCTCGATCCGGAGATGGTGGCGGTGAAGACCTTCACGGGTCCGGCGCCGGGCGCCGAGGCGTCGTGGACCAAGGAGTGGCGCCAGGCCGACATCGGCGCCGCGAACGGCCACGGCAACGCCCGGTCGATCGCCATCTCGCAGAGTGCCATCAGCAACGGCGGTGTGGTGAACGGCACCCGTCTGCTCGGTCAGGACACCATCGACCGCATCTTCGAGGTGCAGGCCGAAGGTGTCGACCTGGTGCTGATGGTGCCGGCGAAGTTCGGCATCGGCTACGGCCTCGCCACCGAGGCCATGCCGTTCGTGCCCGATCGCCGCGTGTGCGCGTGGGGCGGCTGGGGTGGCTCGCTGGTCATCAACGATCTCGACAACCGGATGACCATCACCTACATGATGAACAAGATGGAGGGTGGCCTGGTGGGCGACGAGCGCGGCTCGTCGCTGGTGAACGCGGCGTTCGCCGCCATCGGCGCCTGAGCCTGCGCCGCACGCTGCCGGTTCAGTGACCGGGGTCGAACGTGTTCGGCATGTGGGCGGGGCCGAAGATGCCCACGCCGTCGGGCTTCCACGTGGTGTCGCCGTCGAGGCGCAGGTTCGGCATGCGCTGTGCCAGCAACGGCAGGGCCTCCTGCAGTTCGGCGCGTGCCAACGCCTGACCGAGGCAGTAGTGGATGCCCGAGCCGAAGGTCAGCTGCGGCTGGTCGCCCTTCTGTGCCGTGATGTCGAACACGCCGGGCTGGTCGAAAACCGCGGGGTCGTGGTTCGCCTCGTCGAGACCCACGGCCATGAAGGTGCCGGCCGGGAACAACACGTCCTTGTACTCGATGTCGACGCTGGCGAAGCGGGCCGTGCCGCGCACTGCGCCGAAGTGGCGCATCGACTCCTCGACGGCGCGCTGGGCCAGCTCCGGCTGCTCGGCCAACAGCGCCCACTGCTCGGGGTGCTGGGCGAACAGGTTCACCGCACAGCCGAGCTGGTTGCGAGTGGTGTCGGTGCCGCCGACGATGACGGCGTTCACCATCATCACCAACTCGTCCGTCGACAGCTTGTCGCCGGCCTCCTCCTGCGCGATGAGGTCGGTGAGCAGATCGTCGGCCGGCTTGTCGCGCCGTTCGGCGATGAGTGCACGCGTGTAGACGTCGAGCTCTTCCTGGGCACGCATGATGACGTCGAGCTTCTCCACCACGTCGAGGGAGAAGATCTCCAGCACGTCGTTGGCCCATCGGCTGAACAGCTGCCAGTCGCTCTTCGGGGCGCCGAGCAGTTCGCAGATGATGGGGATGGGGTAGGGCTCGCAGATGTCGGTGGCGAAGTCGGCACGACCGGCGGCCGACACCGTGTCGACCAGATCGTTGATGACCTCGCGCATGAACGGCCGCAACCGATCGGCGGAGCGCGGCGAGAACGCCGGCGCGACCAGCCGCCGCAGGCGGGTGTGCATCTCGCCCTCGGCGCTCAGGATGCTGACGCCCTGCCGCGAGAGGAACGCCTCGTTGGTGATGCCCATCAGCTCGGGGATGCGGCCCGCGGCGTTGTGCCACCGCTTGTCGCGCAGGATGCCGACGGCGTCGTCGTAGTGCCACACCGCATAGCCGAAGAAGTTGCGGGCCAACCAGTGGCCATCGGGGAGTGCGGTCATCTGCTCGACGTCGCGGCCTTCGTAGAAGGGCAGGTCGAGATCAGCAGCGAGGGTTGCCATGGGCGGAACGGTACGCCCTGGAGGCGCGCTCAGGCGAGCGCGTCGAGCGGTGCCACGAACGCCGTGTCGAGGAACTCGGCCACCGGTGCGTTGGTGACCTGCCCGGCGACGGTGTTGAGCCCGTGCGACAACGCCTCGTCGCGGCGGCATGCCTCGGCCACACCGTGGCGCGCCACCTCGAGCTGGTACGGGAGCGTGGCGTTGGTGAGCGCGTAGGTGCTGGTGTGCGGCACGGCACCGGGCATGTTGCCGACGGCGTAGTGCAGTACGCCGTGCAGCTCGTACACCGGGTCGTTGTGCGTGGTCTCGTGGATGGTCTCGATGCACCCGCCCTGGTCCACCGCGACGTCGACGATGACGGCGCCCTTCTTCATCGTGCGCACCATGTCGTCGGTGACCACCACGGGGGCACGTCCGCCTGCCACGAGCACGGCACCGATCACCAGATCGGCGTCGGCGATGTTGCGCTCGAGCGCACCACGGTTCGAGGCGAGGGTGACGATGCGGCCCTTGTTGATCTGGTCGACCCAGCGCAGGCGGTCGAGGTTCTTGTCGAACAGCACCACTTCGGCCTCCATGCCGGCGGCGATCCACGCCGAGTGCCAGCCGACGTTGCCGGCACCGAGCACCACGACCTTGGCGGGCTGCACGCCGGGGGCGCCGCCCATCAGCACACCGCGGCCGCCGTTGTGGCGCTCGAGATAGTGCGCGCCCATCTGCGGGGCCAACCGGCCGGCCACCTCGCTCATCGGGGCGAGCAGCGGCAGCGCGCCACCGGGCAACTGCACGGTCTCGTACGCGATGCCGGTGGTGCCGGCGTCGAGCAGGGCCTTCGCCACGCCCGGGTAGGCGGCGAGGTGGAGGTAGGTGAACAGGGTGAGATCGGGGCGCAGGAAGCCGAACTCCTCCTCCTTCGGTTCCTTCACCTTCACCACCATCTGCTGCGCCCACGCATCGGCCGCAGTGGGCACGATGGTGGCGCCGGCGGCGCGATAGTCGTCGTCGTGGAAGCTGGCACCCTCGCCTGCGCCGGTCTCGACGAACACGTCGACCCCCAGCCGCTCGAACTCACGCACACCGTCGGGCGTCATGGCCACGCGGTGCTCTGCGGTCTTGATTTCCTTGGGGACCCCGACGGTGTTGATCATGCGCTGATCATCCACCAGTCGATTCCGTTGATCAACGGCTGATTCTCCGACAGAATGGAATGATGGCCGTTGAATCCACGTCGATCGACCGCATCGACCGACGAATCATCGACATCCTCGGTGACGAGGGTCGGATCAGCTGGAAGGACCTCGCCGATCGCGTGCACCTCGCGCCGTCGTCGGTGGCCGACCGGGTGCGCCGACTCGAAGCGGGTGGTGTGATCCGTGGTTACGCCGCGCAGATCGACCGCAAGGCGTTGGGGCGCGACGTGCGCGCCGTGGTCGATGCGGCGTTGCCGCCCGGCCTCGACCCCGCCGAGTTCGAGCGCCGCCTGCTGCAGCGCGACGAGGTGGAGTTGGCCATGTACGTCACCGGCCCGGCCGACTACACCATCATCGTCGACTGCGCAGGTGCCGAGGGTCTGGACGACTTCATTCGCTGGCTGAAGACCGACGGGGGCGTGGCCCGCACGGAGAGCAAGTTCGTGCTCCGGCCCGTGCTGGGTTAGTGCGCGCCCCAGGTGAACGTCTGCTTCACCAGGTCGAGGTAGATGAACGTCTCGGTGTTGCGCACGCCGGGCACCTGGCGGATGCGGTTGGTGAGGTCGAGCAGACCGAGGTCGTCGTTCACCACCACTTCGGCCATCAGATCGAACGTGCCGGCGGTGACCACCAGATAGTCGATGTCGGGCATCGCCTGCAGGGTCTTGGCGATGTCGTCGGTGGGTCCCTCGGTGCGCACGCCGATCATCGCCATGCGGCGTTTGCCGTGCGAGAGCGGGTTGGTGACGGCCACCACCTGCATCACGCCGGCATCGGTGAGACGCTGCACACGTTGGCGCACGGCGGCCTCCGACAGCCCGACGGCCGCCCCGAGCCGGGTGTACGGCACTCGACCGTCTCGCTGCAACTGCTCGATGATGGAGCGGTCGATGTGGTCGATCTGCGTGCCGGTTCTGTCCATTGGGTACGGATTCTGAATGCCGCGCGTCGACTTCGCAACTGAATCCGTTGCCGCGCCGTCTGTTCACAGACGGTTTCCTTGCTTTTGGCCCGCTGTCCATGGCAGCGTTGCGCTCCGTGGGTGCAACGGCTTCCCAACAGGGTGACGTCCAGCCACCCCACCGTGCGTGCCTACACTTTCAACCCAACGCACGAACCACTGGGCGCCGGCCCAACAGATCTCGGGGGAGAACAGGGTGACCGATTCGACGACGTCCACGGCCGTGGACCGGGAACTGCCCGGTCAGCGCGGTTCGGTGGAACTGCAAGGCGTCACCAAGCGGTTCGGCACGATGGTCGCGGTCGACTTTGCTAAGTTCGCCGGCCGCATCCAGCTAACCTACATCTACGAGGAGGTCCTCGGATGGGACATCATGCGTGAGGGTATCGGCGCCCTG